>JANXYY010000159.1 GCA_025355805.1 Actinomycetes bacterium
CGGCTCGGATTTGATCTCTGATTCGTTTTTTTGCGCATTCACCCGGGTTGTGAGGAGCTAATCAAATGGCGGTAGGTACGAAGGTGTTCTTCCACTACAGCGCAATTCAGATGGAAGGCTACAAAACCCTGCAGGCGGAGAGCGTTTACTTAGTTGCCTAATCGACGATTAGCCGGAGCCGCAGCGTGAATGGAAGTGCTCAAGATCGCTTGATTCAGACTCTTCGGCTCGATCTCCATGCGGTCCAGCCGAACGAGTATGAACTCCTCGCCCTCGATCGCGCCCATGCTGAGTTATGGATCGACCGAGGCTTTTGCAATCCCCATGGACATTTGGTCGCCGAACCTGGACCCCTGCCGTATCGAATTCCGCGGATAAGAGAGAGTCCTGAACTTGCTAAATATCTGCTCCGGATGATCGTGCTACGCGACGTCGGAGAAATCATTGGTAGTTCCGGATTCCATTCAGGCCCGGATATTGAGGGCATGATCGAAATTGGACTCGGTATCGAACCCGAATTCCGTGGTTACGGCTATGCCCAAGAGGCACTTCGAGGAATGTGGGATTGGGTGGTTGGCGATCCACTCGTCAGAACTCTGCGATATACGGTCACCCCAGACAACACGCCCTCTCAGGCAATCATCAAAAAATTCGGTTTTCACTCGGTCGGTGTGCAGATTGATGAAGAAGATGGCCCAGAAGACATTTTCGAAATGACGCGCGATGAGTACCTCACAAAATTTAGCCTCAAGACTCGGCGTCCGTAGTCCCCTGCACGTCATTTGGACCGCCGTTATCGGCTTGCACTCTGTCGGTTCGAGTGCCAATCTAGGGGTAGCACTCTCGGGGTGAGAGTGATAACCATCAGGTCGGTAGGCGAGGTCTCCCAAGGGACCGCCCGTCGCGGGCGTCAAATACCGGCCAGTTAACCTGGAGGATCAATTCCCCATGGCCAAGCTCATCGTCTTTGATGAAGAGGCGCGTAGGGGTCTCGAGCGTGGTATGAACCAGCTCGCAGATGCCGTGAAAGTCACGCTCGGCCCACGTGGCCGCAACGTCGTATTGGAGAAGAAGTGGGGAGCCCCCACAATCACCAACGACGGTGTCTCAATTGCTAAGGAAATCGAACTCGAAGACCCGTTCGAAAAGATCGGTGCAGAGCTCGTCAAGGAAGTCGCCAAGAAGACCGATGACGTCGCTGGCGACGGAACCACTACAGCCACCGTTCTTGCTCAGGCACTAGTTCGCGAAGGTCTTCGCAACGTCGCTGCCGGTGCAAACCCGATGGCTCTAAAGCGCGGTATCGAAAAGGCTGTCGAAGCAGTTTCTAACGAACTGCGCGCAATGGCCAAGGATGTTGTGACCAAGGAGCAAATTGCTTCGACCGCCTCAATCTCCGCTGCAGATACCTCAATCGGCGAAATGATTGCCGAAGCAATGGACAAGGTTGGCAAGGAAGGCGTTATCACCGTAGAAGAGAGCAACACTTTCGGACTTGAGCTTGAGCTCACTGAAGGTATGCGCTTTGACAAGGGATACATCAGTCCTTACTTCGTCACCGACCCGGAGCGGATGGAAGCAGTTCTCGAAGATCCGTACATTCTTATCGCTAACTCGAAGATCTCTTCGATCAAAGACCTGCTCCCACTTCTCGAGAAGGTCATGCAGTCTGGCAAGCCACTTGCAATCATCGCCGAAGATGTTGAAGGCGAGGCGCTCGCGACTCTCGTAGTAAACAAGATTCGTGGCACTTTCCGCTCGGTATCAGTGAAGGCGCCAGGTTTTGGTGACCGCCGCAAGGCGATGCTCCAAGATATTGCGATCCTCACGGGTGCCCAGGTCATCTCTGAAGAGGTTGGTCTCAAACTTGAGTCGACCACGATGGACCTTCTTGGTCACGCTCGCAAAGTCGTAATCACCAAAGACGAAACAACCATCGTTGAAGGTTCAGGCGATGCGGAGCAGATCAAGGGCCGGGTAAACCAGATTCGGGCTGAAATCGAAAAGAGTGACTCCGACTACGATCGCGAGAAGCTCCAAGAGCGTTTGGCAAAACTCGCTGGTGGCGTTGCAGTAATCAAGGCAGGTGCAGCTACTGAGGTAGAACTCAAAGAGCGCAAGCACCGCATTGAAGATGCAGTGCGCAATGCGAAGGCAGCAGTCGAAGAAGGCATTGTCGCCGGTGGTGGCGTTGCCCTTCTTCAGGCAGCAAAGGTTGCATTCAGCAAATTGGCGCTCGAAGGCGAAGAGGCAACTGGTGCCCGAATCGTTGAGATCGCTGTTGAATCACCACTCAAGCAGATTGCGATCAACGCAGGGCTTGAAGGTGGAGTTGTTGTAGAGAAGGTTCGTCACCTGGAAGCAGGTTTCGGCCTCGATGCTTCGACTGGAGAATACGTAGACATGATCAAAGCAGGCATCATCGATCCTGTGAAGGTCACCCGCTCTGCCCTCCAGAATGCCGCATCTATTGCAGCGCTCTTCCTCACAACCGAAGTTGTCATTGCAGAAAAGCCAGAGCCGAAGGGCTCAGCACCTGCAATGCAAGGCGGCGGAGATATGGACTTCTAGTCCAAACCCATTCAAAAAGTTCGACGATTGGGCCTCGACGAAAGTCGAGGCCCAATTCTTATTCTGCCCGTCTTTCATTCGTAAGGTTTCGTTAGGTTAGGTTGGAGTTCCTTTATGGCATTTATGGTCGGCTTCGATCTTGATATGACGTTGGTCGATTCGAGGGATGGAATCACTTTCACAATTGAAAAAGTTCTAGACGAACTAAACATCCAGGTGCCGCGTGCTGAAATCTTTCAAACCATTGGGATACCACTATGGGATGCATTTGCGATGTGGATGTCGTCGGAACAAATCGATCCAGCTGTTGCCCGATACCGTGAGGTGTATAAGAAGATTGGAATCCCAATCACCACCGTCATGCCAGGAGCTCGCGAATCCATTGCAGCGATTCGTAATGCTGGTGGCCGCGTGATGGTGGTTAGCGCAAAAATTGTTGGCGCGGTGCAAATAATCGTCGACCTTTTGAATCTGCCGATTGATGTGGTCCGTGGAGATCTCTTTGCCGAGGCCAAGGCCAGCGCGCTCCTTGAGGAGGGTGCAGTGATTTATGTCGGCGACCACACTGCAGATGTGCGCGGGGCAAAAGCGGCCGGAGCCGCCAGCGTCGCCGTCGCGACAGGGCCATGTACAGCCGATGAACTCCGCCTAGAGGGAGCGGACGTCGTCCTCTTCGACCTCACCACTTTTCCTGCTTGGCTTGAAACGTGGCTAGCCCGGGCTTCATGATGCACCCATCGTTCTTGGCCTCCGTCATCGGAAGACTAGACTTATCCCTTATGACACAAGCCCCTGACGCCCTGCTAGTCACGGCTGTCTCTCTAGCCCAAGATGCCGCGGTCGCCGAGGCCGGCGGCGCCGAACTCGTCGGGGCCTGGGTTGGCGTCGAGAGTGATGATGAGCGCTTAGCTACCCATCTTTTCGAAGCTCATTTGCCTGGATATACGGCCTGGCGATGGGCGGTTACGATCGCTCGAACGATTGATGTCACCACACTTGATGCCGTCACGATTTGTGATGTCGTTCTGCTCCCCGGCCCTGAGGCGCTACGCGCGCCCGATTGGATTCCGTATGAACAACGAGTCCAGCCGGGAGATCTCGGGGTCGGCGATATTTTGCCAACTCACGCCGATGACCCGCGACTTGTTCCCGGTTATGCCGTGCTTCCAGCTGACGAAGAACTCGACCTGACCCAACTTTGGGAACTCGGGCTCGGAAGAGTGCGCCTGCTGTCCCCGGAGGGTCGAGACGCTGCAGCGACGCGTTGGTATGCAGCTGATCGAGGGCCGGGAGCGGAGATCGCGATAAACGCACCTCTACCCTGCGCCTCTTGCGGCTTCTTTCTTCCGATCGCAGGATCGCTTCGATCCGCCTTCGGCGTATGTAGCAATGAATTTGCACCAGATGATGCTCGAGTCGTCTCTGTTGATCACGGATGTGGGGCGCATAGTCAGGCTCTCGTCGTCGAATAAGTAAGTGTTCGCCGCCAAACTGGTTCGACAAGGTAACCTTCTTCTTGACCAAGGAGCGCAAAGTGCCTAGTGGCAAAGTTAAATGGTTTAGCCTCGAGAAGGGCTTTGGCTTCATCGCATCCGATGAAGGCGAAGACGTCTACCTGGCGGCTTCAGCCTTGCCGGAAGGCGTGACCACCATCAAGCCTGGGACCAAATTGGAGTTTGGTGTCGCCGAGGGTCGGCGAGGCCCGCAAGCGCTTTCGGTGAAAATTGTCGAGCCTCCGGTTTCGATGGTCGCCGCGAATCGCATGGCTCCCGATGATCTAGCCGCCATCATGGAAGACGCCATTAAAATTCTGGATCGAATCGGTAATGGACTTCGTCATGGACGGCATCCGAACGCCGTCGAATCCGAACAAATTGGCCGGGTACTTCGCGGAATTGCTGGTCAATTAGAAAGCTGAGCGGCTCTCGATTTTGTTCTTCGCTTGTAGGCGATTCGAACCCCATTCAAACCGATGAGCACGCCTGCGACAATCGTCCAAAGGTGGTCTGAAGTTGCACCACTCAACGCCATGATTAAACCGACGACAACCCACACCACGGTTCCGGCACCAATAATGCGCACTTCGTTCGCTACATAGGGTTCTGGATCGGGTTTGCGCTCAATCATGGGCTCAGACTACTCCCATGAAGATGGAGTAGTCTGAAGTGAATGAGCGAGGCATCGGAGATTGAACCAATTCGGTTAGGAACTTTCCGATCTCTTCGACATCGCAATTACCGTCTCTTCTTCATCTCAAGCACCGTGACAAATATTGGAACCTGGGTTCAACGAATCGCTCAGGATTGGCTGGTTCTTCAACTAACCCATAGCGGTATCGATCTGGGATTTGTTACTGGCCTGCAGTTTTTGCCCGCACTTTTCCTGAGCCTACAAGGTGGCGCGATCGCCGACCGTTTCGATAAGCGGAAAGTCTTGATTTTCACCAACATTGCCGGCGGATTATTTGCTCTCATTCTTGGGGTATTGGCAATCTCCGGAAACGTTCTCCGCTGGCATGTGTATTTACTCGCTTTTCTGCTTGGTATCGCCTCGGCGATTGACGCACCGGTGCGTCAAAGTTTCGTTGCCGAACTGGTGGGTCGTGAAGATTTGGCGAACGCTGTAAGTCTCAATTCAGCCAACTTCAATGTCGGGCGTTTGATCGGGCCCGCGCTTTCCGGATTGTTGATTGCTGCGTTCGGAACTGGACCCTCTTTCTTGATCAATGGCGCGTCGTTCCTCGTAATTATTGGTGCGCTGGTAATGATGAACGGTGAAGATCTGATTCGCCACAAGGTTCATGATCGAGACAAGGTCACAATTGCGGATGGGATCCGTTATGTGCGAGCCCGTACTGATTTGAAAGCGGTCATCTTTGTTGTCGGGCTAATGGCTACTTTTGGACTCAATTTCCAACTCACGACGGCACTCATGGCCACGCGAGTTTTCCACCTGGGTGCAGCCGCATTCGGTGTGCTAAGTGCGGCGGTGGCGCTAGGTTCGTTAACGGGAGCACTCGTCGCCGCGCGTTTCGAACGAAAACCGACCGCGACTCTTGTTCTGCGTTCCGCGCTAATCTTTGGAGTTTTGGAAACGATTGCCTCATTAATGCCAACGTTTTTAACCTTTGTGTTGATCTTGCCACTATGTGGAGCGATGATTCTGACGACGCTCATAACAGCAAACTCCACGATGCAATTGCGTTCGACGCCAGAAAATCGTGGGCGCGTAATGGGAATTTATTTGACAATATTTCTCGGTGGAGCCCCAATCGGTTCACCGGTGGTTGGCTGGATTGGGCAGTCAATCGGACCTCGTTTTGCAATCGCAACTGGCGGAGTGATTACGATCCTGGCTGCGCTCGTCGCAATAATTGTGACGCGTGGAAAGTTAGAAGTTAACGACCATTAATCGCAACTAGGAATACTAATCCGATGAGGACGACGAGAGTGATAATTCGTCGAGTGCGCGGTTTCATGACGTGAGCCTACTTCTCGGCATCCATTTCGGCGTCAACTTTCTTATCTGTAGGTGAGGAAAGAACAGCGATGATGCCGAAAATTACCATCGCTGGAACTAATAGATAAGCCTTCTGGATTCCAATGTGATCGCCTAAGAATCCGAGCATGAGAGGCGCAGATCCGATAGCGACGCCGGCTCCGAGCGAAGCACGTCCCAGTGCAAGATCAGGGCGATGATCGCTCAATCTTATTAAGCGGCTGATAGCCAGCGGGTACTGCATTGACACGCCCAGACCGATGAGCCCGAGGCCGATAAAGGAAACTGCCGTCGAATTGGCAGTCCAAAATACTGAGAAACCTAAGCCAGTAAGGATTAGGAAGAGAATCAAAAGCCGATCCAAGGAAGCCTTATGCAGGCCCCGGCTACCTAAGTAACGCCCGATGCCCATGCACAAGGCGAGCACCATCACCGTGATTGTCGAATTACTTGCACTCGCTCCCGTACGCACTCGAATTAGCGCCGCCGCCCAAAATGAGGATGCGAATTCAATTCCAACAGCTGTAACGATGCAGATCCAACCGATCCAAAACCGCCGGGGCAACGAACCCGACGAGTGGCCGCTCGGATTTGGAATATGAATCTGAGTTGACTTGCGATAAATGAACAAACGCACCGCCGCCATGCCGACTAGGGCCACGATAAGTCCGCCGCGCCAGCCGAAACGTGTGCCGACGAGCAAGCCGATCAATGTCGTTCCGCAAGCACCGAAGAATCCAGCTGCCGAGTTTCCTTCCACTAACGCTTTTTCTGCCTGTTTCTGCGGGAGGTGATCATGGAAGACGGAAGTTGTGCCATTCACTGAGATTGATCCACCGGTGCCGCTCACTAGCGCTCCCAAAAGCGTGAATGGGAGTGACCTAAAAATGATCAAATCAAGTATTCCGATGGCGGCGATTGACATACCGATCCAAGTGCAGCGTTCAGCACCATAGCGGTGGGTGAGCCTGGTATTCCATAATCCAGCAATGATTGCGCCAAGAGCCAGGGCCGTACCGTGAAGTGCCGCGACGGTACGCGAAGTGCCCTGTTCGTCACGTAGTAGTGGTTGAGCGGGGCCGAAACTAAAAAGAAAATAGCCAAAGATTGCGAGATGGCCGTACATCGTGAGCGTCAATCGATCCCGCCGGAAAGGTGTCTCCGACGCGATCGGCGATTCAGTGAGACTCATAAAAGTTCAGCAGGGTTCATCGAGGTTAGGTGACGATCAATTCGTCAGTTCAGCGACAACATGATCAATGCATGCGGTGAGCGCTTGGATATCCGCCGGGTCGATAGCTGGGAACATGGCGATCCGAAGTTGGTTGCGACCAAGTTTGCGATATGGCTCTGTGTCAACGATGTCGTGCGCGCGTAATACTTTTGCAACGATCGAGGCGTCAATATGATCAGCGAAATCAATGGTCCCCACGACATTCGAGCGCATCGAAGGATTGGTGACAAAGGGTGAAGCGAATGTCGAGCTCTCGGCCCACTTGTAAAGGTGCCTTGCAGATTCGCGAGTGCGGGAAGTCGCCCACGCCAGTCCGCCATTTTGGTTGAGCCATTCGATCTGATTATTGAGAAGGAAGAGTGTCGCCAATGCTGGCGTGTTGTAAGTCTGATCAAGTCGTGAATTGTCGATGGCGATCTGAAGATTCAACGAAGCAGGAATCCAACGTTTGCTTTCGTGAATCTTGGCGACTCTCGCGAGCGCCGATGGGCTCAAGATGGCCAACCATAAACCGCCATCCGATGCAAATGATTTTTGTGGGGCAAAGTAGTAGGTG
>JANXYY010000010.1 GCA_025355805.1 Actinomycetes bacterium
ATCAGGGCGAGCGCTGCGACGCTGACGGCAGTCAGTGCCTCCATCTCGACGCCGGTGCGATCGGCATTTTTTACAGTAGCTTTAATTCGAACGCTATCGTCAGAAATTTCAAGTTCAACGATCACGCTATGCAAGGCAATTGGATGCGCGAGGGGAATCAAATCTGAGGTGCGTTTAGCCGCCTGGATGCCCGCTATTCTGGCCACAGAGAGGGCGTCACCTTTAGGCACCGAGCCATCCCTAAGGGCGGTGATAACTTCTTTAGACACACGCACGCTGCCACTGGCTATCGCGGTTCTTAGACTTATTTCTTTCGCACTCACATCTACCATGTGTGCCTCGCCTGCCGGATTCAAATGCGAAAAACTCATCTCACGCCTCGCCTAACATCATTACCGCGACGGAGTCATCGATTGCCACGTGATCTATATCTTCGGGCACGACGATCAACGCATTCGCGCGGGCAAGAGCGCCGAGCATATGCGACCCTTGACCATCAACTGGAGTGACGACATATCGTCCATCGACTACTTCGATAACGCCTCGCACGAAGGAACGTTTCCCAATGGGCGAGGAAACAGGGCTCCTGACGGAGGCTCGAACGATGGGGCGGTAGATCTCCTTTAGGCCCAACATTCGGCGAATCATTGGCCTCACGAAGATTTCAAAACTCACATACGCACTTACCGGATTTCCCGGCAAGGTGACAATCGGCGTGTCATCAGGACCGATCGTGCCAAACCCTTGAGGTTTGCCCGGCTGCATCGCGACGGTTTCAAATTGAACAGTGCCGAGACGCTGCAGGACTTCTTTGACGGTGTCGTACGCACCTTTGCTGACGCCACCCGTAGTCACGACCAGATCGGCGCGTACGAGTTGATCTTCGAGTGCCTGCATGAAGCGCACATGATCATCGGAAACCGTGGCCACCCGGAAGGCAAGTCCTCCTGCCTCGCGAACGGCTCCAGCGAGCATCCAGGAATTCGACTCGTAAATTTGTCCGGGAGAGAGCAACAATCCCGGCTCGACTAGTTCGTCACCAGTAGATAGGACAACTACTCGAGGATGGGGGTGAGTGGGTAAGCGATCAAGTCCGACGGCTGCCGCAATCCCAATTTGCGCCGAATGCAACCGTACTCCTTGTTCCAAAATTAAAGTTCCGCTGACAATGTCACTGCCCTTGTAACGAATGTGCTGTCCGAGAACTGGGGCTCGCGTTATTGACACCGTTTCGATTCCACCATCTGTCCACTCAACCGGAACAATTGAATCGCAGCCTGGGGGAATTGGTGCACCAGTCATTATCCGCACCGCATGCCCCTTCACAACCTGAATGAGGTGCGATGAGCCAGCGGCAATATCACCATCAACAATGAGTTCCACTGGATCTGCTTCGCTGGCATTACGCAAATCGTCGGACTGAACGCCATACCCGTCCATCGCCGAGTTATCCCAAGGCGGTAGATTTACGGTTGAAAAAATATCCTGTGCCAAAGTTGCATCGTGCGCGTCCAAAAGATGCATATCAAACGGCCTTAACGGAGTGGCCAGTCTGAGTAAGTCAGCTAAATGTTGATCAACGCTTTTCACTAATAAATTCCTTTAGCCAATTTAAAAATTCGGGACCAAGATCGTTCCGTTCTGAAGCGATCTGCACAATGGTCTTGAGGTAATTTAAGCGATCACCGGTGTCATAACGACGACCTTTGAAAAGAACTCCGTGAACTGGTCCACCACGATCGTCTCGTTGAGCTAGCACTTGGAGCGCATCCGTAAGTTGTATCTCGTCTCCCCTGCCAGGGGGCGTCTTCTCGAGAACTTCAAAAATCTCCGGGCTAAGAACGTATCGTCCGATGACGGCATAGTTACTTGGTGCTTCTGCCGCCGCGGGTTTTTCCACCAAACTTGTCACCCGTACGACATCAGCCTCCGTACCAGGCTCGATCGCAGCTGCTCCATAAAGCGAGATCTCATCGGGCGAAACCTCCATTAGCGCGATCACACTTCCGCCAAATTCGGCCTGAACTTCAATCATCCTCGGCAAAATTGCATCGCGGGGATCAATCAAATCATCACCAAGCAATACGGCGAAAGGTTCCGAGCCCACAAAGGTTGCGGCGGTGAGGATTGCGTGACCCAAGCCCTTCGGGTCGCCTTGTCGAACGAAGTGAACTGCGGCCACATCAGTAGCGGCGTGAATGAGTTCAAGACCAGCCAGATCACCCCGCTCTTTAAGCCGGGCTTCCAACTCGACCGAGCGATCAAAGTGGTCTTCAAGTGGTCGCTTATTCCGTCCGGTAATCATCAAAATGTCTGATAAACCCGCGGCCGCAGCCTCTTCGACCACATATTGGATCGCCGGCTTATCGACTACTGGCATCATTTCCTTTGGCATCGCCTTTGTGGCCGGCAGAAAGCGCGTTCCCAATCCAGCCGCCGGGATTACGGCTTTAGTCACTCGGTTTCCGCTCATATCCGCACCTTAGCCGGGAAAGGTGCGACGATCAGTTCTATGAGCCGTAAGTCTGATCTGAGAGCTAGCGGTCGTGCCTATCGCTGCGCGCAGACGCGTGGAGATGGCCGCGCCGCAAAACAATTACTCGAAAGTCCCGAGGTTGCGGCGGCCAAAATAATTAGCGCCTACTGGGGAATAGATGAAGAGCCAGCGCCCCAGAGCATCTTTCCTGAACTGCGCGACAGAGGCGTTCGACTATTACTTCCCATCGTAAATCGGGATTGGTCCCTGGACTGGGGCAATTGGGAAGACAACGAATCGCTGATTGAGCGTCGTCGACTCTGGGAACCCAGAAAGCCCTTGGGTAGCGATGCGATTGCCGAAGCTGAAGTAATCATCGCGCCCGGGCTTCGAGTCGATCGGCGTGGAGTTCGCCTGGGCCAGGGCGCCGGATGCTACGACCGGGCGCTAGCAATCGCCTCTGCCAGTGCCTGGGTCGTTGTTCTTCTGCATGACGGTGAGATCAGTGACGACGAATTGCCAGAAGAAGAGCACGACCGCAGAGTGAATGCGGTTGCAACCCCCAGCGGAATTACCCGTTTCGACGCTCATCGCGCTTAGAGCGCCCACAGATAGGTCCTTCTAGTCAATCCGGTCTTTAGCGACGCGGTGCGCCGCTGGCTCAGCCCGCGACTACGCTTGGCGGGTGACAGATACGCCCAGGCAATTCTCCCTTCGCTCGGTGGCATTGGCTGCATTCCTGCCCACATTGCTCTTCTCGATCGGTGAGGGCGCCATCATCCCGATCATCCCGGCTGTTGCCAACAATCTCGGCTCGAGCCTGGCGGTGGCCGGCCTGATAGCAGCGATGGTCACGGTGGGAAAACTTGTCGGCGACATCCCAAGCGGCTGGGTGGTCAGCAGAATCGGCGAGCGGAACGCTATGGTCTACGCCGCACTGCTCTGTGTCGTCGGTCTGATCACGGCGATGGCCTCGCCGAATCCGGTCGTGCTGGGGTTTGGGATCCTGGTGATCGGCCTATCCACCGCCGTATTCAGCCTGGCCAGACACGCCTTCATGACCAGCTTCGTACCGATCAGATACCGGGCGAGGGCGCTCTCGTCGCTAGGCGGGACCTTTCGCCTCGGGTACTTCATCGGGCCGTTTATCAGCGCAGCCGTCATCCATCTGACCGGTAATACGCAGGCAGCGTTTTGGATTCACATTTTCGCCAGTCTCAGCGCAGTGCTCGTTCTGCTAAGCCTGCCCGATCCGGCGGCGACCTTCGGATCAGTGCGCACCAGATCCGGTCTCCGCGAAGGCGAGGAGTTCGTCGCGCAGGAGGCGCACGGACTGTTCCACACGATCTGGAACTCCCGCGATGTGCTGGTAAAGCTGGGCAGCGGTGCCGCACTGAACGGGGCAATGCGGGCCAGCCGCCAGGTGATTCTGCCGCTGTGGGCGGTGAGCATCGGCATCAACGATACGAATACCGCCCTGATCATCGGTTTGGCCGGTGGGGTCGACTTCGCTCTGTTCTATGCCAGTGGCCAGGTCATGGACCGCTTCGGTTTACTCTGGACTGCCCTGCCCTCCATGATCGGACTGGGACTCGGGCACATCATGCTCGCCTTCACCCACGATGTGCCTGACCGTGTCGAGTGGTTCATCGCCGCCGCGGTGGTTCTGTCACTGGCCAACGGCATCGGGAGCGGACTGTTAATGACGCTCGGCTCGAATCTGGCCGACAAAAATAATCCGGCACCGTTTCTCGGAGCGTGGCGCTTTACCGGCGATGCCGGAAGTGCGGCGGCTCCACTGGCCGTCTCGACCCTGACCGCCCTTGTATCGATTTCGCTGGCGAGCGGCATCATGGGGGTGTTCGGGCTGATCGGCGCAACCATCCTCGGCCGCTATCTACCGCGGTACCTGCCCCGCAAACCTCGCGCGCAGACATAATGCATCAGCCGACCCGTTCGGCATCCCTATCGGTTCCGTGATAGCCGGTGCCAACGCCAACCACAGCACCCTCATCCTGGCCGTGAAGCTCATCTAATGGGTCAAACGCTGGACTGACTAGAAGTGCCTCTCTGCTCATCGCGCTTAGCTAAAGTGGCTAAGCGCGCGTTGTACTTTGCGAGGTCATCGTCCTCGCCTTTCGCTACTGACCGATCTGAGGCACGATCTAACCGCTTGGCCTCTCTGGCATCGTCTCTGGTCCACTGAACGAAGAGTGCAACGAGAGCGATGATGATCGGTGCTTCACCCATCGACCAGCCGATACCTCCTCCAGTGTGTTGATCCGTAAGCAGATCGGTCCACCAAGGTCGATGTAAGGACGCAAAGTAACCTCCATCTAGCAAACTCGTCGTTGACATAATTGCGATAGAGAAAAAGGCGTGAATGCTCATGGCTGCGAAGAGCAAAACTATCCGAACCAAATGAGGAATCCGGCGGGGGGAAGGATCTACTCCGATAATCAAATAGAAGAATAGGATCCCCGCAGCCAGAAAATGAAAGTTCATAAAGACGTGCCCCACATGCGAGCCCATTAAATGGCCGAGCAGCGGAGTTAAATAGAGTGCGAAGAGCGAACCATCAAAAATAATTAAGGCGACAACTGGGTGCGAATAAAACTGAGATACCCGCGAGTGAATCGCCGAATTGAGAAGCCCACGCGCGCCGCGTTCGCCCGGATGCGTACCCGCAGGCAAAGCGCGAAGAGCCAGGGTCACCGGCGCCCCGAGCACGATTCCGATAGGCGCGAGAGTGGCTAGTGACATATGCGCGATCATGTGGAAGGAAAACGCAAAGAGCGCATAGGTGCCAAGACCTCCACTCGTCGCATAGCCGATAACGGCCAGTCCTAGAGCAAAAGAGATGCTTCGACCAATGGGCCAATGATCACCGCGACGCACAAGCTTTCGAACCCCACGGAAGTAGAGAATACCTGCAATCGCCATGAACGACAGGGCAAATCCGTCCGGTTCAAAACTCGAAAGAAGACGCCAGAAAGTTGGCGGCGCCAACATTGGAATTCCGACGATTTGTTGGGCATTGGCATAAGCGATCGGCACTCTGGCGATCGGTGGTGGGGTTTGCGCTAAGGCAACCGCCAAACCAATTGTGAAAAGCATCGTTACAAATTCGATCGTGAGGAGCCGGAATAAGGCAATCCCGTCACTGCCAGGTAAACGCGCTTTTAGCAAGCGGCGATGTCGCGCTCCGAGAGCAACGAGAAATCCCAATGCGATAGTTTTCGCCAGCATTATGAATGCATATTTAGAGGCGAGACCATGAATAGATCCGACTCGTAACCAGGCGCTAATGACTCCAGTTAGGACTATCGCCACGACGCACCACATGGCGAGAACGCTAAATCTCGGAACCGCAACGCTCAGTTCGAGGCGCAATAAACGCATTGCGATCAAGGCAAAAATACCGCTAACCCAGAGCGAACTCGCGATTATGTGAACGACGATGGCACCGGTAGCAAGACTGTGGTGACCGGCTCCAGCGGCGTGCGAGGTAATGGCAGGTGGCACAAAGATGAGCAACGCGAGCACTAGCGCAGTGATCGATCCGCGCACCCGATAGGTCAGCGCAGTTACCCCCATTAGCAAAGCGACAATGAATAACTGCCAGAGAATTGCATTCCCCTGGGTTGTCTGAACTGAATACGAATAAATCGTCGGGAAATTGAAGCTCTGACGGAATGGGATTCCAATTTCGTATGCGGCTTTGACGATTAGAAGCAGTGCGTTGACTAAAATCCAGACCAATGCAATTGGCGGGATCCTGCGGATAAATCTGGTTGCCGCATCTCCAAGTGCGCCGTCTTCATCAACGAAGAAGAGCGAGGCCGCGAGCGAAAACCCAACCATGGCGAACTCAATGAGATAGTTCGCCATCGTAAGCATGGGAACTAGCCAGCCAACGGTCAAACCAGCATCGGGTAAGCCTGGAGCAGATTTCGTGGGGGCACCTCCGCCGAGGAGAAGTGCGATCGTCAGAGCGGCAAAGCCAACTGGCACGGCGACAAGAACAATTTGTTTTTTCATCCAGATTCACTCACGATTTTTACGCGACCGGACAACTCGGCTTCCGACAACTACGAGAATCAGCACTCCAAGCAAAAGTCCGATGCCCCCGCGTTTTAGGTTTTCGAAAAACGTCGAATG
>JANXYY010000089.1 GCA_025355805.1 Actinomycetes bacterium
GGCTTGGCGACACGGCGCACAAAGAGCCAAGCGACCACACCGGCTGCCAATAGGGATGTTATCGCCGCGAATACCAGAGCAAGTGAAAGCGAGGTTACGAATGCCTCCCTAGCGTGCATCCGCACCGATGGTGAATCTTCGCCAGTGTGGGCAAGGTGAACAGAGAAGAGACCGGGAGCTATTGAGAATGCAGTGATGGCAAGAGTCAGCGCTCCGATGGTGAGAATGAGAATTTGTGCGACGCCCAGTTTTACGGCGAGTCGGGCTTTCTTCACCCTTCCCCCACGGAATATCCGATCCCACGCACCGTTCGAACATAAGAATTCTGTTCCTCGGAATCGTCGCTGAGTTTCTTTCGCAGATGACCAACGTGTACATCGACGACATGTTCATCGCCGTACCAAGTTTCTCCCCACACCGCATCAATCAATTGTCGACGGGAGAACGCAACTCTCGGTCGTCGGGCCATCGCTAGGAAAAGATCAAATTCGGTACGAGTTAGGCTGATTATCCGATTGGCCACCGTAATTGTGCGCATGTCTGCGTTGATCTCAAGATCCCGAATGTGTATCGACTCGGTTGGAACAGTCGCCACATCTTGCCTTGGTCTGCGCAGCATCGCCCGCGACCGTGCGATCAATTCTTTCGTTGAAAATGGCTTGTTCATGTAGTCATCGGCCCCGACGGCCAGTCCAACAATCGTATCGATCTCTTCGTCGCGCGCAGTAAGCATGATGATGTAGGCATCGGAAAATTTGCGAATTTCTTTACAGACCTCAATGCCATCTAGCCCTGGAAGCATGAGGTCTAAAATAATCAGATCGGGTCTCGTCGTCCGGGCGACTTCAACGGCCGCCAGTCCATCGTGACAAGTCGTCGTATCGAATCCTTCGCGTCTGAAATAGCTCGCGATGATTTCGGCTAGGGCGATTTCGTCATCGACGACGAGTACCCGACCTGCGCTAACCACGTGCTAACTCTATTGGTCTACTGGTGCGGTGCGGATTTTGATTCGATTAATCTGCGAGCCTCGCCGTACTGCTCAACGTTGATTTCGCCGTTTGCAAATCTTCGATCCAACGCCGAGCGCGGAGATTCGACAGAGCGACTTTCGTTGCTTCCTCGATCGGTGAGTCGCATTACTAGCCAGATACCGATTCCGATTACGGCGAGCCAAAAGATCATCATGCCGCCCATCCAGAGCCAATTTGCTCCATATCCGCCTGATCCATTCCAACCCCATCCCCAACCCATCATGGCTGAGTCACCTGCCTTTCGATTACCTCCATGATCTCTCTCCCATGTATGGATCGATTACCTACCGCATGAAGATTTGATGAAGGAAAATCTTGATCAGACCTTTATAAAAGGTATAGCGAAACCGCCATGTACCCGCGAGATTGTTGAGACCTGGTTCGAATAGATGAAGGGTTGAATCGTCATGTCTGGTAAACGTAGATTTTGGTGGGTGATGGCCGGGATTGGGTCGATTGCACTATTGAGTGGCTGCTCTGCAAGTTCAACAGTTGAAACGTCCGCCTCAGGGCAGGTCAATTCGGCAACGCAAGCGGCCCAGGCAGATCAATCGATGGAACATATTCACAACTTGCTGTTGACTGATAAAGGCCTGCTAATCGGCACTCACGAGGGCCTCTGGTGGCAGCAGGGAACCAGTGCGCCCGTGCGTATTGGAAAGTCACACTTTGACGTGATGGGGCTTGCTCCAATGTCGGATGGAATCGTGGCATCGGGTCATCCTGGTGCAGGTGAAGAGCAGGTAAACGATCTTGGTCTCCGCGGGTCAGGGGACCAAGGAAAAACCTGGAAAAACACTTCGCTCTTTGGGAAGGTCGATTTCCATCGCCTGATTGCATCGGGCACCACGGTAATGGGTGTATCCGCGCATGATGGCGCACTGCTTCGATCAATTGATGCTGGAAAAACCTGGAAGCCACTGCCGAACCCGAACCTTTACGACCTTGCTATGGATCCCACCGATCCATCAATCATTGTTGGCACAACTCAAGCCGGACCGATTCGCAGTAGCGATGGAGGAAAAACTTTTGTCACGATTCCAAGCGCTCCGCTGATTGCATTTATAAGTTGGGACAGAGCTCGCCTGGTCGGCGTTGCCCCCAATGGCGTTGTCTACGAATCAATGGAT
>JANXYY010000090.1 GCA_025355805.1 Actinomycetes bacterium
AAGCAAGCCACAATTCGATCGGGGTGATATTGGGTGATCAAGCGCGCGGTCATGTCGAGAACTCCACGCACCGCGTTGACCGGTTGGCCATTTCTGGAAACCAGGGTTTCTGGCAGTCCATAGAACGCGCGATACCAAAGCGAGGCGGTGTCTAACAACAGGAGAGAACTCATATCGCCTCAGAGACGGATTCGGAAGCGGTTGCTACCACGCCTCGAAAAATCGCCCTTCGTGCATTTGATGCTGTTGTTCGTAGAGTTGAATCGTTGGTAACCGTAGCAATTTGACCAAGGAGGTCTATTAATTGCTTGCAATTTCGCACGAAATCTCCGGCCGTCAAATCAGAATCACGCAGGACGGACTCCAAACGATGTCCACTCGCCCAGCGAAAAGCAGCCCAAGAAAATCCAGGATCTGGTTCACGCGCTTCGGTTAACCGATGAGAATGCTCAATTGCAGTCAAGTTGGACCAGATCGCGACCATAGCCGCCATCGCGTCCTGGCTCCTTCCACTGGGGGTCTTCACAGCGAGGTGATCGTCTCCGCGCGATTCGTGAATTAGAAGCGAGACGACGCCGGCAAGTTCTGGTGGGGTGAGACCTTGCCAAACTCCCTGTTGAATGCACTCGGCGGTGAGAAGATCAAGTTCCGTATAAATAGAGCCAAGCAACCGACCCGTTGGAGTGGCTTTTGAATCCGCTAAGTAACCCAGTTCGGTAAGAACTGCACAGATACGTTCGAACGTGCGCGCGATCACGTGCGTTCGATTTCTGATTTGATCGTCAAGTTGTTTAGTTTCGCGTTTGAGTCGATCCAGTCGCTCAGCCCACCGGGCATGATCCTCACGCTCATCACATGAATGGCATGGATGATGCTTCAAAGCGGCCCTAAGATCGATAAGAAGTGCGTCATCGGCAGCGGATGACCTTTGGCGAGGACTTTTTAATTTGGCAAATTCTGTATCCAACAGGTTGGCCGCAAGTTCGCGCCGCGATTTTGGGCTTCTGGCATCAAAGTGGGCCGGAATCTTTAGCCGGCCGATAGGAAATACAGGATCGGAGAAGTCGACGGTGCTCAAACGCACGACTCTGCGGTCCGCACTTAATACGGTTGGTCGCAGACCATCGAACCCGAGCCCGATACCCGGATCCAGAATCACCGCTAATCCACTCCTGCGCCCGGCACTAATCAAAATGACATCTCCGCGATGCAATTCTTCAAGCGAAGCTGCAATCGCCGCATTGCGAGATCGACTACCTGACCGGGACAACTCTTGCTCTCGGTCTTTGATGTCTCGACGAGTCTTGGCGTATTCGGCAAAGTCTCCAAGATGGCAAACCATCGATTTTCGAAATCCCTCAATTGCTTCCTGATGTTGATTGACTTGGCGCAGCAACCCACTGACCGAGCGGTCTGCTTGAAACTGAGCAAAGGAAGATTCGAGGGAGTCCCGGGCCTTCTGAAACCCCAGTCGCTCTACCATATTGATTGCCATGTTGTAGGTGGGGCTAAACGAAGAACGCAATGGGTATGTGCGAGTAGAGGCAAGACCTGCAAGGTAATTCGGATCTAAAGTTTGGCTCCAGACAGCGATCGCGTGACCTTCGACGTCGATCCCACGCCTTCCAGCCCGTCCGGTCAATTGGGTGTATTCGCCTGCGGTGATGTCCATGTGGGCTTCACCGTTCCATTTCACGAGGCGCTCTAACACAACGGAGCGTGCTGGCATATTGATTCCAAGCGCCAAAGTTTCGGTCGCGAATACGGCTTTCACCAGACCCATTTGAAAAAGCGTTTCGACGACTTCCTTGAAGGTTGGAATCAAACCTGCATGATGGGCGGCCACCCCGCGTTCAAGGCCCTCAAGCCACTCATCGAACCCCAAAATGTAGAGGTCCTCCGCGGGCAATTGCGCGGTTCGATCAAGAACGATCCGACGTATCCATTCGCGCTCATCTTTACTCGTCAATCTGAGTCCTGCGGCAAGACATTGGTGAACAGCGGACTCACATCCAGCACGGCTGAAGATAAATGTGATTGCGGGCAACAGATTTTCAGCATCGAGAGCGGCGATGACTTCGGCTCTAGAGGGAGTGAACACATCGAGTTCTCCTCTGCGACGCTGCTGATGTGTCGCAGATCGCTGTGCCTCCCGGGCAACTCGGATGAGATCTCGATTAACTTCGCGTTGATTGTTCTCACCGAATAAATCAAAAAGACGTTGTCCCAGGATCACATGTTGAAAGAGCGGGACCGGACGATGCTCACTAACAATGATTTCGACTTCTCCGCGAATGCTTTGGAGCCACTCGCCAAATTCTTCTGCGTTTGAGACCGTAGCTGAAAGAGAAACGGTTCGTACCGACCTGGGCAGGTGAATGAGTACTTCTTCCCATACGGCACCGCGAAATCGATCGGCCAAATAATGCACTTCATCGAGGACTACGTAGCCTAAATTCTTTAATGTGCTCGACTCCGCGTAAATCATGTTGCGGAGTACTTCAGTGGTCATAACAACTATGGGCGCTTCGCTGTTTATGCTCGTATCTCCAGTGAGTAACCCGACGGATCCTGAACCATATCGTTGAACAAACTCGGCAAACTTCTGATTAGAAAGAGCTTTGATGGGAGTCGTGTAAAAACACTTGAGTCCATCTCGCATTGCCAGATGTGCGGCGAACTCTCCCACTAACGTTTTGCCTGCACCGGTTGGGGCAGCGACCAAAATGTCATGGCCCGCCTCCAGACTTTGACAAGCGCTAAGTTGAAATTCATCGAGCAAGAAGTCGTATGAGGCGACAAAGGTACTCACTTCGGAACGATTAAAAGTGTTCCGTTCACGCGCTGCTGCGTAACGTTCTGCTGGCGAGGGCATAGCGCGAGCCTAGGTGCTAAGCGGATCGCGCAGTGCGCTCCACGCCATTAGTGCGTTTTCCGCGATCGTGACTCGAATCGGCAGCGGTCCTTCTCGTTCGCCGTCGGCGTAAGCGATGGCATCTGCTTCGATTTCAACGCTCCGCGCTCGCCTGATGACCACCGCCGGGTGATTAACATGCGTGCCTGCATAGACCCTTGGAAAGACTCGAAGAAACTCAATCTTTGAAAGCGGCTTTAAGATAAGTACGTCAAGCCAGCCATCATGTACTTGCGCTTGGGGGCAGATTTTCATGCCCCCGCCATACGAAGGACCATTGGCTACGGCGACCAGCATCGCCGCAGTCTCAAATGTTTCTCCGTCAATCGTGAATCGGTAATGTCGCGGTTTGAAAAGTGGTAACTCGCGGGCAATCGCAACGTTGTAGCGCATAGGCCCACGAGGCCAACGCATGGAATTTGCTCGTTCATTGACAATTGAATCAAAGCCGGTGGACAAAATCGCTCCAAAGAATCGTTGATTTGCCAGTCCGAGATCAATTGGTTGGGGCGCTGTTGTGAGAACTCGTTCAATGATTTGTTCTGGAGATGCAAGGGGCATGCCCAATGCTCGAGCAAAGTCATTTCCGGTACCAGCAGGAACAACTGCAAGTCCCACTCCAGTCTGGGCGAGCGCCTGGATCACGAGGTGAACGAGGCCATCTCCTCCAACTGCAATCACCCCATCCGTGCCTTCGCTGACCACGCGTTGGGTTTCCTCAAGAGTTTCGATGGCAGAGGCGGCGCTTACTACGCTCTCTAAACTCCCAACTTTGCGCAATTGTTCAACGACTTGCGCTCCAATACGCGCGCCATGACCCCCGCCCGCAATTGGATTCACGACGACAGTTATCTTGGCCATCAGATGGCCTCGGGTGGAGTTATTAACGAAGCCTCGTCGTCATCGATTGCGTTGAGCGCGGTTCGTTTGGCTCTTCGTCGATCAACTAGTAAGGCAATTCCCACTGCTGCGAAGAAGAAAATGCAGAGAGGAAGCGCCAAGAGCGTCATTGTCAGCGGGTCGCCAGTGGGAGTGAAGGCAGCGGCAAAGAGAAAGATTAAGAAAACGGCAATCCGCCACCAGCCCAGGATGGTACGCCCAGCCAACACGCCTGCAAGATTGAGGGCTACTAATATGACTGGCATTTCAAATGAGAGACCGAAAAGCAAAATTAAGCGAGTGACGAAGTCAAGGTAATCGTCAAACTTAATCAAGTTCGAGAGGGTACTCGGAGTAAATCCGATTAGTAGGCGGACCGCTACTGGCAAAATTTTGATGGCCAGTATTGCGCCAGCGGCGAAAAAGGGGGTAGCGATAAAGACGAAGAGGACGGTCCATTTCCGTTCCCTCCGATGTAACCCGGGAGCAGTGAACGCCCAAATTTGGTATAGCCAGATGGGAGCAGCAAGCATGACTCCGGTTAGGAGTGCCACTCGAATCTGCAAATTCAAAGGGCCAAGAACCCCATTAATGTAAAGAATTCCGCAGTGACTCGCCCCGCGAGCGGCCCTGAGGTCGCAAATCGGCGACGCCAATACCTCGATGATTCGGGGATAACCCACCCAGCCAACAACAGATAGAGCGATGATTGAGGCCGCTGAGATTACTACTCTGCGCCTGAGTTCTCTCAAATGAGCCAGGAGAGGCATGCTCTCGGTGCGTGCCATTGGTGTGCGGAGAGTGCGTCGGCTATTCAGTTGGAGTCGTGGGCGGTTTCTTATCTTGATCTTCGACCTTTTTTTCACCGTCTAGGTCTTTAATCTCAGCCTTGAAGATGCGAAGTGACCGACCAAGTGCACGCGCACTATCGGGAAGCCTCTTCGCACCAAACAACACGACCACGACAATCAACAGGATCAAGATATGACTTGGCTCGCGCAGGAACGGCATCAGCGGCCTTTCTCGTATGACGTTAGATTTGTCGAGGTGAGTCTACGTTGCCATCCACTCTTGACTGAACTGATGGCTGCCATGAGTGTCCTGACTTCATTCTGAAGGATACGAAAGTGCAGGTAGGCCCGGCGAAGGATAACGATCCAAAGGAGAAGGGTTGCAACCAGCAGCACTCCCCAAAGAACCAGCCAAGCCGTAACGCTCATGCTTGGAATCTATCGCACTCGCCTGTGAACCAGCGTTTGCCAGCGTTTCTTTAAGCCTGATAGTTGGCTAAGGCCAATCGGGCGGTTTCGCGGATCTCGTTGGCTAGTTCCAGGTCGCTAGTCACCTGAAGATCGCCACCGGCACTAAGCGCGAGGCGCAGGAGCCAATTACGGTCTCCAACTGCCAAAACGGCAGGTGCGTTCGGGCCCTTCCGGTTCTCCAGAGCTATCGCGCCATAACGCTCAAGGATCCATCGTCCACTTGGCGCCAGAGATATCTGGTAATCGACTAACGCCCCACTTCGTTCGAAATCGGGTAGCGATAAGGGAAGGTGACTGCGCCTGGTCTTGAGTGGGCGCACTCCGTAGATGCGATCGAGGCGAAAAAGACGTCTATCTTCGGCGAGATGGCACCATGCTTCGACGTAACTGATTCCATCAATCAGGCGAATCAGCATTGGCTCGATCGTTCGTTTTGTCATCTCGTCACGGGTGGCTACGTAGTATTCAATCTCGACTTGGGTTTCTCCAATCATGGCCTTCTCAATTACGCCGAGGTAGCCGGCCATCTCACTTGAGGGTTCGACCGGGACCACCGCCACTTGCTTAGTTAGTTGCGCCAATTCTGAGGCACGAAGAACCCCGGCCTGGATCTTTGCTTGAGCCGAACGCAAATCCTCGTTAAGCCCGGCGTTCGGTAAAGCTCCAAGCAATGACAACCCCATTGACAGCGCAATGGCCTCATCAGCGGTGAGTGAGAGAGGTTTCGCCAACGTGTCGGCGTTCTGGATTGAGATGTGGCCGTGTTCGAATTCGAGATCTATCAGTTCCAAGTGTGTATAGCCCGGCAATCCGCACATCCAAAGCAAGTACAGGTCGGCCACAAGATCACGTTCGGAGATTCCCATCATGACAGCGGCATCGGCAACGGCGATGCCCTGATGTGTTTGCAAAAATGGTACAAGTACCAACAGCCGAGCAAACCGAGAAAGCGCATTTTTCGTGCTCATTGAGCGACCAGGATTAGTGAGTCAATAACTTGTGATCTCAATTCTTTCGGTTTGATTACTACAACATTTTGGGCAAGCCATAAAATCTCTTTCGTAAACGCGTCGAGATCATCAAAGGTGATCTCGATTTGATCCCACTTCGCGTCGACGGTACTTGATGCATGCGCCCTTCGCCTTAAGGCAATGCAGGTCTCCTTGGCAACGTTCAAGACAGCGATTTGCTCTGCACTGTTGTTCAATTTCTCTATCTCGCCACGCAGATCTAGACCCTCTGGGGGTAAAAAAAATGCAGGAATAGAGGTGAAAATTACTTCGCTTGTAAGCCGCGAAAGGCGAAACACTCGACTAGCTTTTCGCTCCAGATCCATTCCGACCAGATACCACGCGCCGTGCCAAGAGAGGATGCCCCATGGTTCAATCTCGCGATGGCTCACGAAACCATCCCGTCGTCGGTAGTCGAATTCGATCCTGCGACGCTCCTTAACCGCTTCCCAGACGTTTGGAAAAGCTGGCTCCATTGCTGAAAGATGCGCCTCAAAGAGTTCGCTGTTATCGAGTTCGGTACCTGATGCTCGCAATTTGAGCAGAGCCGATCTCGCCGGCTTGGAAAAACTGAATTCACGCCAAATTTGTGCGGCCAAAGTGATCACCGAGGCTTCACCAGCGCTAAATGAAATTGCCGGCAGAGAATAGGCTTTGGCATCAATCCGGTATCCATCTTCCAGGTCGAGGAGTTGGTTGCTACCACCGATGACCAGTGGCACGCCAAGTTCTCGCAAATCGTCCTTATCCCGTTCGAACATCCGATCGTTGGCGTCGGGCGCCCCGGTATATCCAGCAACGCGATCAAATATCTCGGCCTTGGTCATAAACCGGCGCGTTGCAAGGAGAGCCATCGTCAAATTTAGAAGCCGTTCGGTCTTTCCCGCTGACATAGCAGTAAGGCTACTGACTCGACCGTCCCGACTCGTCGCTTGGGAGTCTCAGGACCCAATAAGATTTGAACATGACCCGCGCGCCCTTTGTCCTTGCCTTGATCCTTGGCCTCACGGCTTGTAGTTCCCAGGCAGAGCCAACGATCAATAGCGCGCCCGTGGTGGCAACCGTATTACCGAGCGTCACTGGAGCGGTCAATCAAACCCCTACCATCAGCAAGCCCACTGGTCCCCCACCCTCGGGCTTAGAAATTCGCGACCTCGCGCTCGGCACTGGGGTCGTGGCGGCGAACAGTTCAACTGTTACTGTGCAATACACGGGAGTCTCCTGGTCGGATGGTTCAACGTTTGATTCTTCATGGCAGCGAGGCCAGGCTGCGACGTTCGGATTGAGTCAGGTAATCCCCGGCTGGCAGCAAGGTTTGCTCGGCATGAAAGTTGGTGGCCGACGACTTCTGGTCATTCCCCCTTCCCTTGGTTATGGCGCCAGTGGAAGCGGAACGATTAAACCGAATGAGACGTTGGTTTTTGTTGTAGATCTGCTCGCAGTCAAATAGTCGACTCACCTAAAAGGGGAAGAAAATGAGTTTAGTCAAGCCTGAAATTGAGTTTCCAGATTTCCCGGTCCCCAACGACCTGATAATTGAAGACTTAACGATCGGTGATGGCGCTGAAGCCACGCCAGGATCCAAAGTGACCGTTCACTACCTGGGGGTTGCGTATTCGACCGGTGAAGAATTCGACTCATCCTGGTCTAGAAATGAGCCGATTACTTTTGGCCTAAATCAGGTGATCGCTGGTTGGCAAAAGGGGATCCCAGGAATGAAAATTGGCGGTCGAAGGAAGTTAATCATCCCGCCACATCTCGGGTACGGCGATCAGGGAGCCGGCGCGGCAATCAAACCTGGCGAGACACTTATTTTCGTAGTAGATCTCCTAAAAATTTGATCACATCGTATTAATTAGACGTTCCACGCGCTCATCAACTGACTGAAACGGATCCTTGCAAAGTACTGTCCGCTGAGCTTGATCGTTAAGTTTCAGATGCACCCAATCGACCGTAAATTCCTTGCCCTTGGCTTGCGCTGCGGCGATGAAATCACCTCGCAATTTCGCCCTGGTAGTTTGGGGTGGTAACTCTTTTGCGAGACTAATATCGACATCGGTACAGATGCGATCGACCAGACCTCGATTTTCTAAGAGGTAGTAGAGGCCGCGACTTCGCAAAATATCGTGAAATGCCAGATCAATTTGGGCAACCCTTGGCGAGTTCCAATCGAGGTCATGTTTCTTCATATACCGGTTCAGTAAATTAAGTTTAATAACCCAATCGATCTCGCGCTCAATTGTTGAATAGTTTTGAGTAGCGATCGCATTGAGAGTTCGCTCCCATAAATTCACGACAAAGAGAGTCCTGGAGTCCTCGATCCCCTGACGGGTCAGAAAGTCCTTCACCTTAAGCAAGTACTCGCCCTGCAAGTCCAACGCACTAATCTCGCGCCCATTGGCTAGTTTGAGTAAACGCTGCCCCGTGAGGTCGGCCGAAATATCTCTAATCGCTTTGATTGGATTCTCAAGGGTGAGATCACGCATTACGACGCCGGCCTCTATCATACGCAACACTAAGTCCGCGGATGCGACCTTCAATAGCGCAGTGACTTCCGACATGTTTGAATCCCCCACGATGACGTGTAATCGTCGGAATTGTTCAGCATCAGCATGCGGCTCATCTCGCGTGTTGATAATAGGACGTGATCGAGTAGTCGCTGAAGAGATGCCTTCCCAAATGTGCTCGGCGCGTTGACTGATGCAGTATGTGCTCTCTTTAACGCCTGGCAAAACTTTCCCGGCGCCGACGAGAAGTTGTCTAGTTACCAAGAAGGGGATCAGGACGTCAGCGATTCGTTGAAAATCCAACTGTCTGGTGATCAGGAAATTCTCATGGCAGCCATAACTATTTCCCGCCGAATCGGTGTTGTTCTTGAATATATAGATGTCTCCTTCAATCCCGTCCGCATGTAATCTGTCTTGAGCTTCTAGCATTAGTTCTTCAAGGATACGTTCACCCGCTTTGTCTTGTGCGATCAGTTCCCCTATGTCATCACATTCCGCAGTTGCATATTCTGGATGTGAGCCGACATCCAGATAGAGGCGCGCACCATTTCGCAAAAATACGTTGGAAGAACGTCCCCAAGAAACAACTTTACGAAATAAGTATCTTGAGACTTCGTCAGGCGAGATCCTACGTTCACCGTTCAAAATGCAAGTAATGCCATACTCGTTTTCGATTCCGAAAATGCGACGATCCATTGGTTCGAAGTTTGCTACTCGGAAAGCAAGGACTTGAGGACACTTCCATTGATCCGACTAAATTTACGGGTAGCCACTCTGGTTCTATCGAGTACAGCGACTTCGAGGGAATCCTCCTGAAGGGAACCGCCGGCGGCTCCAAGCAAGCGCGAAGCCAACTGAACTGCCTCTCTTAAAGTCATACCAACACGCCATGACTGTGTCAGTTCCCCGCTAATTTGATCCACCTGCCCACCCATTGCCGCAAAACCATGTTCATCGGCGACGGAGCCGTCGTAAGTCAGGCGATAAATTTGGTCGTTATCCGAAGAATCACCGACTTCAGCAACAACTAGTTCCACTTCGTAGGGCTTTGGTTCGTTGGTGAAAACTGTTCCCAAAGTCTGGGCATAGGCGTTCGCTAAACCTCGGCCGGTCACGTCGGCACGGTCATACGAGTATCCGCGCAGGTCGGCCAACCGGATTCCTGCCACGCGGAGCACTTCAAACTCGTTATATTTTCCGACGGCCGCGAATCCGATTCGGTCGTACATCTCGCTCACTTTGTGCAGGGCTCGAGATGGGTTTTCAGCGGCGAAAAGAATGCCGTCGCAATACTGCAAAACGATGACGCTACGTCCGCGCGCAATCCCTTTTCGCGCATAATCTGCGCGATCTTTCATCAGTTGTTCGGGACCTACGTAATAGGGGATGCTCATCGGATCCTCATCTAGACGAGTGGAGCTATCGGGCCGTCGGGTTTAGACATTCTCGAAGCAATAATCTGTTCAGCCAATTGAGCGGTCTCAAAATCAGAAATACGTTCATATCCCGCGGAAGTGACAATGCTGACTCCTGGGAAGATCCGTCGAGCCAAATCCAATCCCCCCGTTGCACTATCTTCTTCAGCAGCATCGTAAAGCGCCCCGAGTGCGGCCAATATCGCTTCATCTCGATCAAAATCACTGCGGTAACTTTTCTTCAGAGTTCCTCGGGCAAACAAAGAGCCAGAGCCAACTGCGTGGTAACCGACCTCCTCATATCGTCCACCGGTCACGTCAAAAGAAAACAGTCGACCAGACCCACCTTCGAAGCCGGCAAAGATTGGAAGTACTGCTAATCCTTGCATCGCCATTCCCAGGTTTGAACGTATGAGTGTGGCAAGTCGATTTGCTTTGCCGTTAAGGCTAAGGGCGCTTCCCTCGATCTTTTCATAATGTTCCAACTCAACCTGGAACAATTTGACAATCTCAATCGCGATTCCAGCAGAGCCCGCGATGCCGATACAAGAGAAATCATCGGAAGGGAAGACTTTGTCAATATCCCGCTGGGCGATGAGATTGCCGAGGGTGGCGCGACGGTCTCCCGCCATCAGTACTCCCCCGGTAAATGTCATGGCAATAATCGTGGTGCCATGTGGGGCGTCTAAGGATCCTTGCGCGCCGATTTTAAATGACGGGAGAACATCTGGTGACTGGGTTGCCAGAAACTGAGTGAACGATGATCCGCCGACGGTGAAAAAGGCAGGAGGGAGGGCGGCCATTCGATCGCCCACTACTCGCCACCCTTTTGGACAAAACCATTGACGAAGGCAGCTGCGTTACTTTCAAGTGCAGCGTCAATCTCAGCAAGAATATCGTCGACATCGTGGCTATTTTTAGTGACTTGTACTGCTTCGACTTCGCTGGATTCCTCGTCCTTACCAGGCGATCCTGCGTGCACTTGACCAGACATCACTTCTCCTCACTTCTCCCCACTCAGGCCAACTGCAAATTGAGTCGACCTACGCGGATACCATCTTACGTAACATCGAAGATACGAGCGAGTGCGGCCCGCAAATCCGATGGTGCGCCAAGGAGTGCCTTTGCTGTCTGCTCCTGCCCGCCTTGATAGGGGTCGGACATCACGATTTTCGTCAAGTTTGCAGATCCGGCGAGATCGAGAATGATGCTATCCCAAGAGGCGGCAATTAAATCGCCGCTAAATCGAGAAATGCATTGGCCTCGAAACCAAGCTCTCGTCTGGGTGGGCGGAAACTGGATTGCTTCTTCGATCTGCTCGGAGCTTTGCATACGGGCCACAACTCCACGACTCACCAACCTGGAAAAAAGGTTCCGTTCGGGCCTCAGGTCAGACCACTGGAGATCGATCAAAGCCAATTTAGGGTCAGACCAGGAGGACGCATCTCGGTCTCGAAAACTTGATAACAAGTGCAATTTAGCGACCCATTCGACACTGGAGATAGCGGTCATGGGATTGAGTTCGAGTTGCGTCAACGTTTGACCCCAGAGATCGAGTAGCGCTCGAGATTCCACGTGCTCGGGGCAATATTGTTCGACATAGCGCACTGCCTGCTCATAGTAAATTCTTTGGATTTCAAGTGCGGAGAGCGATCTTCCATCGCGTAAGAGCACTTTCGTCTTCAAACTCGGGTCATGGCTGATTGAACGTAGTGCTGACACCGGGGATTTGAGCGATAAATCTTGTGACAGGAATTGGTCTTCGATCATCGATAGGACGAGCGCGGTTGTTCCCACTTTTAGATACGTGGAAACTTCGCTCATATTGGAATCGCCGATTATGACGTGCAAACGGCGATAGCGCTGAGGATCGGCGTGTGGTTCGTCTCTGGTATTGATGATTGGTCTTTTCATCGTGGTTTCGAGGCCAACTTCGGCTTCAAAGAAATCTGCACGTTGGCTGATCTGAAAGCCAAGTTTTTCACTATTTTGGCCCACTCCGATGCGCCCCGCTCCACAGATAACCTGTCGAGATACGAAGAAAGGGGTCAGATGCTGCACCAGATTTACAAAGGGTGTTGATCTCTTGACCAAGTAATTTTCGTGGCAGCCATATGAAGCGCCCTTCCCGTCCGTATTGTTCTTGTGAATCAAAATGCGTTGTCCTGTGGCCTCATGGTGGAGATCGGATGCCATGGCAACGATTCGATCTCCGGCTTGATCCCAACGCACCGCATCCAAAGGATTAACAACCTCAGGTCCCGAATATTCTGGATGGGCGTGATCGACGTAAAGTCGCGCCCCGTTTTGCAAGATGGCGTTAACCATTCCAAAATCTTCATCGGTGAGCTGGCTGGGATCTGCCAAACCGCGCGACAAATCAAACCCTCGAGCATCTCGAAGTGGCGATTCCTGAGTGTAGTTCCAATGAGCGCGGTCATTCTTTGGAACGTTTGCGTCAACGTAGGCGGTGATTAGTTGATTGGCCAGGATCATCGGGTTAGCTCCGAAAGCTCCTTCTAAACTTATTCCGTATTCGGTTTCGATCCCCATCACTCGCGAGGCCCCTATCGCAGCAAGTTGGGGCATGGCTAGAGGTATTGGCCAGTTGAACCAGTATCGAGTGCCCGTCCGCTGTCGACTCCGGGCTTACGTGTGATCAATGTGCGTATATAAACTATTCGTTCGCCTTTCTTCCCCGAAATGCGAGCCCAATCATCTGGATTTGTGGTGTTTGGAAGGTCTTCGTTTTCCCTAAATTCATCGAGGCAAGAAGAGAGTAAATCGGAAATGCGAATTCCACCATCACCGCCGCTGATTTGGGACTTGATTGCCATTTTCTTCGCTCGGCTTACGATATTTGAAATCATCGCGCCTGAATTAAAGTCTTTAAAATAAAGTACCTCTTTGTCGCCGTTTGCATACGTTACTTCCAGGAACCGATTGTCGTCCTGTTCGGAATACATCCGGCCCACGGTTGTCTGGATCATCGCTTGCAATGTGGCGTCAATGTTATTGCCGTGCTCTGCTAAATCTTGTCGATGAAGTGGGACCTCTGCTGTTAAGTATTTAGAAAATATATCAATGGCGGCTTCTGCATCTGGTCGATCAATTTTGATCTTGACGTCCAATCGCCCCGGTCTCAAGATCGCGGGGTCGATCATGTCTTCGCGGTTACTAGCGCCAATAATGATGACATTTTCCAATTTTTCCACACCGTCGATTTCGCTCAGCAACTGAGGCACGATGGTGTTTTCTACATCGCTTGAGATGCCGCTCCCGCGGGTGCGAAATAGCGAATCCATTTCGTCAAAGAAAATTATTACCGGAGCACCTTCGCTTGCCTTCTCACGGGCTCGCTGAAATACCAATCGGATCCTGCGTTCGGATTCACCTACATATTTGTTGAGTAGTTCAGGACCTTTAATATTCATGAAATAGGATCGACCTTCGCCCATGCCGGTTTTCAAGGCAACTTGCTTAGCTAGCGAATTGGCGACGGCCTTGGCGATCAAGGTCTTGCCACAACCAGGTGGTCCGTAGAGGAGGACCCCTTTGGGTGGGCGAAGATGGTAGGACTTAAAAAGGTCTGCATGGAGATAGGGCAATTCGACAGCATCTCTGATCTGGTCAATTTGGCTGGCGAGGCCGCCGATACTCTCGTACGAAACGTCTGGAACGTCCTCGAGGACCAATTCTTCAACTTCTGCGCGTGGGATCCGTTCGAAAACGAATAGAGACTTGGGTTCGAGTAGGAGCGCATCGCCTGGTTTTATGGGCTCGCTCAGAAGCGAATCAGCGAGGCGGGCTACGCGTTCTTCGTCGGCTCGCGAAACAACCAGAACGCGACCGTTGGTTAGTACTTCTTTCAGGGTGACGATTTCGCCGGCGCTTTCGTACCCGAAGGCGGCTACCACATTTAACGATTCATTCAGCATCACTTCTTGACCGGGGCGAAGCGTTTCAATGTTCAGTGTCGGGCTTGTTTTGACCCGCAATTTCCGACCGCCGGTGAAAATATCCAATGTTTCATCTTCGTGGGTTTCTAGCACAATGCCATATCCAGAAGGTGGCGAGGCCAGGCGATCGATCTCATTTCGAAGGGTGACCAATTGGTCTTTTGCGTCCTTTAACAAAGTGGTCAGTCGCTCGTTTTGCGCCATCAGTTCGCTCGTCTTACGAACTTCTGGGGAACCTGTTGGCTGAGAACTCACTTCGCCAAGATACCCCGCCATCGGCGGTTCGCGCTCAATCTTCGACCACTGGGGTCCCGTAAGAGCCCTTAGCGGGACGCCGACGTGGGACTGGGGCTAAGTGTCCTGGAGCCATCCGACGGGATTGGATTAGAAATCCGGTATGCCCGATCATTCGATGTTCGGGTCTAACCGCTAGCCCCTCGAGATGCCAGCCCCGAACCATTGACTCCCAAGCGATGGGTTCAGTGAAGAGTTGACTGGCCCTGAGTGCCTCGGCAGTTCGCGACAGTTGTGTCGTGGTGGCCAGATAGCAAATTATGACTCCTCCAGGACGAAGAGCCTGGGCTGCAGTGTCAATACATTCCCAGGGCGCAAGCATGTCGAGCACCATGCGATCGGCACCAGTTTCGTCAAGAGACTCCTGCAATGCTCCAATCGTCAAACTCCAATTGGCTGGCGTCGCTCCGAAAAAATTTACAATATTTGTACTGGCGATCTGACCAAATTCTTCTCGCTTTTCGAAAGATCGAACGCTGCCTCGATCACCCACCGCCCGGAGCAAAGCAATCGTAAGTGCACCCGATCCCACTCCAGCCTCGATGACCCGAGCGCCGGGATAGATATCGGCAAGGCCGATTATTTGTGCGGAATCTTTGGGATAGACAATTGTCGCGCCACGCGGCATCGATAGGACGTAATCGGCGTAGAGCGGCTTTAACGCAAGGTAAGGCACGCCCTGTGTAGTTTTGACCAGAATGCCTTCAGGTTGCCCAATCAATTCGTCGTGTTCGATCCAACCTTTATGTGTGTGCCATTGAGATCCCGACTTGAGCGTGATCGTATGTAGTTTCCCTTTCGGGTCGGTGAGTTGCGCACGATCCCCCACCGAAAACGCCCCCACAGCGCCTAAAGAGGGTTCACCGGTGATCTCGTTGCTGGACACGAGAGTTTAGTCTAGGCGTTCCGTCAGTTGCCTGGCATACGATCAGCGGCATGTCAGAAGTACAAAGGCGAATTAACTCCCTTTCACCCTCGCGTGCAAACGACTTTAAGACTTGCCCCTTGCTTTTTCGATACAAAACGATTGATCGGCTACCAGAGCCGCCGAGTACTGATGCGTTGCGTGGCACGCTTGTCCATGAGGCACTCGAACGAATTTATGATCTACCACGAGGATCGCGAGCCGTTAAAGATGCTCACAATTTTATGGACGTCGCTTGGGAGAACGTCGTTTTGGAGGATGGCGAAGTTACCAAACTCTTTGCGAGCCAGGAGGCGATCGACATTTGGCTGGCGAGCGGACGAGAGCTGATTAATCGTTACTTTCAATTGGAGGACCCAAATAATTTTGAACCCTCGGAACGCGAAGTACATGTCGAATATGAGCAACCGAGCGGGCTCCTCCTCCACGGGTATGTTGATCGGCTTGATCAAGCCCCGACGGGTGAGATTCGGATCGTTGATTACAAAACTGGTCGTTCACCAAAAGCCGGTTATGAAGAAAAGGCTTTCTTCCAACTCAAGTTTTACGCCCTAGTTATTTGGCGCTCACGTGGCGTAGTGCCAAAACTCCTTAAATTGATCTACCTGGGAAATAGTGAAACTCTGCCTCGAGAAATTGATGAAACTGATCTCCTTGCGACCGAGCGTTCCATTTCGGCGATTTGGCTGGCCATACGGAAGAATCACGAGACTGGGAATTGGCCAGCCACTCCATCGCGCCTCTGCGACTGGTGCAACTTCAAAGAATTTTGCCCAGAATTTGGGGGCACGCTTCTTCCGCTCCCCGAAGTTTGGAAACCTGTCGAACCCTCGGCTTAATTCGTGAAACAAGAAGTCAAATAATCCAGGGATATTTCAAGTAACGAATTATGTACTCTGAGTCGATGCGCTGGAATGATGGGCACTAAATGTGGAATTGCTACGACCATCGCACCACTCGCCAACCCTGCAGCGACGCCGGTCTTAGAATCCTCGAGAACTACGCACTCCCCAGCGGAGGCTCCGAGCCGCCGAGCAGCTTCCAAGTAAGGATCGGGAAAAGGTTTGGTTCTGCTCACTTCATCCCCCGCAACGATGGTGTCGAATCCAGAAAGCCCTGCACCTCTGAGGGCTGCATCTACCAACCTTCTTGGGCTCGCCGAAACCACCGCTATGGGAATCCCGGCCGCCTTTAATTCAGCTAAAAGTTCCATTGCTCCAGGCATCGGATTTACACCTTGGGTGACCCGATCCACCATCATGGTGATGAGCCGTTGCTCTAACTCGGCTCCTGCTTCTACCGCCAATCCGGCGAGAGTGGCGAGATATTCACCAACCTTGCGCAAGGGACCGCCTAGACAGTGAACTTGATCCTTCTCCTGCCAGGTGATCCCAAGAGAGTTCGCAATCTCTTCCTCAGCCGCGAGCCATTCGGGTTCGCTGTCGACCAACAAGCCGTCCATGTCAAAAAGAACGGCTATCGGAAGGTTTGGCAGCATTGCTTCGGCGCTCACCGGAGAAGTTTACCCGGCTTCAGCGTTAAGGTTAGCCGCGTGATTGAGGTATCTACTATTCCCCAACTTCGTTCGCCGATCATGTTGGCTGCCTTTGAAGGCTGGAATGACGCAGGCGACGCGGCGACCGGTGCGATCGAACATTTGCTCGAAGTGTGGGAATGTGAAGAGATTGCGGCCTATGACCCGGAGGATTACTACGACTTCCAAGTTAATCGTCCTGTCGTTCAACTAAATGAAATTCGCGGTGTGAAAGAGCGAGAAATGAAGTGGCCGACAACTCGGATAAGCATCGCCAGATTGCCGCATGAATCGCGTGATGTCGTACTCGTGCGCGGGATCGAGCCTTCGATGCGTTGGCGAGCATTTTGTAAGGAGCTACTTGCACTTGCACATGATTTAGAGGTGACCGAAGTCGTTACTTTGGGTGCGCTGCTCGCAGATTCGCCGCACACTCGCCCGATCCCGATAACGGGTTCGACAAGTGGGCAAATATCGATGAACCGATTCGGTCTTGAAGCAAGTACTTATGAGGGGCCCACCGGAATCGTTGGGGTTCTACAAGATGTTTGTCTGAAGGCAGAAATCCCGGCGGCTTCGCTCTGGGCAGCAGTCCCACACTACGTTTCTCAACCTCCGTGTCCGAAGGCCACTCTGGCACTAATCAATCGGCTTGAAGATCTGCTTGATCTCACCATCGAACTCGGCGATCTTCCCGAAGAGGCAAAAGCTTGGGAGCTAGGGGTCGATGAATTGGCTCGCGAAGATGGCGAAGTTGGCGATTACGTGCGCAACCTTGAGCAGGCGAAAGATGCTTCTGATCTACCTGAGGCATCAGGGGACGCGATAGCGCGAGATTTTGAGCGCTACTTACGGCGGCGTGACGAGAATTAGATTGCGACCCCTAAGAGTGAATCGATGGCGCGGGAGATCAACCCTGGTTCGCTAGCCTGATCTGTTTGAGTTCGAGGCAACGAGCACCAATCGTCAACCGCTTTCAGCGCTCCCGGCGAATCCAAATCATTCGCCAGCGCAGCGCGAATTTTCCAAATAGTTTCGGCGGCCGCAGGGCCTGCAGGACGAGAAAGTTGTTCTCGCCACTGATCTAATCGATGTTGAGCGGAAGTTAGCCCTTCATTCGTCCAATCCCGATTCGTTCGATAATGATCGGCCAGTAAGGCTAATCGGATCGCCATCGGATCCACTCCGTCCTGGCGAAGTTTGGAAGCGAAAACTAGATTGCCTCGGCTCTTGCTCATTTTTTCCCCATCGAGACCGACCATGCCCGCATGGACGAAAGTCCTCGCGAATCTTTCTCCGGTTAAAACTCTTGCTTCGGCTGCGCCCATCTCGTGATGCGGAAAGAGAAGATCGGAGCCACCACCCTGAACATCGACACTGCGCCCGAGGTAGTGGAGGGCAATTGCCGAACATTCGATATGCCAACCGGGTCGCCCTGAGCCGAGGGAGGTGTGCCACGACGGTTCGTCGGGACGTTCACTTTGCCAGAGCAAACAATCAAGTGGATCTTCCTTACCAACTCTCGCTGGATCGCCACCTCGATGAGCGAAAACTGCAAGCATCTCTTCTCGGTCTAAATGTGATCGGGTGCCAAATTCAGGGTCGAGATGCACCCGAAAGTAAAGATCGCCCGACAGGTCATATACGGCATCTCGGCCCAATAGCGCGGTTACCGCGTCTACCACCAGGGGAATGGCTTCGACTGCCCCGATGTAATGATCGGGTGGAATCACTCGCAGCGCGGTCATATCTTCGCGGAAAAGGGCAACTTGGCGTTCAGCTAGATCTTGCCAATCTTCACCGCGCTCTTTAGCGCGGATAAGGAGTGGGTCGTCGACGTCGGTGATGTTTTGTACATAGCGCACCTCATGACCGCTATCGCGCCAGATCCGATTTAACAGATCGAAAGCAACGTAGGTGGCGGCATGACCCATATGCGTCGCGTCGTAGGGAGTAATCCCACAGACATACATTTTGGCGATTCTCGTTTTGCTTGCCTCGACAAGGGAACGTGATGCACTATCAAAGATATTGATCGCTTCAGGGTGTCTCCCCTCGGCAACCGGAGGTAATGAAGTAGTGGGCCAAGAGTGCACACACTGACCTTACTTGCTCTTACCCTAGAACGGCGGCCAAGGAACAGCTGGCCACTGAGTTCCTGGGATCGGGAAGCGCTCTTCGACGAGCAAACGTGTCAGTCGCTGCATGGTATTCATGATTTCTTCGGGTGCGAGGTGGGCGATCAGGGCATCGCCTAATTCACCGGATTCAAGTTCCTTGGAGAAGGACGATAAGTCAACTAAATCCGAATGAGGGATCGGCTCACCCGCCCAATTCCAGAGCACCGTCCGCAATTTATCATCGACGTGAAAAGTGATGCCGTGATCACACCCTTTAATTCGACCATCGGTTGTCGGAAGCAAATGGCCGAATTTGCGATCGGTATTATTTATTACGGCATCGAACAGGGCCATCCGTTGAAGGTCACGATGGCCCGTCGAAAGGGGTGTCGCTAGGTCAATCGTTTCGTCTATTTCTATCCATTGTTGGACCATGCCGACTCCATAAGGGCCATCACGGAGAAGTGTGGTTGGGACCAGATCCCAGTGGAGTGCCTCACTGACTTTGTAGGCGGCCACCTCACGATCGGCAAGTGAGCCCGACGGGAAATCCCAGAGTGGGCGCTCGCCTGCCCGTGGCTTGTAAATCAGCGGGACTATAACGGGTCCGAGTACGGCCTGACCGAAGAGAGTCGCATTCGAGGCGTCGACCAATCTTCCAAGAATCTCGATTTCACCTTCAAGCAATGCGTTGTCAAAGGGCAACGTCAACGTCGGTATCCATTTGCCCGCGGGCAGACGTGCCCTGATGGATCCAACAAATTCCCGCAGAACGGACAAGGAGGACGACCAGCTCCAACTACTCGCAAACTCCGTTCCACAAAACGACGAGCTAAATCAACGGGCAATCGGATATCGAGCATCTCGTTGGTGTCATCATCATCTTCCGGTTCTAATTCGGGCATCTCGCCAATCTCTTCCACTTCAACGACTCTGGAGCCAGCTTCAATGACGATTCGATTTTCAGCATCGTCCCAAGCAAGACCCAGAATGCCAATTCTGAAATCTGCCAAAATGGGTTGAATTAATGGCGCGTCGTCAAAGGGAATTGGACTGACTGAATGCGGCTCGATGGGCGCGACTTGATCGAGAATATCTTTAATTCGCTCCGCCAGAATTCGAACCTGGTCTTTCTCTAAAATGACGCTCATCAATCTATCTGCATCTTGGACTTGTAGGAAGAAGGTGCGCTCTCCGGGTTGCCCAACGGTCCCGACAACGCATCGTGTTGGAGGATCAAACCGATGCACCAGACCGCTCACGAGAGCACCATAGAGTCAGAGAATTCCACTTGCATATTCAATCCCCTCAACGAAATTCGATCTGCGTTGTAATCCAAGATCGAAATTGAACACGGATCAATCGCGATTCGTTGGAAATAATCAATTGGTAATCCAAGGGCTTCCGCCACGACCACTTTGATCACATCCGCATGAGTGAAAACGACGTAACTTCCACTTTCAAATAGCTCATTCCAATGCTGAATTGCTGCACTAGCGCGCTGGCCCACTTCAAGAAACGTTTCGCCCTCGGGGAATCGCACTTGGGAGGGTTGGTTCTGGATCGAGGACCACAATGGTTCTGCCGCCAAATCGGCCAATGTTCTTCCCTGCCACGTACCGAAATTCATCTCGGTGAATCGCTCATCGTCGGTAACCTTCATCGACAATTTTTCGGCAAGGTACTGAGCAGTTTGCGCGCATCGGAGTACTGGGCTAGAAATGATCGCCTTCAAATCAGCAATCTCGAATCGGTCCGCCAATTTCTTGGCCTGATCGATTCCACGCTCGTCAAGTTCGACGCCAGATTGATGTCCAGCCAGCACCCCAGCGGCATTCGCTGTACTACGCCCATGTCTGACTAGGAAAAGGCGAGTCATTTGGGCATCACGCAACTCCCGATTTTTCGTAGGCAGCCGCGCCAATTCGCAGCGCCCCAAGCCTAAGCGGGAGTGGTACGGAATCAGGAAGTGCAAGGGCCAATGTTGTAACGCCGGCGCTGGCATACTCGCGCATTCTCTCCGCGATGCGTTCGGTAGAGCCAAGCAATGAGGTGCGGTCTAAGAACTCGAGGGGTAGAGCGCTCATCGCCCCTTCATAATCGCGTGCCAGGTATTTGGTTTGGACTACTACTGCGGCTTCTTCATAGCCCATTCGGATCGCGAGCGAGTTGTAGAAGTTCTGTTCCCTACTTCCCATCCCCCCGACGTAAAGGGCGGCGTAAGGCCGTACTAAATCGGCACATGCCTCGAGTTCACCTCCCGGTGAGATCGGCAGTGTTGCCATGACTTCAAAGCCATCCAAAGTCTTGCCAATTTTGGCCCGTCCGGTGGAAATGTGGGCAAGTTGTTCTGGGGCGAAATCGGGGGTGAGAAACACGGCGAGCCAGCCATCGGCGATTTCGCCCGCCAACTCAAGATTCTTTGGACCAACGGCCGCGATCAAGATGGGCACGGATTCACGTTGAGGGTGAACCGTGAGACGCAAGGCGCGCCCTGGTCCATCGGGAAGCGGAAGTGTGAAGTGCTCGCCCTCATATTTAACGACCTGCCTGGCTAAGGCGAGTTTTACGATTTCAATGTATTCGCGAGTTCGATCCAAGGGGGACGCGAACCGAACGCCGTGCCAACCTTCCGAAACTTGTGGCCCAGAGACCCCGAGCCCGAGCCTGAATCGCCCGCCGGAGAGGGCATCAAGAGTTGCGGCGGTCATGGCGGTAAGGGCCGGTGATCGTCCAGGGATTTGGAAGATTGCAGAACCTAGACCGATTTTACTTGTTCTGGCACCGATCCAAGCCAGCACAGTGGCTGCGTCTGACCCGTACGCCTCGGCCGCCCAAACTGACTCGAACCCTAGGCGTTCGGCCTCGAGCGCCAATTCGATGTTCGCCGCATTCGATGGGCCATCCCCCGCCCAATACCCGAGATTTAGCGCAAGTCTCATCGCCATCCTCCATTTCGTAGGCAGGTTAGTCGCATTCGACCTACTAAGGTCACTTTCGTGGAACAACGACGCGTGGGCAAATCGGGTCTACTGGTCTCAAGGCTTGGTCTAGGAACGATGACCTGGGGCCGGGATACCGACGAACATGAATCAGCCGACCAACTACGAGCATATCTAGATGCCGGTGGAAATTTTATTGACACCGCCGCCACCTATGGTGACGGAGACAGCGAACGGGTAATCGGTGGCCTGCTCGATACCTTGGTCAAACGAAGCGATGTCGTGTTGGCAACCAAAGCCGGAATTAGTTTCCAAGCAGGTCAACGGGTCGTTGCTAATTCGCGACGTAATTTGCTCGCAGAGCTCGACAATTCATTGCGACGTCTCGGGACAGACCATGTAGATATCTGGCAATTGCAGGCTTGGGACGAAGAAACGCCATTGGATGAAACGCTGTCGGCCCTCGATTACGCTGTTTCGTCAGGTCGAGCTAGGTATGTCGGGATTTCAAATCTCTCAGGCTGGCAAAGTGCTCGAGCCATAACATTGCAAGAGGTTCAATCCACTAAGCCACGCATCACGTCAACGCAGAACGAGTATTCCCTTTTACAAAGAAATTGTGAGAAAGAAGTTCGGCAGTGCGCACGCGAGCTCGGAATTGGTTTCTTCGCCTGGTCCCCACTTGGCCGCGGCGTTCTAACCGGCAAATATCGAAGTGGCATGCCAGTTGATTCTCGTGGTGCCAGTCCGCACTTCGCTGGTTTCGTCGCTCCATATCTGGACGAGAGATCAAGACGAATCGTTGATGCGGTAGTGGTGGCCTCCGATGGCCTTGGCTACTCCCCTCTTGAAGTAGCAATCACCTGGGTCAGGGACGCTCCTGATGTCACTAGTTCAATCATCGGCGCTCGTACTGCGGCTCAACTTCGTGGAGTTTTAATGAGCGAAAGCGTTTCACTTCCAGCTGTTGTCCGCCAAGCGCTCAACGAGGTGTCCGCCTTAGATGTCCAATGATCTGGAAGACGCTTCGCAAGTAAACGTTTTTTCGGCATTTGCTTTATCTGGACTCTGGCCAGGACTTGGGAAGACTGCCGCGCAATCACTTTTAAATGCTCATATCAATTCCCCTGACGATGTGACGGTAAAGAACTTGAAAGCGATTGCAGGAATTTCGCCGAAAAGGGCAGAGCGTTTGGTGGTTTCATTTCAAGAATCGCAACCGCTTTACCGAGTTGCCGAGGAACTAATCATTGCTGGATGTGAACCGAAGGCGGCGGCAATCGCGATTAACTTCTTTGGTTCGTCGGCAAATACGATTATAAGCGAAGACCCCTGGTCACTTCTTGCCTGCGGCGCATTAGATGTTGCGGCCGCGGATCGATTTGCTCAGTACAAGATCGATGACATCACTGCCGATGATTCCAGGCGAGGCAAGGCACTTGTGCAGTGGGCTTTACGTCAAGGTGCCAAGGCAGGATCAACCGCATTGGCAACAACCACCGTCGGGCAAGCATTGGAACGGAATCGATTTCCAAACGTTGGTAGCGCAATAAATGAAGCGGTTGAAGAGGGTCTGGTGATTGATTTCGACGGATTCCTTGCCCTAGAGATCTTTGCTTTCGCCGAAGAAAGTATTGCCATCGGTCTGGCCAGACTTGAAGAGGCAGCTTCGAAACTATGCCAGCCAGAAGCAATCGAATCCGTCGCGGATGGTCTAGATCCTGAGCAGGTAGCAGCAATCATCCAAATGGCGGCTCATGGCGTAAGTATTTTGACCGGAGGTCCTGGCACCGGCAAATCTCGCACAGTTAGAGCAATCGTTGAGCTTTGCGAGCAATTAGATTTAGAAATCGCACTCGCGGCACCAACCGGGCGGGCTGCCAAGCGGCTCGAGGAACTAACCGGTCTTGCCGCGGTCACACTCCATCGCTTACTTGGCGCACAAGGCACGACAGGAACCTTCGCGCGCGGTGAATCTTGGCCATTAGACGTACAAGTACTGGTAGTTGATGAGGCCTCAATGATCGATGTCGAATTGGCAGCGGCGCTGGTCTCTGCGATACCCGATGGCGCACACTTACTTTTCGTTGGAGATCCTGCGCAACTGCCATCGATCGGGCCGGGACAGTTTCTAAAAGATTTAATTGACTCGGATGCATTCCCGGTCACCGAACTCTTGACTCTGCATAGACAAGAACATGGTGGTGCAATTGCGAGATTAGCCACGGCGGTGCGCAGGGGTGAATTTCCAGCGGTTTCCAACGAAGATAAAGAAGTCGTCGTTGTAGCCACGGTCAACAGTGACGAGTGCGCCCACCGAGTCGTCCAATTAGTGACGGATTCAATCCCTCGCGCACTTTCGATCTCGCCGAGCGATATTCAAGTGCTCACTCCGATCCACCGTGGTCGAGCCGGCACGGCCGCTCTCAATGAGGCTTTGAAGGCAGTTCTCAATCCCGGCTCGGGTGAAGTATTTGGTTACGACATTGGAGATCGCGTGGTTGCCACTGCGAATCATTTGGATGATGGTTTCGCCAATGGCGAAGTTGGTGCAGTTACTTCTCTTGAAGGGCGAAACGCGCTCAGGGTCGATTTTGGGCAAGGACCATGCCTGGTTCCAACTAAAGACTTAATCGATTTAAAACACGGCTGGGCGGTCACGATTCATCGGTCACAGGGCTCAGAATGGCCAGCAGTAGTGGTTGTCCTGCCGAGTGAGGCTGGAACAATGTTAAATCGGCCGTTGATATACACCGCCCTCACGCGCGCTCAACGACATTTGTCAATTGTTTATGCTGGCAACCCTGGCGTGATCGCGAATGCGATTGCTAGCCTGACCGAACGCCCCAGATCCAGCCGTCTCTGCCAGTTAGTGAAGGAGACCAGGTGAGCCTCGCCCAACTGGAGTATTACACCCTCACTCTCCCAAGCACGCTCTCACGTAACGCGGTTCGCCAGCTGCTTGTTGAAGAGGCAGAAAAGAATCACTGGACCCTTGATCGCATCAGAATTCTGCCAAGCGGAAAAAGAATCATCCGCCTTCGTCGACGTATTATCCGAGTTGCTCGAACACCTTTCTAGAATGACCTGTTAACAATTACGCAAGAAATCGTCAAGTACTCGCGTGCCAAACATTAGGGCGTCAATCGGCACTCGTTCATCGACTCCATGAAACAGTGCCATGAAATCTAATTCGGGCGGCAATTTAAGAGGCGAGAAGCCAAAGCCCCTAATTCCTAACTCTGCTAGGGCTTTGTTGTCTGTGCCACCACTCATGCAGTACGGGACTGGAATTGCATCAGGGTCCGCGGCCAGAAGCGCAGCGCACATCGCCTCAACCAATGGTCCATCGAAACTTGTTTCTAGCGCCTTGTCGCGGATTACCGTTTCAACACGAACGTGTTCTCCAACTAGCGAGGCAATCGTGGACATTAGTTCATCTTCGAGCCCCGGCAAGAACCGTCCGTCAACTACTGCAGATGCTGACTGCGGAATCACATTTGCCTTGTATCCGGCCTCAAGCATTGTTGGGTTGGCAGTGTTCCGCAGCGTGGCACCAATCATTCTCGCCGCCGGACCTAGTTTGGCAACCATCAGATCTGGGTTGGTTGGATCAAACTCTTCCCCAAGTACTTCGGCAACTTTTTCTAAAAGTTCCTGTACCGATTTCGGAGTTCGTACGGGCCATTCGTAGTTTCCAATCCTGGCCACCGCCTCAGCTAGTTCAGTGATCGCATTTTCGTTATTGATCATCGACCCATGACCAGCCATGCCTTCGGCAATGAGTCGCATCCAGTGGATGCCCTTCTCTGCAGTTTCAATCAAATAAAGGCGCGCGCCATTTTCTAGGGTGATTGAGAATCCCCCGACTTCACTCACAGCCTCATCGCACCCGGCAAAAACGTCAGGACGATTTGCCACCATCCAACGAGAACCCCAGACTCCACCGGCTTCTTCGTCTGCGAAGAAAACTAAGGCAATGTCGCGAGGAGGTTTAAATCCAGTCCTGGCCCAAGAACGAATAATGCTCAGCATCATCGCGTTCATATCTTTCATGTCGACGGCACCGCGACCCCAAATCGCACCGTCCTTGATCTCTCCCCCAAATGGATCCACGCTCCACGCCTCGGCATCGGCAGGGACTACGTCAAGATGTCCATGAAGGACGAGCCCGGGGCGTGATCGATCGGTTCCTTCGATCCGAACTGCGACGTTGACTCGATTTTCGCCCGAAATGATGACTTCTGGATCAAGCCCAACCTCTTTGAGCGCAGCGACGACATAGGCAGCCACCGCCCGCTCATCCCCTCGATCTCCATAATTAATGCTTGGGATCCGGATCAGGTCCTGGCAGATCGACACAACTTCGTTTCGTGGATCCGTCGGCTCAAATTGCTCTGATGAAGTCATGGCTCAATCTTGGCTTAGTGGACCAGGTTTTGGGAGCAGCCCCGAACGTTGGTATCGTGACGCGTTCACTTGTCCGGGTGGCGGAATAGGCAGACGCGCTAGCTTGAGGTGCTAGTGCCCGAAAGGGTTTGGGGGTTCAAGTCCCCCCTCGGACACCCATACGTGGTCAGATACCCACGAATCAGTTCAGATTCTTGAATGGGCTCGCTCATCTCGAGTGGATCTTCGATCCGTGATTCGCCATGCACCTGGTGGAGTATCGGTGGCTACCTCCTCCATCACTTTCCTGACCGCTGCCCCCACACCGGAACCACTAGCGCTAGCACTGATACGGATCAGCTCGATTGAAAAAAGTCGCGTTTTGTCGGGGCAAGCAAGCCAACCCGACACTCACCAAAACGATTCGCGTTGACGCTGGGGCCGCATCCAACTCACATCGTTGGCAATCCGAGCACTTGGAAAGGCTCCCCTGCTGGTCGCCCAATCCCAAGGGAACGCCATCGTGTTCCTTCCTGCCACAGGTGCCTTGGAGCTTTCCATTACGAAAAAACTCCTGAAGGAACTGCTGAACAACGATGGCTGACAGGGTCCACCCGCTTCGTACCTTGCTCAACGGGGGAGCAATAACTATGGAGGATCTGCGACTCGGCCCCCTAGAACTGGGTTGCCACCGCACGCTGCTCAAGGTCACGAGGCTGAGGCCGCCAAGCCGGGCTCCTCGCTTACGCAGTGGCCCCGTCCAGCACAACTGCGTCGGCGCCTTGGGCGACGTGGCTCAGATAGTGCGACGCGTGAGGAGGACGTTCCATGTGTTGGGCGATTGCGCGAGGGAGGACGGCTCGAACCCCCCGGCGACCAGTAGTTTGTCGTACTGCGAATGCGAGCGCTCCCGAGCACCGAACAGCACCAGCATGTTCAGGTCCACGAGATGAACGTCTCGCTGCTCGGGCGTCGTACGTCCTGGGGCGTCAAGGACGGTCTCGACGATGAGCAACTCCGCCGCTGGGCCCATCGCAGCGTGGACCGACCGCAGAATCATGACCGCCTCCGCATCGTCCCAGTCGTGCAATATGTTGGACAGGATGTAAACCTCACCACCGGACGGCACGCTGACGAAGAAATCGGACGCCTCCCCTCGGGCGCGCTCCCCGAGTCCAGCCGCAGCCAAACTTGCGGTAGCTGACGCCGCGACCTCGGGTCGGTCGGCCACGATTCCGGTGAGCTCCGGCTGGTCTGTAAGCAATTCCCCCAGCATGGCCCCTTGCCCGCCGCCGACGTCGATGACCAGTCGAACCCCGGAAAAGTCATACGCCGTCAACACAGCGGCCACCTGCGCGGCGCCCCGGCGTGCCATCGCGGCATTGAAGACGGTCTCTTCGGCCGGGTGGGATGCCAACCATTCCCACGACGTCTGTCCGTTGAGGTCCTTGTAGACCGCACTCCCGCGCTTTATGGCGTCTGCCAAGTGCTGCCAGGCCGTCAGGTTCGGGAGCTCGGTCTGCATCATCGCGAGGTGGCGTAGGCCGCTGGGGTGACCGACGCTGAGTTGCGCGCCCATCGTCGTCAACGCGTAGCGCCCCTCGGCATTTGAGAGCAAACCAAGGTCGACCAGCACCCGGAGCAATCGACCCAGGGTGGAAGCGTTCGCGGAGCACCGAGTCGCCAGCGTCGCAAGATCCTGAGGCTGATCCAGCGCGTCCACGACACCGAGCTCGCACGCCGCGCGCAGGCACAGAGAGACCCACACACCCCGTACCATCCAAAGCATCTCGTCCGACTCGGTCATAGATACCCCCTGACAACGAGCCTAGCAAGGTCGCTTTGCTGGTGGCAGTAACCTGCCCGCGCATTCCTTGGTTCGCAGATGCCGTGAGTCCCCTTAAGAATGTTTGGTTGATTGTTTGCTCGCCAGGTCGTGTGTCCCCCATCTCTGACTGATGGGTGTTGTGTTGGGCGCCGCATTACAGGCGTGGCCCTGGTGCGATTCAGAATAAATGAGAGTGGACTCCTCTACGAACATGGAGACCATTTTGATTCGTTTCAGTTCGTAAGTTCTGATTACCCGGTTCGGCGCCGGCCAGTTATTAATTTCGGAGTAAACGTGAACTACGGTTCATCCATGGAATTACGAAGAACGGTTTTAGTCACCGGTGGCTCGCGAGGAATCGGCGCGGCAATAGCGCGGGAATTTGCATCGCATGGAGATCGAATTGCGGTGCATTACAGTTCCCTGAAATCGCGTGCTGACGAAGTAGCGCAATCCCTTCTGGGATCTGATCACATCGTCACGCAGGCCGATCTGCGTATCCCAAAAGCGATTAAGAAGATGGCAGAAGAAGTGGCGCAGACGTTCGGACATATTGACGTGCTGATCAATAACGCGGGTGTCTTTTATGACCATCCCATTGAAACCTCCACTTATGAGCAATGGCAGGAAGCATGGGCAAATACGTTAGGAGTAAATCTCATCGGCGCCGCAAATATGACATGGTGCGCCTTGCAATACATGCCTAGAAATGCAAATTCAAGAATTGTGAACGTCGGTTCCCGAGGTGCATTTCGAGGTGAACCAAAAAGTCCGGCGTACGGTG
>JANXYY010000110.1 GCA_025355805.1 Actinomycetes bacterium
TTTGACCCTCACTATGTGCGTTAACTACGGCGGTCGAGCCGAAATTGCCGATGCGGCCGCTCGACTCGCGCGTGATGCAGTGGACGGGAATGTTGATGTCGAACGAATCACGACGCGAACCCTTGCCCGTTATTTAGATGAGCCGGATATGCCTGATGTCGATCTATTCCTGCGCACCTCGGGCGAACAGCGGATGAGTAACTTTCTCGTGTGGCAATCTGCCTATGCAGAATTGGTATTTCTCGATGTGCTCTGGCCTGATGTCGATCGACGTACTCTATGGCGCGCCGTTGAGATCTATGCTGCGCGTCAACGGCGCTTTGGTTCGGCCTGAGTAAAACAATCAGGACATATTCCAAAGATTTCGGCGCTATGTTGGATCTCTCTAAAACCATGACGCTCGGCAATCGTGTGTGCCCATTCCTCGACGCTCACTCCTTCGATTTCGATCGTCTTCCCACATCCTTTACAGATGAGATGGTGGTGATGATCTTCGCCACACTTTCGGTAGAGCGCTTCGCCATCGCTGCGTCTTAACACATCCACTTCGCCCGTCGAGGTTAAGGATTGGAGTGCACGATAGATCGTTGCCAAGCCAAAGTTTCTTCCTTCGGCACGAAGTCCCAAAAATATTTCCTGTGCCGAAGCAAATGACTCGCGTTTGTCCAAGAATTTTGCGATTTCTATTCCTGATTTGGTCATAAATTTGCGACCACCAGCCATATCCCGCCAATCCCTACCAACGTGGCCAAGAGCGTGAACCGACTCGGGTGGCGCGAGTGGGCTTCTGGCAAAATATGAGAGGTTGCCAAGTAAATAATGATGCCCGCGAATACCGCCAAATAGATTGAAATAAAACTCGTATTCGGTTTGATTGAAGAGCCCAATAGGGCACCAGAGACTCTGGCAGCTGAATCAAATAGAATCAGAAACATTGAGTACTTGTTCCACTTATTGGCTCGGATTAGAAAACTTACGGTATTAACTCCGTCGCTGAAGGCGTGGGAAAAGAGCGCGATTATTACCGGTAGCGCAAATGAACTACCGAGATGTATCGAGACCCCAAGGGCCATGCCATCCAAGAAGACGTGACCACCCATCGCGAGAGCTCCGAAGATTCCACCGAGACTGGACTGGTGAGTGTGGCCATGTTGATATTCGGAATCCGTCGGTTCGTGTGAACCAAAAAGGCGCTCCACGAAGTGCAGCAGCAGGAAACCAAAAACCAGCGCCAATGAGATGATCCGAATTCCACCAATCTTTGAAGTGTTCGTTTGAAACACCTCGGGTAGCAGATCAAAGGCAACCAAACCCAATAGCAGACCAGCGGAGAGTCCAAGAACCAGATGGAGACGATCTTTTGTGCGAAGGGCAAGGAGTCCGCCGAGTGCGGTGCCAAGACCGGTAAACAGTGCTAAAGCGATGGCGGTGAACATATCCTGACTTTAGCCATAGTGAGAATGATTATCAAAGTCATGGCCGAGCCACCGGCTAGACTTGACCGTCGCACACCGCCGACCGCCAGCCGGATGGAACAGGATCAAAAATGGCAGCTAATCGGGTAGATCGCCTGGAGACGATTGTTGGTCTGGCCAAGCGTCGGGGATTTGTCTATCCCTCAAGCGAGATTTATGGGGGATTACGAGCCGCTTGGGATTACGGCCCACTGGGCGTTGAGTTAAAGAACAATGTCAAACGCCAATGGTGGAAATCAATAGTCACAGGTCGCGAAGATGTCGTGGGTCTGGATTCTTGTGTCATCTTGGCCCCCGAAGTCTGGACTGCCTCCGGCCACGTTGCCACGTTCAGCGATCCGCTCACTGAGTGCCTTTCCTGTCATCGTCGCTATCGCGCAGATCACCTAGAAGAGGCCTACGAACTAAAGCACAAACGCCAAGCCGAATCCCTGGCTGAGATCAACTGTCCAAATTGCGGTACCAAAGGACAGTTCACTCAACCGAGGCAATTTTCCGGCTTACTTAAGACTTATCTAGGTCCAGTCGAAGACGAGAGTGGTCTGGCATATCTACGTCCCGAGACCGCGCAAGGCATCTTCATTAATTTCGCGAATGTAACTACGACTTCGCGTAAAAAGCCTCCCTTTGGCATCGGCCAAATCGGTAAATCTTTCAGAAATGAAATCACGCCGGGCAATTTTATTTTCCGTACTCGCGAATTTGAGCAGATGGAGATGGAATTCTTTGTGCCACCAGGCAGTGATGAAGTTTGGCACCAGTACTGGATTGATACCCGTCTTGCCTGGTATGTAGATCTGGGCATCACTCCCGACCATTTGCGAATTTTCGAACACCCGAAGGAGAAACTTTCGCACTATTCAAAACGCACCGCAGATATCGAATATAAATTCGATTTTGTAGGTACCGAGTGGGGCGAATTGGAAGGCATCGCCAACCGCACGGACTTCGACCTGAAAGCTCACTCCACGGCCTCGGGGCACGATCTATCTTGGTTCGACCAAGAATCTGGCGAGCGTTGGGTTCCGTTTGTGATTGAGCCTGCTGCTGGCGTGGATCGTGCCACCCTCACCTTCCTGCTCGATGCATACAGCGAGGATGAAGCGCCAAATTCCAAAGGTGGGGTAGAGAAGCGCGTGGTTCTGCGACTTGATCATCGCCTTGCCCCAGTGAAGGCGGCGGTCTTGCCTCTAAGCCGGAATGCCGACTTATCACCCAAAGCTCGTGATCTTGCAACAGATTTGCGTCGTAACTGGAATGTAGAATTCGATGACGCCGGTGCGATTGGCCGGAGGTATCGACGTCAGGATGAGATCGGCACTCCCTATTGCATCACCATCGATTTCGCCACTCTCGAGGATAATGCCGTGACAATTCGCGAACGCGACACCATGTCTCAAGAACGCGTATCTATAGACCAGGTTGAGGCATGGCTAGCACCTCGACTTCTGGGTTGTTGATCCCTAAGCCGTTGCGGCTTGGCAAATTCGCAATCGAAACACCTGTCGTGCTCGCTCCGATGGCGGGAATAACGAACTCTGCCTTTCGTCGTCTCTGTCGCGAACAAGGGGCTGGACTCTTCGTGTCGGAAATGGTGACTGCGCGAGCCTTACTGGAACGCCATCCGGAGACGCTGCGAATGATTACTCCCGGACCAGGTGAATCGCCGCGCTCAGTCCAGTTGTACGCAGTCGATGCCAATATCGCAGGCGCTGCCGCGAAAATGCTAGGTAGCGAGGGGTTGGTTGATCACATCGATCTTAACTTTGGCTGTCCGGTACCCAAGGTTACGAGAAAAGGTGGTGGCTCGGCACTGCCGTACAAACACCGGCTTTTCGGAGCGATCGTGGAATCCGTAGTAAATGCGGCCGCGCCATTTGACATACCTGTGACCGTGAAAATGCGTAAAGGAATCGACGACGAGCACCTAACTTTTCTCCGTGCCGGAAGAATTGCCGCCGAGTGTGGAGTGGCTTGGGTCGCGCTACACGCGCGTACAGCCGCACAAATGTATGGCGGCAAAGCGGATTGGCAAGCGATTGCAGATCTCGTCGCAGAACTGGCACCCATGGGTGTTCCGGTTCTGGGGAATGGCGATATCTGGAGCGCGGCCGACGCCATCGCGATGATGACGCAAACGAACTGCGATGGGGTCGTGGTCGGGCGCGGGTGTCTCGGTCGGCCATGGCTTTTTCGCGAACTTGCTGCCGCCTTAAATGGACGCGAAATCGAAGTCGCCCCTGAATTATTTGGCGTGTCGGAGACCATGTATAGACATGCAGAACTTCTCGTTGAATATTTCGAAGATGAATTTCGTGCCTGTCGTGATTTTCGTAAGCATGTTGCCTGGTACTTAAAGGGATTCTCGGTTCGAAACTCGATTCGAGTGGCTCTGGCCCAAGTCTCATCCCTAGCCGAACTTCGTAACTTACTCGATCAACTCGACGGGGCTCAGTCTTTTCCGACCCTGATCGGCGAGGGACCCCGAGGCAGAAGCACATCCACAAGGCCGGTCGCTCTGCCCGAAGGTTGGCTGAACAATCCGGACGAAATTCCATTCGTAAATTCCGATGAGGCATACTCGGGTGGTTAGGCGATTAATCGGATTTCTCTTAATCTTTGTTATTGCTTTTCCACTTTGGTGTACGACGCGTATCTGGTGGACTGGGACACACACAAAGGCCGAACCGAGCGCGGCAATCGTAGTCATGGGTGCCGCCCAATTTAATGGTCGCCCGAGTCCGGTGCTCGAGGCTCGACTACGAAGGGCGATCAGCGTGTACGAGGCGCACTTCTCAACACGGATCATCACTGTAGGAGCCGGCGCGCCGGGAGATCACACGACGGAAGCAGCGGTGAGTAAGAATTGGTTAGTTGATGCTGGCGTACCCAGTGAGGCGGTCACTGCCCTTGCCCAGGGACGAGACACTTTGCAGAGCATTGTTGCCGTTCAACGCTATCTACAAACGAATCACTTGCGCACCATTCTTATAGTTACCGACGCTTGGCACTGCCTACGAGCCGAAACGATGGCACGCGACCATGCATTAATCCCATCCTGTGCACCTGTCACCAGCGGCTCAACAAAAATTCTCGATGGAAGCAGTGCTCGATATTTGATTAGAGAGACTGGCGCTTATCTCGCCTACGTCACCCTCGGCCGGATTGGGATTCAACTCAGTGACCGGGGCAGTAGCGTTGCATTATGAGCGGATATGACGATTTCGATCGCGAACGCTTTGTAACTGAACCAGCTAAACGCGCTGGACGCACTGAGTTTGCGCGCGATAGAGCTCGAATTCTGCACTCGGCTGCCTTGCGTCGCTTGGCCGCAAAAACGCAAGTAGTTGTTCCCTGGGAGAGTGATTTTCCGCGCACACGGCTATCTCACTCCCTCGAATGCGGGCAAGTGGGTCGCGAGTTAGGGGCTGCCCTGGGCGCGGACCCCGACCTGGTCGAAAGCGCCTGTCTTGCCCACGATCTTGGTCACCCACCCTTTGGACATAACGGTGAAACCGCACTCGCCGAGGCTGCCGCCGATTGCGGCGGGTTTGAAGGAAATGCACAGAGTTTTCGATTGCTCACCCGACTGGAAGCTAAAAGTCTGGCCAAAGACGGTGGCTCGGTGGGTTTAAATTTAACCAGAGCAACTCTTGATGGAGCGACTAAATATCCCTGGGATCGCTTTACAAATCCCAATAAATTTGGGGTGTATGCCGACGACCGCGAAATCTTTGATTGGGTTAGGCAGGGGACGCCCGGAGCTGGTCGCTGCATGGAAGCCCAAATCATGGACTGGTCTGATGATATTGCGTATTCGGTACACGATTTGGAAGATGCGCTCTTTGCTCGGAGCGTCACGTTTGAACAATTGCGCGACTCGCAAGAGGCCGGCGAAATCGCCAGCATTGCAGCCTCCGAATTTATTGATGACGGGGACGTCGCAGAAGTTCATGAGGCAATTCAGCGACTCTTGAATCTGCCATTCTGGCCGCTGGAATTCGACGGCACTCATCAGAGCTTGGCTCGCTTAAAGGATCTGACCAGCCAACTGATCGGCAGATTTGCGGCGGCGAGTGAGAGCGCCACGCGGTCCGCTTTTGGTCCAGGGATGCTTTTTCGCTACGCGGCTGATCTGGTTGTTCCCCGCGAACAGCGCGTTGAATGCGCCGCCCTCAAGGCCATTGCAGCTCTCTACGTAATGCGTAGCGAAGAAGCTCGAATTCGCTACGAACGTCAACGTAATGTGATCCACGATCTGGTCGAAGCCGTATCCGCGAATGCTCCGACAACGCTGGATTCGATCTCGCTCGAAGCTTGGGAGTCGGCCGAATCGGAATCGGCGCAACTTCGAGTGGTCATCGATCAAATCGCTTCGCTAACCGACCCTGGCGCGCTGGCACTACACGCGCGCTTACTTGGCTCTTAGGATCAGACCGTGGCCGGCCGAATTCGCGATGAGGATGTAGCGCATGTGCGCGAGCATCTCGCAATCGATGAAGTCATCGGCGACTATGTTCAATTACGCAATGCAGGCGGGGGCCAGAAGAAGGGGCTCTGTCCGTTTCACGACGAAAAATCACCTTCCTTTCATGTGACCCCGGCCAAAGGCTACTTTCACTGTTTTGGCTGCCAAGTCGGTGGCGATGTGATTTCTTTTCTAATGAAGATAGATCATCTTTCCTTCACCGAAACTGTTGAGCGTCTAGCGGATCGAATTGGCTACCAGCTCCGGTATGAGGACGGTGCGGGCGCCTCTCATCAAGTCCCCGGCATGAGGGCTCGGTTAGTTGAAGCCAATCGATTGGCTTCGCTTTTTTACCAAGAGCAACTTGCCACCTCACCCAGCGCCCAAGTAGGGCGAGAATTCCTAGTCGCTCGAAACTTCGATGCAGAAGTGGCAAAGCATTTTGCAGTTGGATACTCGCCCGATGAATGGGATTCATTAACAAAACATTTGAGAGGCAAAGGGTTTTCGATTGAAGAATTGACGCTTGGTGGCCTCAGCCAAGAAGGTCAACGCGGACCGATCGACCGGTTTCGCCATCGTTTGATGTGGCCAATTAAGGATATGAGCGGTGACGTAGTTGGATTCGGCGCGCGAAAACTTTCGACTGAGGCGAACGACAGCAGCCCAAAGTATCTGAACAGCCCCGAGACCCCGGTCTATAAGAAGAGTTCAGTTCTTTATGGACTTGAATTAGCGAAGAAGGAGATCGCCAGGAAGCGCCAAGTAGTAGTGGTTGAGGGATATACGGACGTCATGGCTGCACATTCGGCTGGAATCACAACTGCAGTGGCTACGTGCGGCACCGCTTTTGGCGATGAACACATCCGCATTCTTAGACGCCTACTCATGGACGATGATGCCTTTAGAGGCGAAGTTATATTCACCTTTGACGGCGATGCAGCCGGGCAGAAGGCGGCGCTCCGGGCATTTGCCGATGATCAAAAATTTGTTTCACAAACCTTTGTCGCCGTCGAACAGAGCGGTCTTGATCCTTGCGAATTGCGCCAGCAGCAGGGTGATGGAGCGGTGCGCGATTTGATTGCTCGGCGCGTTCCACTCTTCGAGTTTGCGATCAAATCGAGGATCGCCGGCTATAACTTAGAAAGCGCAGAAGGCCGGGTTGCGGCGTTGGCGGTCGCGGCGCCGCTAGTCGCTCAAATTCGAGATCGATCGCTGAGGCCTGAATACGCGCGACTTCTCGCCGGCTGGCTTGGCATGGAAGTGGAGGCAGTCACGGGGGCGATAGTTCGAAGCAATCGGCAGTCCATGCCCTTGCGCCCACCCGTTGAAACTAATCCGGCTTGGCGACCAGACCCCAGCGATCCTCGTCTGGCTCTCGAGCGCGAAGTTTTGAAAGTCGTAATCCAGGCACCGGCGTTATTGCCTAGCTTTTCAGAAATCGAACTGGCCGCGTTCACGCATCCGGCCTATCTTGCGGCGCGGAGTGTGATTGATACCACGGCGGGCGAGTTGACCGATTTCAGCGATTGGATCGAGACGATTCTGCGCAACAGTGAACCAGAATTTCTGCAGGCATTGGTGCGAGAACTTGCCGTTGAACCGATCAGGGCAACGGGCGTTCTCGATGAGCGTTATGCCGAAAGCGTGGCTTCGCGCCTACGCGAACTGGCCGTTAGCAGAACAATCGCCGAATTGAAATCCAAATTGCAGCGAATTAATCCGGTGGACGATGCAGATGTTTACAACCAAGCCTTCATGGATCTAGTCCAGTTGGAGGCACGTCGTCGAGACCTGCACGAAAGGGCCATCGGGGACCTATGATGCGATTTTTGAAGAGAGTTGAGTTAGTAGGTTTCGATTTAGAACCCGGCGAACGGGGCCTCATCCGCTGCGAAATTGTTGGCGGCGAACTCCTGGCTACCAAAGCGGCACTTCACATCTCAATCCGCCAGCCGCAAAGTCGTCGGCGCGTCGAGTGGTGGCAGGTCAAACGAGCCTCCTTCGATCCGGAACGCGCGACCCTCGAAATTGGTCTCGAAAATGACCAACTAGATTTTGTATTGACTGGCCCTTCGCTGCTTCCGGAAACGGTGCGTGAGAGAGTCACAGGCACGATTTTGACTTCGATAACCTTCGCGCCCCGCAATCACAACGATGACGCCAGAGCAACCATTTCGCTAAGACGACGGCCTACCAAAGATGGCGAAGTGACTTTCAGTGAGATTGATTGGCAGGGATCTCCAAGCGAGAGTCTGCGTGCCCAAGCCGAACTCCGGGGCCAGGCGCTTCGGCAGCAAGCCCACGGCTAGAGGGCATTAGAAGGCAAGTTTTCTCTTCGTTGCACCGCCTGCGCTAGAGTTCTGCCCACCTTCCCGCGTAGCTCAATTGGCAGAGCAGCCGGCTGTTAACCGGCAGGTTCTTGGTTCGAGTCCAAGCGCGGGAGCAAATCGTCTGTGAAGATTCGGATAACCTTCGCACAACATTCTGGGACGCCCCGAAAGGACCCGGAACTGGACAAACCGCGACTATTCTTCGCTTCAGGAGGTTTTTATGCCCACCCCGAGCCAAACATCTGCCCTAGTCCTAGTTGTCGATGACGAGGACTCAGTCGCTGACCTCTTGGTCGACGCGCTTCACCTTGGCGGCTACCGCTCATTGCGCGCCAAGGATGGGATGGACGCCCTGCGCATCCTGCGCGATGAGACCCCAGATCTGCTTCTGCTCGACGTGAATATGCCCATGATGGATGGCTTCGAGTTACTCGAACGAATCCGCACCAAGGGCGACCAGACCCCGGCATTATTTTTGACCGCGCGCCATGATCGCCAGGACACCACTCGGGGCTTTGTTTTGGGAGCCGACGATTACATAACGAAACCATTTGGACTTGAGGAATTATTACTTAGAGTGGCAGCGGTCTTACGACGAACTATGAAAGTCGAGAACGAGTCCGATCTACTGCGTTGCGGCCCGATAGAACTCCACGTTCTGACGCATGAAGTATTTGTGAATTCGGAACTTGTCACGCTCTCGCCGACCGAATTTCGCCTTCTTGAGTACTTAATCCAGAACCAACGACGAGTACTCACGAAAACTCAATTGTTGAGTTCGGTTTGGGATATTGATTTCGAAGCCGAGACGAGTGTCGTGGATACCTACATTTCCTATTTGAGAAAAAAGATCGACCCAGATGGGACAGGCCTTATTCGTACGGTCCGGGGTGTGGGTTTCCAACTGCGCGACCCCAAGGCAAATAAGTCAGGTCAAGCCAAGCTGTAGGTATGAAACTCCGCACCCGGCTCACCTTGATTGCAACCCTTGTGATTGTTGTTGCCTCCTTATTCATTGGCGTCTACAGCGCCGCAGCAACGCGATCGAATGGAATCAGTCAGATTGACGCGAGCCTCACTCAGGTACTTGCGGCAACTCGTGGGACTCCAACCAGTACGTCACCAAAGCTCGCGACCCGGGCAGATGATTTAGTAGTGGCCGTCGCGCTAGGAATCGCTCTGCCCGATGGATCGATAACTGTCATTCGCCAATCTGGGAGCGTTTACGACCCATTGCCATTTCCTAAGATCACGCAGCGCCAGACGGCAGCTGCGCTTCGGGACTTTATCAATATTGGTGGAGTCACCCCCTATCGACTACGTGCCCATGATCTTGGCGATGGACTTTCTCTGATCGCGGCGATGCCACTTAGTGGGCTCAATCAACAGATGAGTAAATTAATTACGTCATCGGCGATTTTAGTTCTCATCATAATTGTTGTTGGTGGCTCGCTTATCTGGTGGATCGTACGCAGAAACTTGAGAACGGTCGATCAGATGATTGACACGGCGACGGCAATTGCAGGCGGTGATTTAGCCAGAATAGTTCCGCGTGCGCAGGAAGGCACTGAGTTAGGCAAACTGGGCAGCGCTCTAAATGAGATGATTACATCGTTGCGCGCGTCGCTTCAAACTAGAGCCGACTCGGAAGCTCAGATGCGCAAGTTTTTGGGCGATGCCTCGCATGAATTACGGACTCCTTTGACGGTGATTAAGGGTTATGCCGAAATTCTCAAAGGGAGCGATAACTTAACTATTGAGCAACGTCAACGCGCTGTCGCTCGGTTAAACGCTGAAAGCGCCAGGATGGAGGCGCTGATTAATGGATTGCTACGTCTAACTCGCCTTGATGAGAAACCGGAAATTTCTTATTCATTGGTTGATTTTTCCGCAGTTGTAAATGATTTTGCTCACGATCTGAAGGACCAGGAGTCAGGACGTGAAGTTTTGATCGCCGTCGAAGAAGATGTCTTTGTAGATGGCGATGAATCTTTGCTCGCACAAGTTGTCGCGAATTTAATGGCCAATATCAGGCAACATACTGCTCCGGCGGTGTCGGTTTCGGTCAATCTGAAAGTGGACGGTGATCAGGCGATTTTGATAGTCGATGATGCCGGGCCAGGAATTCCGGCCGATCAACGCACTCTTGCGCTAAGCCGATTTGGTCGACTAGAAGAGTCAAGGTCTAGAGCCGGCGGGGGATTCGGTCTCGGCCTAAATATCGTTGCGCAGGTGATTTCGCTTCACCAGGGCGCAATTATTTTGGATCAGAGCCCACTTGGCGGGTTACGTACTTTGATTTCAGTGCCAGTCGCCGCAGGAAGTGCGTCTTGAGAAAATTATTGTCGACTCTCCTGGCGGCGCTCCTGATTTCAGCTTGGATTGCGCCAGTTTCTTTCGCGGTTGAAGCTCCTTTCACAGACAATGTTTGGGTCTCGGACAAAGTCAAAGAGCAGGATCCCAACGTTGGCTGGCAACGATTGGGTCAAGGCACCGAAGTTTGGGTTTTTGGATCCCAAGTTCGGGTATTTGAGTGCTCCGTGGGAGTGACCAAGTCAACGCTTTCACTGCGCGTCGAGGGTGGCTGGACCGAGGTGGCCCAGGCGACGTCAACAGTTGATCGGAAAATCTGCGCGACTCGTCAGAGCTCATATGCGGCCAAATATCAATTTACGCTAACCATCCCAGGGCAGCATGATTTCCCGATGCCAGGAACACATGCAAAACTTTTGGTGTACCGGATCTCAACTGCGCAAGGTTCGCGCCAGGCAACTGCTGCGGTATACGAAGATGTTGGTGCTTTAGACGAGGACCAACTTGATGGAAAATTACCAGGAACGGTAGCCAGCGATTCATCCGGGGCTACAAGTATGACTCTTGCGATTCCGAATCCTGACGTGCCCAAAGAAAGTTCAATCTTGACACCCCGAACCCTGAGCAGGCTTATTGCTACGGCGGGATGGAAAGGTTGTCTTTTTGAAGGAGTCCAGATGTTTGGTCGAGTCAAATTCGTCTCGGTAGGCGCTCGCTTTAAAATTCGGGTCGTGGGCACCAAGGCTGCCCTAAATGTAAAGGGAGTGACGCGAGTGGCGAAAACGTGCGGTGAGTGGCAATTTGTCTCGGCGACCCCGGCATTCACGGTAGAAATCGTTAAGGATGGCGAAGATTTCACGGTTTCGCTCGGCGCCAAGCAACCCGGCGTACCTAAATAAGGCAATTTCTGGATTTGGAGTGTTTAATACCTCAATGAGTTCGATTGCTAATTCTTTCCGCAAACAGGCTTGGCCACTCCGGATTCTTAGGCTTTGGCTGGGGGTGACCTTCCTCTACGCAGGCTGGAATAAGGCCAGCGACCGTTCCTTCTTTGACGTGAGTTCCCCGCGATATATCGGTCGTCAATTACTCGGTTTTTCGCATGGCTCACCGATAGGTTCGTTGTTGCGCATTGCCTCTCGACATGGTCTTATCGTCGGTTGGCTCACGATTCTCACCGAAATGGCCATCGGGATTGCCATTCTGCTGAATATCGCCAGCCTGCCCGCGGCAATTGGCGGTGCCTTCCTCTCACTAACTCTCTGGCTATCGGCGTCTTGGAATGTGCATCCTTATTTCCTAGCCTCTGATCCGGCTTACTTCATTATGTGGACTGCATATGCACTCGCCTTATTGCCAAAAAAGAGAGCATTAAATGGAACCAAGCGAACGCAAGTGGTCAACTTGGATCGGCGCGAAGTGGTGCGCATCGGGGCAGTCGGTGCTCTGGCCGTGGCGGGCGCATTGCTCGGCAGGCTCTTCCAATCCTCCCCTACCAGAAAAACTCAGGCTAAAAACAATGCGGGTGGAAATGCTAAAAAGGGAAATTCTCTGATCGCGCTTTCGGCACTCCCCATTGGTGCCGCGCACCACTTCACGGCGATCAATGGCGATCCCGCAATTCTCATTCGCACGGGTAACACTCGAGTCGCTGCCTTCGATGCAATTTGCACGCACCAGGGATGCACCGTTGATTACGACCCGGCGACCAAGACTTTGATCTGTCCTTGCCACTTGTCGCAATTCGATCCGCTTTCCCATGCGGCAGTCATGGCCGGACCGGCTCCGGCGCCGCTATCTGAGATAAGTGTGAAGATCGATGGAACCAATATCATTTTGGTTTAATTGAGTTGACGTTTGATCCGATTCGGCTGCATAAATCGTGGGCGGATGAAAAAGGCCTCCGCTTCTAGCGTCGCCAAGCCAATTTTTGGTAGATCAGATTGACGCGGAAAGACCAGATATCGCGGCTCCCAGATCGGACGGAACTTAGCGTTGAACCTGTAGAGGCTGTCGATCTGTAACCATCTCGAAACGAAGATCAGCGCATTGCGCATCAGGCGCGTGATTGGCCCGGCTCCAAGACGCTCGCCCCGTTCGATGATTGATCGAAAGGCGGCAAAATTGAGCGAGATCCGAGTAAGGCCAAACATCTGCGCCTGCTGGAGGGCACTGACGATCATTAATTCGTTGAGCCCAGGATCAGCATTTCGGTCCCGTCTCATCAAATCGAGAGAAATTCCATCATCGCCCCACGGCACAAAGTGCAAGATCCCTTTAAGCACGCCGTCGACTTGTGCAGTAACGATGTAACAATCATCGTCACTTGGATCGGTGAAGCGTCCGAGGGCCATCGAAAAACCGCGTTCAACATTGCCGTTCCGCCAAGAGTTAGAGGCATGGAAAACCAGCACCCGCTCTTCCTCGGACAGTTGGCTCATTTTCCGGAGGGTCGCTTCGTATCCGTTTCTCTGAATGCGCGAAATCATTTGACGTACGTTTCGCATCGCGCGTCCTTCGATTGTGAACTCTTCGATTTCGATGACTGCTTCATCTCCCATTTCAAGGGCGATCAAGCCTGACTCTCGAACCCAGATTTCACCGCCAAGTTCGCTGCAACCCATGACGGCCGGCAACCACGCGTGCCGTTTTGCTTCGGCGAGAAAACCTTCGATCGCGAGTGGCCACGCCTCTGGATCACCGAGCGGATCTCCGCTGGCCAACATGACGCCAGATATAACTCGGTAAGCGATGCAAGATTTTCTTGTGGGTGACCAAATAACGCTTTTTTCGCGGCGCAGAGCAAAATAGGCCAGCGAGTCGGTCTTGCAATTTTTAGCAATCAAGTTTCGCATTTCTTGCTCGTCGTCGATTGTCATTCTTGGCGCAGCCGACGATGGGCGGAAAAACAAGAGGGTCGGCACCATCACGGAGAGCAGACCAAGAGCGCCGAGAGTCAAATCAATCAAGTCTTTGGTTCGGTCCCGCTTAAAGGCAACAGGTCCGGTCAGTCCAATGAGCCCTCGTACTACGGTACGGAGGACATCGAGATTCGATGGGCTGCCGACCATCAACTTGGAGCGGAAAGCAATCAGAACCAGACCGATGACAAGCGAAATTGAGACAAGTTGGATAAAGACCCACAACGCTCCCCAACCCGTGCGCGGATCGGAGAGCGCGTAAAATTGTCGCCGATAAACTATCAACCCGATTAAAAAAACAATTCCAATTAATCTCTCTTGATGTCCAACGACAACGCTGATCGCAAGAAGAACAACGGCAGCTTGAAAGGCTCGCTTCTTCCGTCTACCCAAGGCACGGCCAAGGAGCAGCAAAAGTACTCCGGTAACAATCGTTGCCGCTCGGGTGGCACTCGTAATCGGGTCGGGGATTTCAAGGGGGAGATTATGAACGTATCGACCGTGGGCCAAAAAACCTCCGGTGATAATGCTGCCCAAACCGACGAGGGTGGCCAAAGTTCGAGCCGTGATCGGGACCCATGCGAGATCAGGGCGGAGTTCTTTCGAAGGATCCTTTATTCGGTTGGACACGTGCCTAATTCTATGCGGCTCCCTCCGTGGCTTTAACGCTCGACCACTACCCTTTAGATCATGTCCGTCCCGCTCTCGATTGCCATGGCAGCGGGTCGAGCGGCGGCCGCAGCTTCGCGTGCGTTTCGTCGCGGCGAGGGGGCAACCGTGTCAGGGAGAGTTATTTTAGCGCTCAGGCCAGATGCGCTTGCCCAGTTGAGCCGCGGACGACGCATCATTTTGGTCTCCGGGACCAACGGGAAAACCTCAACAGCTGAGCTACTTCGTGAATTGCTCGAGACCGTTGCCCAAGTAGGCGGCAATCGCACGGGCGCCAATCTGGATACTGGAATGGTTGCTGCGCTCGCCAAAGAGCCACAACACAAACTGGTTGTTCTAGAAGTTGATGAAATGTATCTCCCGCGTGCCCTGGACGAGTTAAAGCCTGAGCGCATGCTTCTGCTCAACCTAAGTCGCGATCAATTGCATCGTACTTCAGAAGTTCGAATGGTGGCAGCAGGGTGGCGAGCTGCGATTGACCGTCATCCCGAGATCGACATTGTGATCGATTACGAAGATCCCTTTCTGGCCTACGTCACTCGAAATCACCCGCGTACAACTCGGGTTGGATTCGGTAAACGTCTCCACCTTGATGCCGCAAGTTGTCCCGAGTGCGGCTCCCTTCTCGATTGGAGTGGAACCCGGTATCGATGCGCAAAGTGCGAACTCGGATTACTTCCACAATCTTTTGCAGCAATCGGCGCGAGCGCGATCGAACGCAATCTCGAACTTGCCTGCATAGTCGCGCGGCATTACGGGGTTGCCGCTGATTCAGTGCAACCGAGAGATCGAGTGGTAACAGTTATCTCAGGACAAGCAACGCTTCAGGTTCGGCTAGTAAAAAATCCGGCCAGTTGGATTGAAGCGTTGAGCGCATTGCCCGATGGGCCAGTAATTCTGGTTGTAAATGCGCGTGGCGTGGATGGGTTGGACACCTCATGGCTTTGGGATGTGGATTATTCGACTTTGCGAAGCCATGAAGTTCTCGTTACGGGGGAACGTCGACTAGATGCTGCCTATCGGATTCACGTCGACGGAGTCCGTCATCGAGTTTGTGAAAACTTGGCCGATGCAACTTCCTTCCTAACGGGATCGGTCACCGTTCTTGCCTCATATACGGCCTTTATCGCCATAACGGCAAACTCTGGCCACAAAGTTTTGAAGGATTCGAAAGTTACCCGCCGATGAATGAGTCAAAGTTGCGAATTGTCGCCGTGCACCAAGAACTACTTGGCACTTACGGAGATATCGGAAACGCAGCGATCTTGGTACACAGAGCGCGGGCTCGGGGCGTCAGCGCTGAAATCGTGCTGGCGCGAAGTGATGCTCCTCTGCCCAGCAGCGGAGATATCTATTTATTCGGTGGTGGAGAGGACAGTGCTCAAATTGCAAGCGTTACATCTCTTCGAGTTTATGGGGGTGAATTGTCACTCACGACTGCCCTGAGTAATGGGGCTGCCCTCTTAGCTATCTGCGCTGGCCTCCAGATTCTTGGTGAATATTTCCCGGGGAGTGGGGGAGAACGCGTGGAGGGGCTTAACCTTTTGCCGCTCCACACAATCAGCGGCAAAAGACGCTTGGTCGGAGAACTGGGTACGCGTTCGGATAGATTCTCGGTCTCGCTGACTGGATTCGAAAACCATCGGGGTTGCACCGTCCTTGACGAAGATGCCGAGGCGCTGGGGGAGGTCTTTCTTGGCATCGGCAACGGCGACGAAGCTAGGCACGTGGATGGAATTATTTTCGGAAAGACGATCGGCACCTATATGCATGGCCCAGCTCTTGCTCGCAATCCTGAGTTAGCAGATCACCTATTGGTCTCAGTGCTTGGAGTGCTAGCCCCTTATGAGGATTTGCCGGCGACAGCGTTGGCGACCGAGAGACGACGTGTGGCAAATGCGCTGGCTTCTCGTTAGCGTCACGATATGAGTGAAGTCGGATACGCGGCAATGCGCACCTGGCGTTTTTTTGGTTCAATTGCGATGTCACTTATAACGCTCGCCGTGAGTCTCATCGCGGTTGGAAATGTTCAAGTACACAATTTTCCCGGTCTCCCGAACTCGCCTCAGATAACCCTCTGGCTCCTGCCGATATCACGGCTTGTTGCCGATCTTTCGGGAATTGCGATGGTTGGGCTCTTACTGACTTCCGTGGTCCTTCTTCCTCGCTCCGGCGCGGAACTGAGCGAACAAGCGCGAAAGATTGCGGAGATTGCTGGGTACAGCGCATTTGTCTATGCCCTCGCTAATTTCTCACTGGTGATTTTTGCACTTAGCGACATTTTTGGCACTTCGCCTGTTCGAGCGCTAGATGCTCGGATCTTGCGTTCATACTTGACTCAATTGACCGGGGGACGAGTATCTCTCTTCCAGATAATATCGGCGTTGCTGATTACTTTGCTCACGACTCGGCTACGAAGATCGATAGGAGGACTATTTCTACTTCTTACCGCCGTGATTTCCGTAGCTGCCCCTGCGCTCGCTGGTCATAGTGGACTCAGTGCCAATCATGAATTGGCAGGTTCGAGTTTGGCCCTGCACATCGTTGCGATCTCGCTATGGGTCGGCGGTCTACTCTCACTCACTTTCGTGGTCGGAATCAATTCCCCAAATTTCGCGTCAATCGTCTCGCGCTTTAGTGGGCTCGCGCTGGTTTGTTACATGGCAGTAATTCTAAGCGGCGCGGCGAACGCTTGGGTTCGTTTGCGATCATTTGAAAATCTAGTCAACTCCAATTTTGGCAGAATTGTTTTGGTCAAAGTGGTTTTATCAATCGGGCTCGCCTACCTAGGTTGGTTGACTCGAACCCGTGCCCTTGCTCTCATTCGTGAGGGCAGAAACTCATACTTTTATCAGATTGCGGCAGTCGAGGTCGCAATTATGAGTGCGACCGTGGGAATCGCGGTCACTCTAAGTCGAACGAGTTTCCCTCCACCACCTCTAGGCGCAGCCATCAAACCCAGTGCGAGTGACATCCTTTACGGCTTCGAGTTGCCTCCAACACCAACGCCGATATCACTACTCACTCACTTTCGTGTTGACGCCTTATGGTTGGCATTTTCGTTGGTCTTGCTTGTCAGGTATCTGTCAACACTAAGCCGAGTGCGGAGCGCAGGGATCGACTGGCCCAGCGAGCGAGTTTTGTCCTTTGGTGCCGGAATCGTGGTACTGATTTATGCGACCAGCGGGGGTCTTGCCTCTTATTCACACGTGCTATTCAGCGCTCATATGGTGCAACACATTTTTCTGCTCTTAATTATTCCCGAGCTCCTGGTTTTTGGGCAGCCCTTTCGTTTGGCGATGCTCGCGCACTCACTCGGAGAGGCGGCGGCACCGTCGCTCGCGAAAGATTTATTGGAATCTAATGGTCTTAGGAACCTATCTCGATTACCCGTCGTCGTTGCGCTCTTTGCATCAAGTTTCTATCTCCTCTACTTCACCCCACTCTTCCCGGCCTGGATGCCTTCGCATTGGGGTCATGTCGGTATGGAAATAATTATTTTTATAGTTGGATATCTTTTTATTTGGAACATTTTTGGGAGCGATCTGACGCCCATATGTCATTCACCCTGGTCTCGGTTTAAAGCGCTATTGATCTCTGAACCGCTACATATCATTTTTAGCATCCTTTTAATTTGGTCGGGTCGGAATCTGGCCAGTAATTTCTTCTCTTCTCTGGGGCGGCCGTATGCGACGGATTTGCATCACGATCAAGTAATCGGTGGAGTCCTCGGCTGGCTCCTGGGCGAGGTCCCGATGTTTCTAGCGGGGGCCCTCTTGATCTTGGAGTTGGCCCGGCGAAAAAGAACAGACCAAAGAGGCGTGTAGAACGTTCTAAGAATCTTCTCAGGAAGGCCTGAAAGGGTGCGGACTGGTATGGATTCAGATTTGCGCTTGCTTGAGCGAACGGAGTCAGGATGAAACTGGGCAACAATCCCACCATCAAGATGGGGGTCGCCTTCGCCGCAGGATTGGTCCTGGCGGGAACTGGTGCTTATGCCGTCAACTCGTTGAGTTCCGGCCAGGTGGGCGCCTGTGTGAATAAGGCAACTCGGGTGATGACTCTGGCTCCTACGAGCGGTACATGTTCGAAGGGCAACGCCCTCGTTCTTTGGAATAAGAGTGGAACTCAAGGTCTGCCCGGACCACAGGGGCCGAAAGGTCAAACTGGTGCCGACGGTTCGATCATAAATTCGACTACCGGGGCTGTTGGATTATCTATTCCGGCAATCGCGGCAAAGCTTCTCCCTGCCGTCGTCTCCGTAAGTGTTGCTTCAGCGAATGGAGTAAGCACGGGATCTGGATCGATTATAAGAAGTGATGCAAACCTCAGTTACATCTTGACGAACAACCACGTCATCGCCGACGCGCTAACTGGTGGCACCATCACCGTTGAATTTGAAGATGGATCAACAATTCCCGGAAGAGTTGTGGGGCATGACAATGCTTATGATCTTGCGGTAGTGAAAGTTTTCAAGGGCAATCTTCCGACGGTTACATTGGGTGACTCTTCGGACATCGCCATCGGGGATGCGGTGGTTGCAGTTGGGTCGCCATTGGGTCTTTCTGGCACCGTAACAAGTGGAATTATTTCTGCACTTAATCGCCCGGTGACCACGGGCGGAATTGGCAGCGAAGCATTCATTGATGCGCTTCAAACCGATGCTGCCGTCAATCCCGGCAATTCGGGTGGACCTCTCGTGAATGCGCAAGCACAAGTTATTGGGGTAAACAGCGCGATCGCAACTTTAAGCAGCGGCTCGAGTCAGAGCGGAAGCATCGGTCTTGGGTTTGCTATCCCGATCAAGCAAGCCAAACGGGTCAGCGATGAGATTATTAGTACAGGTTCTTCAACCCGGCCACTTCTCGGGGTCGCTTTCGACACAACCTATACAGGCGTTGGTGCCCAAATTGCATCGGTCACTTCGGGAGGTGCCGCTGGAACGGCAGGTATCCCGGTTGGTGCCATCATTCGATCGATCGATGGGCACGTGGTCCATGACAGTGTGGAAGCCATTGTCCGAATTCGATCCCATTCACCCTCGGACACGGTGAGTGTCAAGGCGGATTTGCCGAACGGCGGGAGCCAGATCTACTCGGTCGTCCTTGGTTCGGCTCCTTCCAACTAATCACTTTCTCCGTGAGCGGCGGGTTGCCTCACCGTGAGCGGCGGGTTGCCTCACCGTGAGCGGCGGGTTCTCGCCAAAGAGGGGACTCTCAGCGATGGTGTCTCTCTTGTCACGGCCACTGGTAGGCGCGAGGATTGCGGAACCTTGAGGAAGGGGTCGCTCATGTGGGTTGCTCAATTAATTGCCGGAAAGACGCCAATTACGATCTCTGCTGATTCTACGATCCAGGATTTGGTCGCGGCGCTAGCACAGCATCGACTTGGGGCTCTAATAGTTTCTAACGATGGTCGTCAGATTGAAGGCATCGTCTCCGAGCGAGACGTTGTTCGTGCCATGCCCGAAAATTTTACGAAGCTGTCAGAACTTCGGGTTCGAGATCTGATGACAGTTAATGTAGTAGTTGCCACAGTCGATTCCACGATAGATGAATTGATGACAATCATGACTGAACGGCGTGTTCGTCACATACCGATTGTCGATGCAGATGGCATGCTCCTTTCCATCGTCAGTATTGGCGACATCGTCAAATCTAGGATCAAAGAGTTGGACGAAGAACGCCAGTCGCTGATTGGCTACATCAGCCAGTAGGAGGCTCGCTTAGCAGCCCTTTTTGCAGAGCGGCAGATCGCCCAAGGT
>JANXYY010000152.1 GCA_025355805.1 Actinomycetes bacterium
CGCTTGGTTACGCCATTGTCGGGCCACTTTCGGCTGCAATTGGTGAGAGACAAACGATGGGTTATGCCGCAGCACTACTAGCGGTAGCTTCCTTCGGCCCGTTGGCTGTGCCGGCTGTTATAAATCTTCGTCTGCCAGCCGTGAAAACTCAAAGTTCGCCCGAGCAAGAATCAGAGGAAACGACAACTTAATGCGTTGAGCCCCTGGGAGTCAGGTTCATATTCAACCCGCACTCACTCACTAAGTTTGGGTTCAATCCAGTACCGCCTTATTTTCTCATCACCCTCTTCGAAAATATTTTCCAAGACTCCTCCAGCCTTCTCTATTACTTTGCTTGAGGCAACGTTCGCGTCATCGCAGGTCACCAGAACTCGATTCACGCCCAATTCTCGAGCTATTTTCAAGGCTCTGTCGAGTATTTCAGTGGCATGTCCCCGCGTGCGAAACGCCGGGCGAACGCCATAACCAATATGCCCTCCTCTTGTTTCCAGGAATTCATTTAATTGATGACGGATCGAGACGCGACCAACAATCTGCCCATCAACCTCGGCGACCAAGAAAGTAGATGGGACCCACGATTCGGGCACGCTCTCTCCATTTTGGAGCGAGGCAAGTCTTTGCAGGTAGGTCTCCCAGGGCGCCGTTTCATCGTAAGAACCTGTTGAATCCAATAAAAAATCAAATCCATCGGGCGCCATTTCGTGATGAGCTTGGATGGCTTCGGCTTTATCGTCGATATTGAGTGGTCTTAAGATCATGTCACGATCCTTCCATACTGGCTTTGGTCGGCCATTGAGCCCATTTATTTAGAGATTTGACAGAAAGTAGGCGCATACTCGGTCCAAGATGTGAGTCTCTGATGAAGGAGTTCGGCCATGAAAGTTATTCGCATAGCCTCGGTCGTAGCAATGATCGCATCAGGTCTGATCGGCAGCTCGAATGTGGTGGCCAACGCGACGACAACCTCCGTCATACCCACGTGCCGCTCTTCACAACTGACGGTCGAGCACGGACGTATTGGGGCTGGCATGGGCCACATTGGCATAACTGCCGCTAGCTTTCGAAACATCTCCAAGACTTCCTGCACGTTAAAGGGTTATCCATCTTTGCAAATGTATGACACCAGCGGACACCGTATTTCAACTCATATAATTCATGGGCCTTCCGCCTCTGTGCCCAACATTGCCGCCAAGGTAGTCCTGCTTAGACCCAGTGGGGTTGCGAAATTCGATTTTGGTTACGCCAACCAAACCGGTTATGGATCAGCGAGTTGTCCAACCTCTGCAAGGGTAACTATCACACCACCCAAAAATGTGAAGGGAATTAGTGCGAACTGGAAGCTCCAACCATACGGAGGTATGACTATTGCGAAGTTGCGGTGTGGAGAAATCAACGTGTCACCTGTTTACTCGACGACAAAGGCCGAGCCAATTCCTACCGGGACAGGTGGAGCAGTGAAACGATGTGCACCTTCAGCAGTGAATCAACTTGCCTCCACATCCCAGAAAAGCTACCGGCTGAGCACTCCCGTGAAGATGATGGCATCGATTCGCAACTCCTCCGCGAAATCGTGCACTGTTGTGGTGGGTGAGACCTCTCCATCTTTCTTGATCACCAATTCATCGGGCGTAATGGTCTGGAACACCTGTTACGTGAATGGGCAACCCGGCGCTTGCCTACGATCCTCGATCTTGAAGACCCTCAAACCGGGAGAACGTTACTCTGCTAGCGCTACCTGGAATTCACAGGCGGGTACCCCGCCGAACCCGATTGTCGTCGGCACATACACACTGACATCAACTTTCTCTGACTTCACGACCGAGAAAAAAGTCAGGTTTTCGCTGATCAAGTGATCGGACTAAGAAAGCGCTTGATCAGTTGCTATTGACAGTTGCTATTTCGTCCAGTTCTTCGTCACTCAGCCCCCCAAGTTTCAGAATCCGTTGGAGAACTTCTATCTTACCGCTGATATGGATTCGATATCTGAAGTCTTGATTGCTAGTTCTAGCTTTACCGCGCTGTATTCATCCCGCAATTCCGGGTTTCTTCTCAAGACATCCCGCACCGCCAAATGATTCTTAAGTGCGAGTGAATCTACTCGGACTACATAGGTGTCTGTTTTATATGCGGCATTCGTCGCTGCGAATGCCCAACGACCTTTAATTCCAAGATCGCCTCTTGACGTATAGCCAAAGTTCGCCAAGGCAGAAATCGCATCTTGAAAGTGCCCCTCATCAACAACTATGTCGATGTCAATTATGGGCTTTGCCCAAAGACCCGGGACCGACGTGCTTCCAACATGTTCTATTGAGACTATAGGAACTCCGACAAGAGCATCTTCATAATTTTGCCTTAGTGCCTCAAACTGAGTGGCCCCAATTCGTCGTATGGTTCAACCAGTATTCCCATAACTTAGAATCCTAAGTCACAGCGCGGCGTATCCAGGCTTGACAATTTTTTCGATGATCGCCAATCGTTCTTCAAAGGGGATAAAAGCACTCTTCATTGCATTCACCGTAACGCGTTGAAGATCGGCCAAGGTCCAGCCAAAAGCATCAACGAGCAAAGAC
>JANXYY010000157.1 GCA_025355805.1 Actinomycetes bacterium
GCCAATCAGCGGAACCCCGGTCTTAAGTGCGAAGTCCATCAACTTCACGATCTTCTCACCAAATACTTCGCCGAGGCTCCCGCCGAACACCGTGAAGTCTTGTGAAAATATGCAAATTGTCCGGCCGTCAACGGTCCCGTAACCAGTGACAACTCCATCTCCATAGGGTCGATTCGTTGGCATGTCGAAGTTGGTCGAACGATGCCTGGCAAATTCATCGAATTCCACAAAGGAACCTTCGTCGACCAGGAGAGCGATTCTTTCTCGAGCGGTCATTTTCCCGCGAGCATGTTGCTTATCGACGGCCCTTGTTGACCCGGCATGAATTGCCTCATCGACGCGGGCTCGTAGGTCGGCGAGTTTTCCTGCCGTGGTATGAACCACTGGCGTTGCCCCGCTGACCTTGTCGTGCTTATCGTGCTTGTTGTCCAGGTTCTCCAGATTGATTGCCATGATCCCCTTGAATTCGTACGTTGGTTCGTTCCTGAATTCTGCCCTACGGTAGCGATCATGGAGCGTTTAGCGTTGGATCAACGCCAGTTAAGGTCGATGATCTTGGACGGTTCAGCTCTTTGGCACCATTTGGAATTGGTGGAACGTACCGGATCGACCAACGCCGACTTGATCGCAGGGGCGGGAGCGGAACACTTTCCACTCGGAAGTATTCTGATCGCAGAGGAGCAATTTGCCGGGCGTGGCCGCCTTGATCGTTCGTGGACCGCACCGCCAAGATCTGGCCTAGCCGTCTCAGTCCTGATCGCAAGCCCGTCGAACCTAGAAGCCACCCTGGTTCCCCTTCTGGTCGGGATCGCAGCCGTCCGAGCCATCCGAGCCCGGGCCGGGTTAAGTAAGCCAGAGCGGGCAGTGCTGAAGTGGCCAAATGACGTGATGATCGACGACGGCAAAGTCGGTGGGGTGCTGACTCATCAGATCGCGGTAGCGGGTAAGAAGGCGATCGTGGCAGGACTAGGACTAAATATTTCGCTTACATCCGATGAACTGCCCATTCCCAGTGCTACGTCGTTACAAATTGAGGGTGCGCGTGAGTTGGACCGAAGCGTCTACTTGGCCGCGTTCTTACGTGAACTTGAAAACATGTTGCTGCATCCCCGGACGGATTCTTTGATCGCGGAGTACACGTCGCTTTCTTCGACGATCGGGCGTGAAGTATTGGTCGAATTGCCCGGGATGAAAAAACATCGCGGAATCGCAACCTCAATCGATCTTTCTGGTGCACTCGTGCTGGCTGATGGATATGTTGTTTCGGCGGGAGATGTCGTCCACTTGCGATGAATGGGTCAACTCGTTTGGGTGCTAAATACCCACTTGCGGTAACTCCAGAAGCGAAAGAGCGTTCCAAGACCAACGCCGACGACATTCGCACTCAAATTGTCGGCAATCAAGGAGTTAAATCCAAATACGTAACGAGATACGCCTAAGGCAAGACCGGCTATTCCCATCGCGATTCCATTGAAAATAAAAAAGAGGGCTATCTCATGGCGAACGCTGTGTTTAGAAAGCCCACGCCAGGTGAAATTTCGGTTTCCGAAGTAGGCGAAGAGGGTCGCCAGAACGCTGGAAATAATTTTGCCTGTGACGGGATGACTCCCCAACAATGGAGTTCCTCCGCTAATAAGATTCCGGCTGTGCACGAATAGATTAAAAGTGCCTACATCAATCACGAACGCAATTGCCCCGACCGTACCAAAGGAAATTAACTCGCGACGCTTAACCACTCGGGCAGCCTATTGGCTGCAGGACATTCTGCGTCCACTACCCTTCCACTAGCCTTAGTGAGTGAGCTTTCCAACGGTCGGAATCATCGGTGCGGGACAACTGGCCAGAATGATGGTCTCGCCTGCGATCGCGCTCGGGGTTAATCTCAAAGTTTTAGCCGATTCGATGGATGAATCAGCGGCGCAAGTGATCCCAGGGGCAATTCTTGGAGATTATCGGGATTTGGCGACAGTCAGAGAGTTTGCCAAGGATTGCGATGTAATCACTTTCGATCACGAGCATGTGCCGACCGGGTTGATTCGCACCCTTGAAGCAGAGGGCGTACGCATACAACCTTCGGCTGATGCGCTGATCCATGCCCAGGACAAGTCGTACTTACGGAAGGCTCTTGAACCTTCACTCTCGCCGAGGTGGGCGATCGCAGCTTCGGCAGAAGAGGTACACGATTTCGGGGCGCCACTGATCGTTAAGGCGATTCGCGGGGGATACGACGGGCGTGGGGTTTGGAATTGCGTCACTGTTGAGGAAGCCATCGAGTTAGTAGTCCAACTTGGTTCTGTTCTACTTGAAGAAGTGGTGGCTTTCGAGTGTGAAGTTGCCGTTTTAGTAGCTCGCTCGCAACACGGCCAAGCGGCGGTTTGGGCAGTTACCGAGACTGTGCAAGCAGATGGGATGTGCAACGAGACGATCACACCTGCGCCAAATCTCACCGCTGAATTGTGTGGCCGGGCTCAGCAGATCGCCCTAGAGATCGCCGGCTTAGTAAATCTTGTCGGCGTGATGGCCGTCGAAATGTTCGTGATTGGTGACCGGCTACTCGTTAATGAACTTGCGATGCGTCCGCACAATTCTGGGCATTGGACGATCGATGGTTCCATCACCAGCCAATTCGAACAGCACCTGCGGGCAATTCTTGATCTTCCGCTCGGGGCCACTGACCTACTCGCTCCGTTTGCCGTGATGGCAAACGTGGTAGGAACGGAAAAGACCAATCTTTACCGACCCTACCTCCACGTATTCGCTCGCGATCCGGGGCTAAAGGTCCACCAATACGGGAAGACAGTAAGGCCGGGTCGGAAGTTGGGACACGTTACGGTTATCGGAAGCAACGCCTCAGATCTGCGCCAACGCGCGGCTCATGCGGCCGACTACATCAGTGGGGTGATCGACGAATGAACAGTGATGCACCTGTCGTCGGAGTCGTGATGGGCTCTGATTCGGATTGGGTCGTGATGGAGGAGGCAGTCAAGGTTCTAATTGAGTTTGGGATTGCCTATGAAGTCGATGTGGTCTCTGCGCATCGGATGCCTGAAGAGATGATTTCGTACGGCAAAACCGCTTCCGTTCGAGGCTTAAAGGTCCTCATTGCTGGCGCCGGTGGCGCCGCGCATCTGCCTGGCATGTTGGCCGCCGTAACGAGGCTTCCCGTGATTGGAGTGCCGGTGCCCTCGAAGAACTTAGATGGTCTTGATTCGCTACTTTCGATAGTGCAAATGCCGCCCGGAGTTCCCGTGGCAACGGTTGGCATTGGTGCAGCAAAGAATGCCGCCATATTGGCAGTGCGAATTCTGGCAATCGGTGACGAAGCGTTGGGCAACGGCCTTGAGGAATTTGCTGACAAACAGCGAAAAGTCGCCCTAGAAAAGGGCGCGTCACTCCGTGCTCGCCGCGGCAATAAGACCGGCTTCTAAAAGAGTCCGACTACTTTCCCGTCGACGAGATCGATCCGCTCCGCAGCTGGCACTTTCGGCAGGCCTGGCATCGTCATGACGTCGCCACAAATGGCTACAACGAATTCCGCGCCAGCGGACAAGCGCAGTTCGCGAACCGTAATGACATGCCCAGTTGGTGCTCCCCTTAGTTTCGCGTCCGTCGAGAACGAGTATTGAGTCTTGGCGATGCAGACTGGGAATTCCCCGTAGCCGGCTGCTTGTAAATCGGCAAAGCGCGCTTTTACTGTCTCGTCTGCGTCGATACCCGAGGCGCCATAAACGCGTTTGGCGATCGTTTCCAACTTTTCCCATAGCGTTGCGCTATCTGGGTAGGTGAAGGTCATCGTGCTTGGTCCTTCGCAAAGTTCAACAACTTTCTTCGCGAGTTCAATGGCTCCTGCACCGCCGTCGGCCCAATGCGAAGCAAGCACGATATTGACGCCTAAGGTGGCCATTTTGGAACTCAAAAGATCAATTTCGGCTTGTGTGTCGGTGCTGAACTTATTGATCGCGACAACTACTGGCATTCCAAAGACATCCTTCACATTTGCTACGTGACGTTCTAGATTCACCAGACCCGCTTCGAGGGCGACCAGATCCTCGCTCGTGCTGGCCTTGACATCAAATCCACCGTGGTATTTGAGCGCACGAACTGTTGCGACAATAACGACGGCATTGGGCCTGAGTCCCGATTTCCGACATTTAATATCAATGAATTTTTCCGCGCCAAGGTCGGCGCCGAATCCTGCCTCAGTAATAACGTAATCGGCTAGTTTCATTCCTGCAGTTGTAGCAATGACCGAGTTACAACCATGCGCAATGTTGGCGAATGGTCCACCATGAACAATTGCGGGTGTGTTTTCCAACGTTTGCACCAGGTTGGGCGCCAGTGCATTTTTGAGAAGGACGGTCATTGCGCCGGCTGCATTTAGATCACTCGCCAGCACTGGCACGCCGTCAACGTTGTAACCGATAACGATATTGCTAATTCGACGTCGCAGATCCTCAAGTGAAGTAGCGAGACAGAAAATCGCCATGACTTCTGAGGCAACCACGATGTCAAATCCATCACTACGCTCTGGTCCATTTGCCTTTCCGCCAAGACCTATTTCGATCTTTCGCAGCGCCCGATCGTTCATGTCCACCACTCGCTTCCAACTGATGCGGTCGGTGTCAATTCGGAGTTCATTTCCATGATGAATGTGATTGTCGATAAGGGCCGAAAGCAGGTTGTGGGCTAGCGCAATTGCGCTGAAATCGCCCGTGAAGTGAAGATTGATATCTTCCATCGGGACAATCTGGGCATACCCGCCGCCAGCCGCGCCACCCTTCATGCCGAACACGGGACCGAGGGATGGTTCGCGCAAGCAGATCATCGTGCGCTTTCCGATCTTGCTTAGCGCGTCGCCTAGCCCAACCGTCGTGGTGGTCTTGCCTTCGCCAGCAGGAGTAGGGGTAATCGCGGTAACCAGGATCAACTTGCTCTTCGGGTTCTCGGGTAGCGAATTGAGATACTCGAGGGAGATCTTTGCTTTGAATCTCCCGTACGCCTCTAGATGTTCGTCGGAGATACCGAGTGAGTGGGCTACCTTGGCGATCGGGTCCATTTTGGCAGCCTGTGCGATTTCAATGTCCGTTGGCACTACTTACTCCTTGTTTGATATTCAATTAGGGATCGGTGGTTTGATCAGGAACGAAGAGCCGCAATAATCGCGGGTACCACTTGGTGCAGATCGCCGATAATTGCGTAATCGGCATGACTCATGATCGGCGCCTCTGGATCAGTGTTAATGGCGACGATCGTTTTACTGTTCTTACATCCAGCAATGTGTTGGGTAGCGCCACTGATGCCACAAGCTAAATACAGATCTGGAGCGACCTTGGTACCTGTCTGACCAACCTGATCGTCATGTGGGCGCCAGCCTTCGCTGGTGACTGCACGCGAGCAACCAACAACTCCGCCCAATTGGGCTGCCAGTTCGACAAGTGGGGCAAATCCGACCGCACTGCCTACCCCTCGGCCACCTGAGACGATCACCTTCGCGTCAGCGATTGAAGTCCCACCGCCAACATCGCCGATGCGTTCGATGACCCGAACCAGAAGGTCTGCGTCGGTGAGAGTTATGGTGAAGTTCGTAATTGATCCAGGGCCGGGAGTTGAAGCAGGCTCCGGCTGCACAATATGTTGCATCACGGTAGCCAGCGCCACATCGGCGTGGAGGTTGGCGTGCTCAATCAGATTGCCACCCCAGCGCGCCCTGGTGACCTGCACGGGCGAACCAATCGCAATCGTGAAGCAGTCAGTTGCCAGCGGCTGATCAGTGATTGCAGCAACGTGAGCCATGACCTCATTCCCGCGGGCACTTCCTGCTCCGAGTACAAGTTTTGGTTTGTTGAGAGCCATGGCTTCGATTACTGCTCGCGCGGCTGCGACTGGGGCGTAATCGGTTAACCGGGGGTGTTCTGCGACGTGAATTTGAGCAGCGCCATATTGAGTAAGAGTGGGCACGCAATTCGCGGCACCTGTTCCAACAACGATCGCTTCAATTCGATCGTCTCCGAGCGAACGGGCGAAAGTGATTGCTTGCAGCGATAACGGATCAATTTCGCCGTTTTCATGATCGACGTATACAAGAATCACTTGGCAATTCCGATCTCTCGCAATAGCGCGACAAGGGCGATCGCCGCTTCGGGTCCATGGCCCAAAATTTTTGCACCCGTAGATTTAGTGGGCGGGACCGAAAGCCCAGTTTTTTCCAACCTTGCAACCGGGGGAGTGGGTATGACTTTGTCTACTGGCTTCTTGCGCGCCTTTATCCGACCAGGCACCGAAGGGTAGCGCGGAATGTTGACGCCATCTTTGACGGTAATTACGGCAGGTAGTGGAACTTCGTAAACTTCTCGATCTGATCCGACCTGACGCTCACATCGGATCGATCCGTTTTCGACCTTTATTCCTTTGACATTTGTGATGACTGGACGTCCAAGAGCATGCGCTATTCGGATACCAGTTTGGTATCCAGCAGTGTCGGCTGATTCAGCCCCCAGAATTATCAAGTCGAAGTTGGTGCCGTCGGATCTGATCGCTTCAACGAGCGCGCCAGCAGTTCCCTGTGGGTCGAACTCTGACGTGGTCTCGACCAGAATTGCACGGTCGGGTCCAATTGCAAGTTGGTCGCGCAATTGCTCCTCCGCTGCGGCCTTGCCGACGGTCATAACCGTAACAGTGCCCCCAAATTCTTCGATGAGGCGAACCCCCGCTTCAACTGCACACTCTTCGTGTGGGCTGAGACCGAAGCCCAAGCGCCGATCGTCGATCTCCATCTTGTCCTCAGTCAATAAAATTTCGCCACCGACTAAGGGCACACGCTTAATGCAAACGAGTACATCCATTATGAAAGAATCCGTTCATTCTTCGGGTCGAATAGCGGCGCTGCACCGACGCCGGCGACAGTTACGGGATAATGATCGCCTAGGTATTCAACGATCAATTTGTTGCCGACGACCGAGTGTTCCGGGGTCAGGTAAGCCATGAGGATGTGTTTTCCGAGCGATGGCGCAGAGCCCGCGCTCGTTACATAGGAGCGGCGGCCCTTAGCATCGACGATCGGCGCGCCGTCGAGGGTCATGATTGGTTCGCGGCCCAACATATAACGCTTCTCGCCGGTAGATGAAGTGTGATCCTCGACGGTGAGCGAGCAGAGGATTGCAACGGGTGTCGCTTCGCGTTGCGAAAGATGCGAGGCTTTACCAACAAAATCTTGAGCCTTCACTTTCGGTGTTTGCATCCCGGTTTCGATGACGTTGTACTCGGTTTCGAGTTCAGCTCCGAAAGCTCGGTAGGACTTTTCCAGACGGCCCGTTGTGCCGTAGACGCCGATGCCCACTGGAATCAGGCCGTGCGGCTGCCCCGCGTTCCAGATTTGTTCCCAGAGTTTGGCTCCCTGCTCCATTGGTACATAGAGCTCCCAACCAAGATCTCCGACGTAGGAAATGCGCGAGGCCAGGACTCGAAGCGGTCCAATTTCAATAATTCGGCAGTTTCCAAATGGAAAGGCTTCGTTCGAAAGATCGTCTGCCGTGACACTTTGCAGTATTTCTCGCGCTTTCGGACCCCAGATTCCAAGGGTTGTGAAATTAGAAGTTAAGTCTTCGATCTGTGCCGTTCCATCGGCAGGGCAGTGGTCACTGAACCATTTCTTATCCGCCATTCCATGGGCGCCTCCAGTGACGACCCGAAAACAGTCATGAGCCAAGCGCATAATTGTGAGGTCTGATTTAAATCCGCCATTGTGCGATAGGACGGGTGTGTAAACGACCTTGCCAACTGCAACATCCATCTGTCGTACGGCGACTTGCTGCACAACATTGAGCGCAGATGGGCCTTTGACGTCAAAGATTACAAACGCAGTGAGATCGACTAGCCCTGCCGTCTGGCGCATTTCCAAGTGTTCTGCGTTGATAATCGGTGACCACCAGCGAGATTCCCACTCGGATGTGCGAGGCATTACAGCGTCGCCGTATTTTGCCAGCAGCGGAGCATTACTCTCGTACCAAAATGGTCGTTCCCAGCCAACGGTTTCGTAAAAGACGGCACCGAGAGCCTTCTCTTGCTCGTAGTAAGGGGAGAGGCGTACTTGGCGGTTGCTCTCCCACTGTTCGTTCGGGTGCACGATGCCGTAGGTCTTATTGAAGCCTTCGGCCGTCCGCGCCTTTATGTGAAAGGTCGCCTTCTGGTGTTCATGGAAACGCGCGATGTCTGAAGTGTTCATATCGATCTCAGACTCGCCGTGAATCATCATTTCGGCCAGACTCTTTCCGGTGCCTGGGCCTTCTTTGATCCAAACCGCGGCACAAGACCAAAGTCCTTTAACTTCAGGAGTTTCGCCGACAATCGGCATGCCATCTGGCGTCAATGAAAGGATGCCGTTAATTGCGTACTTCTGTCCAATTTTTTCGTCACCAATAATCTCTGGCATAAGTTCTAGCGCGTGCTCATCCTGGAGATCGAAATCTTCTTGAGTGAAGGGGAATTCGGTTGGGGAGAGCGTGGCTGCAGCGTTCGATGGGATGTCATCTGGTGAGTACAAAATTGCTCGGTGTGCGTATGAGCCGACTTCAATTCCCGAGCCGTGTTGACGTTCGTACATGTTCGTGTCCATGTCACGAACAATCGGAAACTCGATATCACCTTTGGAATTCGCAAAGTGCGGGACCGGACCCAGGTCTTTCATCTGGTGCACAGCAGGGGTAAGGGGAATCGAGGCACCGGCCATGCTCGCAATCCGCGGGCTCCAGCAACCACAAGCAATGACAACGTACTCGGCCTCTATATCGCCTCTATCCGTGCGGACTCGCTTCACGCGACCCTCTTCGACATCAATTCCGAGTACCTCGGTGTTGGCAAAACTCTGGAGGGCACCTAGTTCAATCGCCCTCTCACGCATGATCGTGCCACCTCGTACGGAATCAACAACGCCAACGCTCGGTGTGTAGAACCCGCCCAAAATTACCGTCTCATCAAGAAAGGGAACCAATTCTTTGCAACGCTCTGGAGAGATGATCTCGACATCTTCGATACCCCAGGCCTTAGCCGAGCTCATCCGTCGAGCCAGCTCCTGCATGCGCTCTGAAGTACGAGCTACCTCGATGCCACCACACTCGGTGAAAACACCCATTTCCTTATACTGGCGCATACTTTCTAGGGTTATCTGGGTCATCTCCTTCGAGTGATCAGTCGGGTAAATAAAGTTTGAGGCGTGCCCGGTTGAGCCACCGGGATTTGGAAGTGGTCCTTTATCGAGCTGAACCAAATCCCGCCAACCTAGGCGAGCCAAGTGATAAGCGACGCTATTGCCGACAATGCCGGCGCCAATGACTACGACTTTTGCCTTCGTTGGTAGGGAACTCATTTTGAGATCCGTTCCTTTCGGTTGGTGTATTAATTTCTCGGATATTAAGACTTATAAATTGCGATGGATCGAGGTTTCGAAGCCCGCAACGTGTTGACGCATCAGCTCTTCAGAACGAAGCGCGTCTCCGTCGCGAATCGCCTCAAGCAGGGCTCGATGTTCTAACACCGCTTGTTCTAGTTCCGTCACTCGGTCGAGGGCGAGGAACCAAATTCGTAAGGCGTGCATGTAATGCTGATCAAGAGTGCTAGCTAAGAATTCATTGTGGCTGCATCGATAAACGTGTTCGTGCGTGCGTTGATCGAGATCAATCAAACGCTTTGCATCGCCGGCCACGGAATCTAGATCATTGAGCAATTGATCGATGATCGCTAAATCAGCAGCGTTGCGACGAGTGGCCGCTAAATGTGCGGCAAATGGCTCTAACTGTTCACGAATTTCAAAGAGGGCACTCAAATCTCTTGTGTCAACGCCGGCCACGAACATTCCACGACGTGGATAGACCTCAACCAAGCGCTCATTGGCCAGCCTGCGGAGCGCTTCTCGGACTGGAGTCCGGCCAAGCCCAAGGCGGGCCATCAGGTCGCTCTCGCTGATTACCGAGCCAGGTTCAAGCGCCAGGGTGACGATTAGGCGACGAATCGAGCGGTAGGCACGCTCAGAGAATGAGGGTTCATCCTTAAGGAGCGCCAGTGCCATAGGGTGAAGATATATCAGTTCGCGCCCAATTGATACACCACCCCCGTGAGCGGCGGGTTGCCTCACCGTGAGCGGCGGGTTGCCTCACCGTGAGCGGCGGGTTGCCTCACCGTGAGCGGCGGGTTGCCTCAGCTGCGCCTTCCGTATTCGATCGCGGGGCAACGATCCATCACCATCAGGACCCCAGCTTTTATCACGCGCTGGAAGGCGTCTTGGTCGGTGACTCCGAGTTGAAACCAGACTCCTTTGGCGCCGATCTCCAGGGCTTCATCCGCGATCGCCCCGGCCAAGGAACTGTTGACGAAGACGTCCACGACATCGATCGCGAATGGAATGTCAGCCAGTTGGGGATAAGCCTCTTGCCCGTGGACTGGCCTGGCAAGCGGGTGCACCGGCACCACTTTGTGGCCTTTGGCGATTAGGAGCGCTGAAACGTCGTACGCAGCCCGCGCGGGGTTGTCACCAAGACCCACTATCGCCCAGGTTTTCATCGCGAGCATTGCCTCGATGGCTGATTCGTCAGTCATGGGCATCGAAGCGCGGCCTTCCTGGCGCGAGGTACGTCCAGCCCGCGTTCTGCCATTTCGCGGGGGAGAGCGCATTACGCCCGTCGATGATCCGCCGCCGACTTACTAGTTTCCCTAATTCGGCTGGGTCCAATTCTCGATATTCGAGCCATTCGGTGAGGTGAAGAACCAAGTCTGCTCCAAGCGCCGATTGATTTAGATCGTCTGAGAATTGCAGATGAGGAAAACGTTCCTTCGCCTTATCGAGGGCCTTGGGGTCGTGAATCACGACATTCGCCCCTAGTTTTGCGAGGCCCTCCGCGATTTCAAGTGCAGGCGAATCGCGGACATCGTCGCTATTTGGTTTGAAGGCAGCCCCAAGAACGAAAACTTTCTTATCGACGGGGTTGCCATCAAGTTCGGCCACCGCCAAGTCAACCATCCGATGGCGAGCGCGGAGATTGATCGAATCGATATCGCTAAGGAAGTCGAGAGCTTCTTTAGCGCCAAGTTCTTCCGCTCTGGCCATAAAACTTCGGAGGTCTTTAGGCAAACAACCTCCGCCAAAACCAATCCCTGCTTGCAGGAAACGATTGCCAATGCGTGGGTCATAGCCGATGGCCGTGGCCAGCGTCATAACGTCTGCGCCGGCGACATCACAAACCTCAGCCATCGCATTGATAAATGAAATTTTCGTTGCTAGGAATGCGTTTGCGGCAGTTTTGACCAGTTCAGCCGTACGTAGATCGGAGCGAATCCATGGGATTTGTTCGGCCAACAATTTTTCGTAAACCTGACGCAACGTCGCTTCGGCGAGATCACTTTGCACTCCTACGACGATGCGGTTCGGGTGAAGAGTATCTTCGATGGCAAAACCTTCACGTAAAAATTCAGGATTCCAAGCCAAATCAAGACTGGGATTTATTTGATGAATTTTCGCAATCAAAAGTTCAGCGGTGCCGACGGGGACCGTTGATTTTCCAACAATTAGCGAGCCACTTTTTGCCACTTTGGCAATTGCTTCAACCGCCGAAAAGACATAGGTGAGATCAGCGGCGTTTCCATCTCGGCGCTGGGGAGTACCCACGCAGAGAAAATGAACGTCGGCATCGCTGATCTGCTCGATGCTGGTGGTAAATCGCAGGCGACCTGAATCGAGGTTTTTCTTGAGCAATTCAGGTAGGCCTGGCTCATAGAAGGGCAGGCGACCGGCTGCCAAGGCTTCGATCTTGCGCTCATCCGTATCTAGCCCAATGACGTTAAAGCCAAGTTCTGCCATGCCTACGGCGTGGGTTGCCCCGAGGTAGTTGGTGCCTATGACGGAGAGAGTCAGCATAGGCTCACGTTATCAGCCAGTTGGATAGCAGATTAGTGTTGCCTTATGACCTTTGATTTATATTGCCTGCCCGACGAATACAACCAATTGCGAACTACGGTCCGTGCTTTAGCCGATGCTCACATTGCCCCTCATGCGGCCGAAGTAGACGAGAAGAGTGAGTTCCCTCGTGCCGCATACGAAGCACTTGTTAAAGCAGATTTTCATGCGATGCACCTGCCCGTCGA
>JANXYY010000185.1 GCA_025355805.1 Actinomycetes bacterium
TACACGCAGCAAAAGCAAGAATGGTGGCGGCACGATGTTGGGATCCACCGCCAGAGGTTCGCGTATTTCCCGGCGCACATCCAAAGCGACCGGCAATTTGAGATGCCAACCAGCGTCCTCGCCGCCGGTGCGTCGACGCAATGTCATTCCTCGAGCCGCCAGCACAAAGTCGGCGGTATCAAAATATGTGGCATTGAGTTTGTGCTCGACAGGCTGCTCGACCCGGTGCACCCCGGGCAACTGATGCAAAGGCGGTAACTGAGTTGTCTCACCGACGTCGAATTTTCGTTCAATCTCAACACCGCCGGTGAAGGGCATAGCCGATTCTACGTCCGCCAATGCCCGATATCCGCGGCGGGTTGCCTCACTCTGTTTCCTGGTGAGCGGCGGGTTGCCTCACCTTGAGCGGCGGGTTGCCTCAATCACGCGGCAGAATAGTGGAATGAGCCCGCGTAAGCATCGACGAGCCGAGGAACCAATTCACGAGCGCGAAGACAGGCCGGGGGCCGAGACCATCGAGGAGCATCCCGACGGAATTTTCCGAGTTCGTAGAATCACCGGTTCCACCTCGACCAAGCCATATCGCTGCCCTGGTTGTGATCAAGAGATTCGCCAGGCGACTCCGCACGTAGTCGCCTGGCCAGATGATGGGCTCGATCATCGTCGTCATTGGCACACCGTTTGTTGGGAAAAAAGAGATCAACGCGGTCCGCGCACTCAGCGTACGAGAGATGCGCCGCGCTATTGACGCGCTCCGAAAAGTAGGGGAGCAATCGAACGCGGTAGTCGAGACTGGATTGCAAGCCGCAATTCGTTAAGCCATCTGCCGTTGCGCAAATCTTCACCTCTGACGACAAATATTTTCCATCCCGTATCTCCAATAAGTCTTCGCCGATCCTCATCGTGCGCGACTTGTTCCGGTGATGAATGATCTGCTGCGCCGTCAAATTCGACTCCCACCTTCACTCGCTGCCAACCGACGTCGAGGTAAAACGTCTGGCCCGTGGTTGGTATGAATACTGGACACTGTGTTGTAGGCACAGGCAAACCCGATTCAATAATTTTGAGGCGAGTCTTGCTCTCTCCCATCGATTGACTGCCTCGGTCTATCAGTGGCAATACGAAATCAATCGTGCCGACGAATCTAAAGCCGAGACTCTCTTTCCGAATGCGAATGACCTGTTCGACATCTAGGCGCCCGGTCCCAGCACACATATCCAAATAACCTAATGCCTTATATGCGTCGCGAATCCTCGCAAGGTCAAAGGCGGTTCGATCGAAACTCGTCAGCGACAAGTCACCAATTCGAATCAGATCGCCATGAGCAATTTGATAGCGATGTTGAACGATTCCAACTCGTTCGATATGAGTGTCTCGACCGACAATCGCAAACTCAGGTCGTGCGAATAAATCATCAATATCCAGTTCAATTCCCGCAATCTGATGAATCCAAGCCGCGCTCATTCCGACCGCCACCGAAGATTGCGGTAGAACCAAACTCAAGGCGCTTGCCCTAGTGAGTGAATTATCTGGGACATTCGATTTTACATATACTCCCCTCGCCACGCGGCGTAAATGCCCGCGGCTGATAGCGGCACGGACTGCGTTCCGATCAAATCCGAGATGAGTCAGCTGGGCAGTCGACATAGGTTTATTTGTAAAAATATTCATCTCCGAAAGTTGGCGCCTATCTCGTGAAAATGAACCCATCAATTTCGTGAACTGTGGCTCGTGCTTGCCTGTGGGTTTTGGGTGCGGCGACTCCTCTCATTCACGACTCGGTAGAGTGCACAGCGTGAGTGAAATAGCGGTACGCGTACGAGGGCTGGTTAAGACGTATGGAACTACCCAAGCCGTCGCCGGAATTGACTTTGACGTATATGCAGGCGAGGTGCTTGCGTTTCTCGGCCCAAACGGTGCTGGGAAAACAACGACGGTTGAGATACTCGAAGGCTTTCGCGACCGTGATAGTGGCGAAGTGAGCGTCTTAGGAGTCGATCCTGCGATAAGGGGAGCTGAGGCGCGGAGTTGGCGCGACCAACTTGGAATCGTGTTACAGAGCACCAGCGACGTTGCGGAGTTAACCGTCTCCGAGACCGTTCGCCATTTCGCCACGTTGTATTCGAACCCCCGCGACCCGTCGGAAGTTATCGACTCGGTCGGTCTTGCAGAAAAGCGAACGTCTAGGTGCCGTGAATTGTCCGGTGGTCAACGACGACGACTTGACGTGGCCCTTGGAATTCTCGGCAATCCAAAGTTGCTCTTTCTTGATGAACCAACCACGGGCTTCGACCCGGAGGCACGACGAGCGTTTTGGGATTTGATCCGATTACTCCGCGCAGATGGCACGACAATTCTTTTGACGACTCACTACCTTGACGAGGCTGAGGCGCTAGCTGATCGTCTCATTGTGATCAATCGTGGCGTGATCATCGACACCGGAACTCCCCAGAGCATCGGGGGCAGAAACCAAGCTGAGGCGATAATTTCGTGGAATGAAAATAATTTGCTCCAAGAATTACGAACAACGACTCCCACTCTCGCTTTGGGTGAAATTATCCGTCGATTTGAAGGAGAAATTCCTGAGCTTCGCATACGGCGCCCCAGCTTAGAAGAGATATACCTCGAAATGCTTGAGAGCAACGAATCGTGAGGCGAAAACTGCCTTCATTGCTGGCAACAGGTCGGAGTCGTGGTGGAATTGAAGTTCGTCAATTCATGCGGCAACGCGAGTCTGTTGTTTTCACCCTCATGTTTCCAGTCTTACTACTCCTAATCTTCGGTTCGGTATTCAAAATGAACATCGTGCCCGGCGTAACTTTCAGTCAATACTTTGTGGCCGGCATGATCGCTTCGGGATTGGTCAACTCGGGATTTCAAGGGCTCGCAATTGCGATCCCGATGGAACGCGACGACGGAACGCTTAAACGTCTTCGAGGGACGCCTATGCCCGCGATGGCTTATTTCATAGGCAAGGCGATCCTGGTAGTTCTTAGCACTGTTGCCCAGATCATCATGCTCCTCCTGATTGGCGTCTTACTCTTCCACGTGAAATTACCGATTAATGCAAATCACTGGTTAGTTCTACTCTGGGTCACGACTCTCGGATCAGCTGTTTCAACTTTGCTTGGGATTGCATTCTCAAGCATCCCGCGCAGCGGGCGAGGAGCGTCCGCGGTTGTGACCCCCATCGTTCTCGTTTTGCAATTCACCAGTGGCGTATTTTTCGTCTTCAATCAATTGCCAACATGGATGCAGTACACAGCTTCGATCTTTCCATTGAGATGGATGACGCAGGGTATGAGATCGGTTTTCTTGCCCGAATCCTTCAGCGCACATGAGGTCGGACATTCCTGGGAACTTGGGAAAATCGCCTTAATCCTGGGCATCTGGCTAATTATCGGCGTGGTCCTCGCCTTGAAAACTTTCAGGTGGGAGCGCTCAAGGTGAGGCAACTCGCCGCTCACCGTGAGGCAACTCGCCGCTCACCGTGAGGCAACTCGCCGCTCAAGGTGAGGCAACTCGCCGCTCAAGGTGAG
>JANXYY010000032.1 GCA_025355805.1 Actinomycetes bacterium
CGACGACTGACAGTCTGTACGCCATGAAAAAGCGCCCGTTACTGGTTATCACGGGAACCGTGCTCGGAACGGTGGGCGTTCTTTCATATGTGCCAGGAGCGACGACCGCCAACCCATTGGTTGCCCAGGCCCCAGTCTCTACAAGATCTACGGCACCGATATCAACGCCAACTCCCACCGCATCGACCGCTTCTCCGACAACTCAAGCACCCACTGCATCTACTGCACCCACTGCGCCCACGCGAGCCGCTGCGCCTAAGGGTTCTAGTAGCCCCCTGGCTGTCGCCACGGCAAAAAAGAAGGCACCCGCCGCAAAAGTTCGGGCGAAACGTCCTAGGAAAACGACGACCCCGAAGTCCACACCTGCTCCGACCACCACAACATCGCGCAAGATCGCCGGCTCGGCAGTACAAACACCTTTCGGACCCGTGCAAGTTCAAATTACGGTTCAAGGCACGAAGATCATTTCGGTGAGCGCCCTGCAATCTCCACAGGGTGGTAGGTCAAGTGAAATCAGCCGCCAAGCAGTTCCATACCTGGTTCAACAAACCCTCTCGGCACAATCGGCGAACGTGCAAGGAGTTTCGGGCGCCACTTACACGAGTGATGCGTGGGCTCAATCGTTGCAATCTGCGCTATCGAATATCTAATTCGTTAATTCGCAAAAACGATCTTTCCAAATACATCGCCAGCGATCATTCGCGCGAACCCTGTGCGCGCATCTTCCATGGGCAGGATTTGATCGATGACTGGTTCGAGATGACGTTCAACCATGAAGTTAAGAAGTGATTCCAATTCCGCCTTCGACCCCATCGTCGACCCAATAATCTTCAACTCCAAGAAAAAGATCCGAGTTAACTCCGCGGGGGGCGAATCTCCACTGGTAGCACCCGAAATGACAATGGTGCCGCCTGGACGTAGGGCCCGAACGGAATGCGCCCAAGTGGCCTGGCCAACAGTTTCCATTACCGCATCAACGCGTTCAGGAAGCCGTACTCCCGTTTCAAATACTTCATCCGCGCCCAGCGCCAGCGATCGCTCCCTCTTGCCTAAATCGCGAGTAGCTACCCAAGTGCGAAAACCCATCGCATGCGCGAGCACAGTTAGCGCCGTCGAAACACCGCCGCCCGCTCCCTGAATTAGAACCGTGTCACCGGCTTTCAGCCCCGATTTCGAAGCGAGTGCGCTGTAGGCAGTAAGCCAAGAAGTGGGCAGGGCGGAGACTTGAGCGAAAGAAAGTTCGACGGGCTTTCGAATGAGATTACGTTCCGGGACCGAAACATACTGAGCGAAAGTCCCCTGATACTTTTCGGATAACAAAGAACGCTTTGGATCCTGAGTTTCCGCACCTGACCATCCCGGATCTCCGATAATTCCGTGCACAACGACGTCGCGGCCGCTCTCGTCAATCCCGGCGGCATCGCAACCCAGAATCATCGGCAATCGATCACTGGCCAAACCCACGCCCCGAAGCGACCAGACATCATGATGATTAAGACTTGCTGCTTTTACTTCAACGCGTTGCCACCCGGGTTTGGCCACCGGCTCAGGCCGATCGCCAACCACCAATGCAGAAAGCGGATCGATTGCGTTGGCAGAATCGGCATAGACGGAAAACATTTCCTATTGCCCGACGTCGTCTGTTCGAGCAAGCCAGGTAGCTAGGCGCTCGACCGCGGTTTCGAACTCCGGATTTAGATCAGTAAATTCCTGAAGGCGATTCCCTATCCACTCAAGGGAAACGCTTTCTTCGCCACGCCGGGCGATCAATTCTTCGATTCCGCGATCAGTGAAGTACACAGACCGATCCTAGGCTCGACGGAAGCGAAAGCGAATGCGTCCGACAATTTCTGCCTCATCAATCGCCCCAAAGGATCGGGAATCATCGCTGGCCGAGGCGTTATCCCCCTCCACCCACCACTTCTGCCCTTCGGCCCGGAGCACCCGCTTGATCAAGAGGATCCCCGGTCGACTTTCACGTTCGATGACTACGACCTGGCCCGGCGCAATTCGCCGATTCCAGGTAGCTACCAACCAATCTCCCGACGCGTAGGTGGGCAGCATCGAGTCTCCAGCGACTACGACCGTCGTCACCGGTTTCGCTAGGAATCTTTGGCTCATGGAAGGTAGTGTCACATCAGTAAGAAGCCAACAGCAACGAGCCTGGCTAACCTGATGGAAGGAGTGCGCCTTATGATCGCGCGCTTATTGACCCCACGTACCACTGTTTATGCGCATTGCGATCTCCCCTGCGGTGTCTACGATCCAGCTCAGGCTCGGATCGAAGCCCAATCGGTGAAAGCTTGCATGGAAAAATTTCACGCCAATGCTGACCCGGTCTTTCAGCAGCGTGCAGTGTCGATTAAGGAAGAGCGATCAAATCTGGTCAAGGAACATCTGTGGATCCTCTGGACCGATTACTTCAAGCCGGCCCACTTTGAGACCTACCCACAATTAAATGGATTATTCAACGAAGCAACAAAGTTGGCAGGGGCAGGCGGCACCAAGGGCACCAACGATGTCGCAGTCGCCGACAAATTGCTTGGCAAAATTGATGAAATCGCAGAAATTTTCGCGGCCACAAAGAAGTAACAGTCATTTACTTCGGGCGGTAAATCCTTTACTGGGTTTGCCGCCCGAAGTTTTTTTATTTACTAGAGATCGGCAAACGCATACCCTGGCCATATGACCGAAGAACGAGAAACTCATGGTGGCGACGCGGCACTAGCAGCGGCGAAGGCTCACGGAGTCAAACACCTATTCACCCTCTCTGGTGCGCATGTGTTTCCAATCTATGACGCAGCCGTTCACGCCACTCCCCCGATTCCGATTATCGACGTACGTCATGAACAGAGCGCCGTTTTTGCCGCGGAGGCCACTGGACGTTTGACTCGAACACCAGGGCTGGCGGTTGTAACCGCAGGACCTGGAGTAACCAACGGAATCAGTGCGATCGCGAATGCTAAATACAACGGTGCGCCATTACTCGTCATTGGCGGCCGTGCGCCCGCGAATCGGTGGGGCCAAGGTGCACTCCAAGAAATTGATCATCCCCCATTACTTTCACCAATTACTAAGAGCGCGCGAACATCGACAACCACCGCGAGCATCTCTGATGATGCCTTCGGCGCTCTAACACTCGCACGCTCACCGCATCGAGGGCCGACCTTTCTTGATATTCCAATGGATATTTTCTTTGGCCCGGCTTCAATTCCTGAATTGGAATCATGGAAACCAACCCCAGTCTCAATGCATTCGAGCGAGATAGAGGGGATTGTGAATGCAATCCGAATTTCCTCTAAACCACTCCTGATCTTAGGAACTGACGTCTGGGCCGACGGAGCTGAAGAATCAGCGCGTAATTTTGTGGAATTGCTCGGCATTCCCGTAGTCACCAATGGAACAGCACGCGGGATCATTCCTCGTGGTCATCCACTGCTAGTAAGCAAGGCACGGTCCGTCGCACTTCGACAGACCGACTTGGTGATCGTTGCTGGCACTCCGCTTGATTTCCGCCTTGGATATGGGCGATTTGGCGATGCAAAAGTCATCCACATTGCCGATTCGCTGCAACAGGTTGCGACGCACGTAAAACTGGCGGCAAGCGCTGCAGGAAACCTTTCGTTGATATTCCACGCCATCGTTGAAGACTTACAATCGACTGATTTAGTTACGCGCTATAAACCATGGGCAGATGATCTGAGAGAAGCGACCAAGGCAGCTAGCGCCAGAGATTTAGATTTACTACATAGCGAGGCACCTTACATTCATCCAGCCAGGATTTATGGAGAGCTACTGCCTCGGCTTGCCGATGACGCAATTGTGATCGGCGACGGCGGCGATTTCGTCTCTTTTGCCGGCAAATTCGTCGAGCCTGCACAACCAGGATGCTGGCTCGATCCAGGCCCCTACGGCTGTCTGGGAGGCGGGATGGGTTCGGCCATCGCTGCCAGGCTCGCGCGACCATCAGCTCAAATCGCACTCCTGTTAGGCGATGGAGCCATCGGCTTTTCATTGATCGAAATTGATTCACTTGTTCGTCACAAACTTCCCGTAGTGATGGTTGTCGGCAACAACAGTGCTTGGGGTTTGGAGAAACACCCGATGCAATCCCTCTTCGGCTACGACGTCGCTGCCGATCTTGGCCATCAAACGCGCTACGACCAGGTCGCAATCGCCCTTGGTGCTGGCGGCGAATTTGTTACTGACCCTACAAAGATCGGTGCTGCGCTCGATCGAGCGTTTGCTAGTGGCATTCCCTATCTGGTCAATATCGCAACCGATCCGGCGATTGCTTATCCACGAACTACGACAGGTATCTGACCGTAGCCAGACAAAGACTGCACATGAATTGCTACAACACATGAGATCTGGCCAAAGTCGATGAAGATATTTCTTGAGTAGGGTGTACTACCCTTTACAAATGCCGATTTCTCGTGAGGATCTGAATGCAGTAGATCAAATATTCGGCGACTACTTTGATTTGGGGAAAACCCCAGGACTCATTTACGCGGTTACCTATCAGGAGCAAATACTCCACACGAAGGGTATTGGAGTTTCCAGCCTCGGCGGCAATACCCCAGATTCGCAAACCGTCTTTCGCGTTGCATCGATCACTAAGAGCTTTACAGCTGCTGCTGCACTGATTCTACGCGATCGAAATCTCCTAGATCTTGATAAGCCGATCACGAAATATATTCCGGAGTTTGAGGGCGTCATGGTTCCCTTTCCCAACTCTCCCAAGATCACTTTGAGGATGTTACTCACAATGACTGCTGGCTTTCCGACCGACGATAAGTGGGCGGATAGACAAGAGTCGCTGACACCTGGTGAATTCATAAAATTGATCGAAACTGGATTGCGTTTCGATTCTGTTCCGGGCACAAATTGGGAATATTCAAATTTAGGTTATGCCCTAGTGACAGCAATTATCGTCAATGTCTCAGGAAAACGCTTTACCGAATTCATTGAAACAGAAATCTTAACGCCGCTGAAAATGGCAACTTCTAGTTTTGATTTTCGTCGCTTGGAGAATCTAGCTACCGGGTACGTAAAGCGAAACGGTGCCTGGGAAGCGGAGCCGTTCTCGAGCCACGGGGCATTCTCGGGGATAGGCGGGCTGCTTACAAATACCGTCGATTTGGCAAAGTGGATTGGGATCATGATTCAAGCTTTTGACTCTGAATCTATCGACCAACATAATTCAATTTCGAGTATAAGCAGGCGTGAAATGCAACAACTTCAACGGATCATGCCTCCTTCGCGACTTCGTCAACTTGATGCACCCACCACAAGCTCTGCAGGCTATGGCTTCGGCTTGGCGGTTGAGGAGGACTTCGACTTTGGGAAGATTGTCGGACATTCAGGCGGATACCCGGGCTTTGGATCGCACATGCGATGGCACATCGGAAGTGGAATCGGTCTTATAGCTCTTGCAAATGGAAGGTACGCATCCCCTGCGGAGGCATGCGCACAAGCGTTGAGATATTTGTTGGAGAAGCGGGAATCTGCAGAATATCCGAGAGATCCGTCGAAAATACTCTACGAGATGCAACTGCAGGTCGAATTGTTAATTCAGAATTGGGATAATTTAGTTGCTGACCGAATATTTGCTGACAATATGGATCTTGACGATCCCCGTAGTTTCCGCCAATCAGAGATAGCAACTGCACTCCGAGAAATCGGCGGACTTCTGAGCACCCGCACTATTGCAGATACGATCAGCGATTCACTCTCCCATCTATCGTGGAAACTTTTGGGCCATCGTGGTGCGTTGAAAGTCGAGATTCGATTGACACCTAATCTGCCGGCAAGATTACAAGTGTTGAACGTCTCAGCCGTGGACCTGATCGATTCCTGAACTAACCAGCGTCGAGTTTGCACCGAAACAGCAAAGCGCACCAGACATCATCGGAAAGGTAAAGGAGGCAACCCGCCGCTCACGGTGAGGCAACTAGGTTGGAGTTATTCGCTGCGCGCTTGTCCGGCTGCCTTCGCCAAAAAACTAATGCGATCGACTACAACCCGGGTGATGAAACCTTGCGCAACTAAACGTGAACCATCGTGCACTTCCACTTCGAAAGTTAATTTCAAGCCGCTGATAACGGTCACGCTTGCGGATGCCCGAACGCTGGCCCCGACCTCGCTCGCGCCTGTGTGATCGAGTTCCACTCGAGTGCCAACGCTGGTCTGCTCGGGGCTAAGACGATCAAGTAGTGCCGCCACACAGGCGGCTTCAGCCAGAGCAACGACTCGAGGCGTTCCGAGAACTGGAACATCCCCTGACCCAAGGGCGAGAGCGGTATCAGCCGCGCGTACCGTCAAGGAGGCGAAACCGACTGCACCGACAAGTTGTGAAAGTGTTTCGTTCACTTAGGAAACTCGAAAGAGAAGGTCGCCCTCTTGAATAACAACTCCGGGCGAAACAGCTATTTCTGAAATTGTCCCGGCCACGTCACTGAGCACCGGGATCTCCATTTTCATTGACTCGAGTAGAAGAAGTTGCTGGCCAACCGTCACCACTTCGCCCAAACTAACTTGGATCGATAGAACATTGGCGACCATCTCGGCACGAACGTCATGCACGTCAGATGACCTGTTCGCCACTATGAACTCCTACTCGCTGCGGATTTCTACTTCCGTCATCGTAAGACGTAATTGGGTGATCTGACCGCGAATGGCCTTACGAAGCGTGTCGGGTGCAGAATCCCCACTCGAACGAAAAACAAGTTCCTTAATGCGTCGAATAATGGACATCTCCTTGAGGCAAGGGCCGCACTCTTCAAGGTGTATCTCTATTGCGTGGCGCATCGTGCCATCGCTCAACTCGTCATCGATGAACAGGAACGCGGCGTCGAGTACGTCGCGACAGTTGGTGTCGTGGTGATTACCGCAACTCATGCCGGAGCCCCATCTGTTGAGAGGAAGCCATGTTCGCGCGCATAGTCTGCGAGCGATTCTCTAAGTATTCGACGTCCTCTGTGCAGGCGTGACATCACGGTGCCGACTGGCGTTTCCATAATTTCCGCAATCTCTTTGTAAGCAAAACCTTCAACATCTGCCAAGTAGACAGCGAGACGAAAATCTTCAGGCATGGCCTGCAGTGCGTCTTTAACGTCAGAATCCGGCAAGTGGTCCAGAGCTTCCATCTCGGCAGATCGGCCCTTATCGCTGGTGTGCGTTGCCGCCTCGGCCGCCTGCCACTCTTGCAACTCTTCCCCCGCGATTAAAGGCTGACGTTGCGCTTTGCGATAGGTGTTGATGAAGGTCGTGGTCAGAACGCGATAGAGCCAAGCTTTTAGGTTGGTGCCATCTTCGTACTGGTGGAAAGAGGTAAAGGCTTTGACGTAAGTCTCTTGCACTAGATCCTGGGCATTCTGCGGATTCTTGGTCATCCGAAGGGCTGCTGCGTAGAGCGGGTCAAGGAATGGCAGGGCATCACGTTCAAAACGAGCAGTTCGCTCGGCGACGCTCTCTTTGGTCTGGCTCTCCCCAGCGTTAATTGCCATCGCCACGAAGGCTATCTGGCTTGCTGCAACTTTGCTAAAGATCGGCGCTGGGGGTCTCGAATCTCGAACCCGGCACCTTGTCCCCATACCCACCTAAACGCGGCGGATCGGCATCTGATTCCCCTTGGGATTCAAAAAGGGAGTGTTTCGTCCTCGATTGGGATGACTTCGATGAGTTCGCTGCCGTTATTACGCACCGAATTGACCCGACGCGTGACCGGGAGGGCCACTAAATCTAGGGCCACCCCTGGTACGTCGAGGAGCGCCAAGAGTGACTCTTTGGGGGACGGAGTAGGAGCTAACCATGCCTCGTAACGCTCGCGGGGCAAAAGTACCGGCATCCGATCATGGATCTGAGCGATCCCTCCTTTGGAAGCGGTAGTAATGACGGTGGCCGAAGTGATCAGATCGCCACTAACCGGATTACGCCAATGTTCATAGAGACCGGCCATGGCCAGCGCCTTGCCATCAAGACGACAGATATAGAAGGGTTGCTTGGGAGCCGCCTTTGCGTACCACTCGTAATATCCGTCGGCCGGAATGATGCACCGACGCGATTTGAACGCGGCTCGAAAAGATGGCTTTTCTGCGATGGATTCAACTCTCGCATTGATCGTTTTCGCTCCACCTTTTGAATCTTTGGACCACGAGGGAATCAAACCCCAGGAGGCAATAAAAAGTGTTCTTCGCTGTTCAACTTCGGCCACGACGTAAATAGATTGGGTCGGTGCAGTGTTCCAATTGGGCTCAAGCAGGTGCGCTGGCACAGTCTCGATTTCAAACTCTTCGATGAGTTCCTCAGGTCGCCGTGAGGCTGCATATCGACCGCACATGTGTGAACTCTAAGTGGTCGATGGTTATCGTCCCAGTCAGACCGGTAAAGTCAGCATGGTGAGCACGGAAAAGCAACATTGGGCAGCGCCCGTAGCGGGTTGCGCGATCAATACTGTCTTAAAAATTCCAGGCTCTAAATCAGTGACCAATCGCGCCTTGATTCTGGCCACTCTTGCCGACGGTACTTCGAATCTCATAGGGCCACTTCGCTCTCGGGACACCTTGCTCATGGCGGCTGGCTTGCAAGCGCTGGGAGTCCAAGTTGAAGATGATGGCAGCGATTGGAAAATCACCAGAGGAAAACTTCAAGGACCGGCCACGGTAGATGTTGGGAATGCTGGCACTGTCATGCGTTTCCTGCCGCCAGTCGCGGCACTCGCAATCGGCACAATTTTTTTCGACGGCGATCCACGATCGCACGAGCGGCCGATCGGGCCAGTAATCTCTGGACTTCGCGCGATCGGGGCGACCATCAACGACGACGGCCGAAATGCCATTCCCATGACGGTCGAAGGGCATGGATCTCTGCGCGGAGGCGAAATATCTCTCGACGCTAGCGCTTCAAGCCAATTTGTTTCTGCCATGTTGCTTGTTGCGCCTGCAACGCAGGATGGAATCACCATTCGACATATTGGTACATCTCTCCCCTCGACGCCGCACATAAACATGACTGTCAAAATGCTGCGCGAATTTGGCGCAATCGTCGATGACTCGGAAGTGAATGTATGGCGAGTCGAAAGCGGTTCACTGCTGTCACAAACAATGGTGATCGAGCCTGACCTTTCCAACGCAGCACCATTTTTAGCAGCGGCCCTGGTCACAGGTGGGAGTGTCACGATTCAAGATTGGCCCACCACCACCACTCAGCCAGGAGATCAACTCAGAAATTTATTGAAAATTATGGGTGCAAATGTTGAGTTCGTAACTGAGGGGTTACGGGTGAGTGCGGGTGAAACGCTAGCCGGCATCGATTTTGATTTGCACGACGTCGGTGAACTAACGCCAGTGATCGCGGCGCTTTGTGCGTTGGCATCAACAAAATCGTTACTCCGCGGAATCGGGCACCTACGTCTCCACGAAACCGACCGATTAACCGCCCTGGCCACGGAGATCAATCGATTGGGTGGAAAGGTGATCGAGGGCCCAGACAGTTTAGAGATCCACCCGCAACCATTACATGGAGGCCTCTTCCATACCTACGACGACCACCGACTCGCCACTGCCGGTGCATTGATAGGCCTGGTTGTGCCTGGCGTCGAAATTGAAAATATTGCGACAACGCAGAAGACGCTCCCAGATTTTGTTGGACTCTGGTCCACGATGCTCGAGGCATGATGGCCGGTCGCGATCGAACCCGCAGTTTCGACGAGTCAGATGTGCGGGTTAGAGCAACTCGAAGTACTCGAGCGCGAAGCAAAGACCGACCCTCATTTAGTGGCACGTTCCCTGCCATCGTTACCCAGATAGATCGAGGCCGCATCACCTGTGAAAGTGCGGACGGGCTCAGCCTGACTGCAATAAAAGCACGAGATCTCGGGCGAAAGGGAGTTGTAGTTGGCGATAACGTCGATGTAATTGGAGACAGCAATGGCGATATCACCTCACTCGCGCGCATCGTGGCAATTTCGGAGCGTCGGAATGTCTTGCGTAGAACGGCCGACGATGACGACCCCACGGAACGAATCATCGTCGCCAATATCGACCTCATGGTTGTGGTCACAGCATGTGCCAATCCAGAGCCAAGATCTGGTTTCGTAGACCGATGCCTGGCCGCTGCCTTTGACGCGGGAATCGAACCGCTCCTCCTTATGACCAAGTCCGACCTGGCCAGTCCTGACGCTTTTCTTGCTTCTTACCGGTCGCTTCCACTCAAAACTTTATCTATCCAAAAGGGGGCGGATCTTGAACCCTTGCGCGAGCAACTTTCTGGGCGAAGCAGCGTCTTCATAGGTCATTCGGGGGTCGGGAAATCAACGTTGGTTAACGCCTTGATCCCGGGGGCGAAGCGAGCAACCGGTGCAGTGAATGAAGTTACTGGACGTGGGCGTCACATCTCATCAAGTGCAGTGGCCTTGCGTCTAGAAAGTGGAGGTTGGCTGATCGATACCCCTGGCGTGCGCTCGTTTGGTCTTGCACATCTGAATCCGGAACGCATTATTGCGGCATTCGACGACATTGTTGAAGTAGTGGAGAATTGTCCACGCGGTTGCGATCACGAAGGATCAGAGTGCGCGTTAACAGCGTGGGCAGCAAGTGATCCGTCAAAAGATGAACGAGTAAATAGTTTGCGGCGGCTTCTAGCCTCGCCCCGCGCAACTTTCTGAAACTTTCTAGTAGCGTTCCAATGTGGCTGACTACGACTCCGATCTGAAACTTGCCTTGCGACTCGCCGACCTCGCCGATGAGATCACGTTGTCTCGGTATCAGTCGCTCGATCTTAAAGTTGAAAAGAAGCCAGATCTATCGCCAGTAACTGACGCCGATCGGGCGGTGGAACGAGCAATGATCGATGAACTGACAAAGCACCGGCCAAACGATGGAATTTTCGGCGAAGAGTTTGGCGAACGCGCGGGAAGCTCGGGTCGGCGGTGGGTAATCGATCCCATCGATGGAACCAAAAATTTCGTGCGCGGCGTACCTGTATGGGCGACTTTGATTTCGTTACTCGAAGGAGATGCCACAAAAGTTGGTGTCGCGTCAGCACCAGCTCTTGCTCGTCGATGGTTTGCCCACGATGGCGGTGGCGCATACACGACATTTATGACCAGTGCGCCACGACGCATTCACGTATCTAAGGTCTCTAAACTTTCCGACGCATCAATCTCATTTTCCGGTCTTCGTGGCTGGACCTTGGTGGGCCTAAGCCAGAAATTCACCTCGTTAGCAGAGAGTTGTTGGCGACAGAGAGGCTACGGGGACTTTTGGTCGCATCTACTTGTAGCCGAAGGTGCCGTCGACATCGCAACCGAACCTGAGTTATCTCTTTGGGATATGGCTGCCCTCGATGTGATCGTAAGAGAAGCCGGCGGGCGCTTTAGCAGTATTGCTGGCGTTGACGGACCCCACGGTGGCAATGTCATTACAACCAACGGCCTCTTACACCAAGATGTCATCGACGCGTTAAAGTAACCGAAATCGTGCGATTGCTCCGAAAGTTGCCACAAACAGTTGGTGGGTTATCGGTTTGTGGCATCGGCGTATTTATGGCCCTCCACGCAGGACTCGGTGTTTCGCCATGGGACGTCCTCCATGTTGGGCTGGCTCGCCACCTTCACATTGCTACCGGCACCGCGATGATTGGAACAGGCTTCGTGGTCCTGCTTTGTGGTTTATTCCTAGGTGTAAAGCCCGGTCTAGGCACGATCTGCGACATCTTGATCGTTGGGAACGTCGTAAATCTCTTGTATGCCCACGATCCAATCGCAACTGCCCAGAGTTGGAACTTCTTGGTGCGTGTTGCTCTCTTTATATTTGGCACAGTGCTCACCGGACTTGGCATTGCGATCTACGTTGGCGCTCACGTCGGAGCCGGACCTCGCGATGGCTTAATGATTGCCTTCCATCAACGGTTTGGATGGCCGGTCTGGCGCGCGCGCATCGCGATCGAGGCAATTGGCTTTACCGGCGGACTCATTCTTCGGGGACCAGTAGGCCTTGGCACGATCATTTGGACCCTAGTTATCGGCACCAGCGCCGGATTCTGGTTCAAAGTGCTCCATCTCACCCCAGACTTTGTTGAGCGTGGCAACCTGGTAATCGACTAATCGAGGAATGCTGGTTTAAGGCACCGCGTTAGACTTTGATGTAACACAAGGGGAGAAAAATGAAGCAACAACTCAAATACGGAATCACTGGGATGACCTGTGGGCATTGCGTGCAATCGGTCACCGAAGAAGTCTCAGCCCTCGATGGAGTGAGCGATGTGAAGATCGATTTGGTCGACGGCGGAGAAAGTCTTATGACGCTCGCTGCCGAAAATGGAATTGACTTTGCCAAGGTAGAAGCAGCTGTCGCTGAAGCCGGCAGTTACGTCGCAATCGCCCGCTAGCCGGTATTTTCAAGAGATCCAAAACTGGAGCAAAGAATGGCGAATACCGTTGAGTTATCCCTCGAGGGAATGACTTGTGCTTCTTGTGCCACGCGAATTGAGAAGAAGTTAAACAAAGTCGAGGGCGTGACGGCGACCGTTAATTATGCGACCGAGACCGCAACCGTGCTGGCCACGCCAGGAATCGAATTAGAAACGTTGCTCGCGGCAGTAGAAGGCGCAGGGTATAGAGCGCATTTGAAAAATCCCGAAGCTACCGAGAAACCAGCAAATTACGTATGGCAGTTACTTCTCGCGCTGGTCTTAGGTGTGCCAGTGATTGCTCTTTCAATGACGCATTTCTGGCACCCACCTCATTGGACGACTTTTATTCTGGCCACACCTGTGGTCTTCATCGCCGCTTGGCCAATTCACCGAGCCACGATCAACGCAGGCCGTCATGGCAGCGCGTCAATGGATTCACTCATATCACTAGGAGTATTTGCGTCTTACTTCTGGTCGCTGGCTGTCCTACTGGGACAACCGGGCGAAGGTTATTTAGAGGTAGCCGTGGGTGTCACGATTTTCATCTTGCTTGGTAGATATCTTGAAGCGCGGGCTAAGAGCCATGCAGGCGATGCCTTACGTGCGCTGCTAAATCTCGGTGCGAAAGAGGTCGTCGTACTCAAGGACGGCGAGGAAGTAACTCTGCCAATTTCGGCTCTTCAGAGCGGTGACCTATTCGTGGTTCGGCCCGGTGAAAAGATCGCGACCGACGGCATCGTCGTTGAAGGCGCAAGTGCGATCGACGCCTCACTATTAACAGGCGAGTCCCTGCCGGTAGATGTCACGATTGGATCGCAAGTCGCCGGCGCCACGATCAATATGAGCGGTCGCCTGGTAGTGCGAGCCACTGCGATCGGCGCGGACACCGAACTCGGTCGAATCGCGACCTTGGTGACTGACGCACAGACCGGAAAATCGCCCGTACAGCGTCTGGCGGATCGAATCAGCGCCGTATTTGTTCCGGTCGTTGTCGTGATCGCCATTGGGACTTATGTCAGTTGGCTTGCACTCGACTTCAGCCAATCAGAGGCGATTAGGGCGGCCGTAAGCGTCCTGGTTATCGCCTGCCCCTGTGCCCTCGGTTTAGCTACGCCCACTGCACTTCTGGTGGGTACCGGTCGCGGTGCGCAACTTGGCGTCTTGATCCGTGGTCCGCAGATCCTGGAATCCACTCGCCGGATAGACACGATTGCCCTCGATAAGACCGGCACGCTGACATCGGGAAAGATGAGTGTTCATCACGTCACGATCGAGGGCGATGAATCTCGAGTCCTGCAATTGGTGGCTAGCCTGGAAAATTCGAGTGAACATCCGCTTGGGCGCAGCATTGTCACATACTCAAAGAATCAAGGACTATCGACTCTTGCGGTAAGTGATTTCAATTCGACGCCGGGGCAGGGGGTCTCCGGTGTTGTCGATGGCGCAATCGTTCTCGCTGGTTCAATTGAGGCAATTTTGCACTCCGTTCTTGAACTTTCCAAACCCTTGGAAGTTGCGGTCGATCGTGCTCGTAAGGCTGGACATAGCGCCGTCGTTGCAGCAATCAATGGTAAAGCAGTGGCAGTCTTCGACATCGGCGATGAACCAAAGCCAACAAGTGCCGCTGCGCTACGCGAACTTGAGCGCCTGGGTCTCGAGGCATGGTTGATTTCCGGCGATTCTCAAGCAGCGGCGGTCGAGACTGCGGCACTTGTCGGTATCCCGGCTAGCAACGTATTGGGTGGGGTCAGACCCGAAGGCAAAGTTGACGCGATAAAGAGTTTGCAGGCGAAGGGTTTAGTTGTCGCGATGGTTGGCGACGGCGTAAATGACGCGGCTGCCCTTTCGCAAGCCGATTTAGGATTAGCAATGGGAACAGGAACTGATGCGGCAATTGAAGCGGCCGACATCACCCTGGTGCGCGCAGACCTTTGGGCCGTGGCCGACTCGATCCGCCTTTCACGCCGAACACTTCGCGTGATTAAGGGTAATCTTTTCTGGGCTTTTGGCTACAATGTTGTAGGAATACCAATTGCTGCGTCCGGTCTCCTTAATCCCCTTTATGCAGGTGGGGCGATGGCGTTCTCCAGCATTTTCGTCGTCACCAATTCGCTGCGCCTTAAGAGTTTTAGATCTGCATCGCCAATCAAGTGAGTGCTCAAAACGAGGAGAGTCTCGTCATCGTGGATGGTGAATGCGATTTCTGTCGTAGAGCAGTTGCTTGGATCAGACCGAGAGTAAATTCATCAATACAGTTTGTGGCTTTTCAAACTACTGATCTGAAGCACTACTCACTTACCCAAGAAGAATGTGAACAACGGGTGCATTTTGTTCGAGGCAATTACCACTCGAAGGGCGCAATTGCAGTTGCAGATCTACTCCAGGAAACGCATACGCTCTATGCCCTGATCGCCGCTTTGATAAAGGCGCTTTCCCCAATCACCCAACGTATCTATGATTACATTGCAGGCCATCGCGACGGCATTTTGGCGAAGGCGATTGCCACTAGGTTTCCAGAGATTCCGGATCCGCTCGACACGTTGAAGCAGTAGAAACGAGGTAGTGGCGATGTGTTCGTACTGTGGATGCAGGGCACTGACCGAAATTGCAGATTTGACGGCCCAGCATGAGGAAATCGTCAATGCGACGGGGCCGCTACGGCGCGCGGCAGAAGCGCAAGATAACGAGACTGCCAAGACCCTCGTTGCATCTCTGATTGCACTGCTCAATCCCCATACTTCTCAGGAGGAGCTCGGAGTTTTTGCTGAGCTTCGCAAACGAGAGGAATTCACCGAACATGTCGACGCACTCTGCGCCGAACACGTGCACCTTCACGCGCTCTTTGCTCGAGTGGCCGCCGGCGAGATAGGGATTGCTAACCAGGCGATCAGTGCACTGCGGGAGCACATCGAAAAAGAGGAGAACGGCCTATTCCCGGCCGCTGCTGTTGAGCTTGAAGGTCCCGTTTGGCAGGAATTGGCTGAGCGTAGTGCTAATCAATCAGGGATTGGTACTTCGGAACGGTGACCTGCTTCCAACACTCCACGAGGAAGCAGAAATGCGATTGCGAGACCAACGAGCATGACCACACCTGAGTAGATCAGGGCTGGTCGCGCCGCATCAATAAAATTCATTTTTGCGGCGGTAGATAAGTGCCTCAGCGATGAGTTCTGGGTTGAAATTATTTTGCTACTAATACCGTCGCGAAATGTCCAGGCATGAAATAAGGCAGCCAATGAGAAACCTGCCCCTAGCACGCTGCCGAACTGACGAGAAAAGGTATTGATTGAAGATCCCGCTCCTAAATGTTGATCCCCAAGTGCGTACGGCGCAGTGACAGAAGCAAATTGCGTGACAAGTCCTGCCCCGACACCCAATAAGAAGACGGCCGAGCCAATTGCGGTAAATCCGGCGTTGATCGTGGATGCGAGCATGATGAATCCCAATACAAAGGCGCCCATCCCGGAAAAGGCAAGTTCTCGATAACGCCCGGATTTTGAAATCACGCGACTTCCCAGACCAGAGCCCAATAGGTTGCCAAATCCCATGACCAATAGGAGCAATCCACCAGATACCGCGGATACTCCGTATCTCACTTGCACAATTAGCGGAGTAAATAGGAGCCCAATGATCATCCCGGCGCCGGCTATTCCACTGATCACAATGGTTACCGCGAAGAGTCGGTTGGCGAAGAAGTGGAGCGGCAAGAAAGCGCGATCTTTCATTTCTCGTTCAAGGTAAATGAAGCCGATGAGGGCGGTGATTCCGATGACTGAGAGCCAGATCCGAATCGAGGAAAGAAAAGTTGAGTTGGAACTTTCGCTCAGGCTTAGTAGCGCCAGCACAAAAATTGCGAAGATAGCGACGCCGAAACCATCTAATCGCTGCCGCGCCAATCGTTGCGGCACCCGCAGATATCGCGCTGCAAGCACGATCGCCACAACGCCTATCGGCAAGTTCAAAATAAAAATCCACCGCCAGCCGGCAATTCCAAAAATTTTTGACTGCGAAGCAATAATTCCGCCGATCAACGGACCGAGGAGGCTGGCGGAGCCGAAAATTGCGACAAAGAAAAGCGTGTAACGACCCCGTTCTCTAGGCGCTACTAAGTCGGCAATAACCGCAAAAGCCAGAGAAAAAAGACCGCCGGCGCCCAATCCCTGGACACTACGTCCCAGAATTAGGATCGGAAAAGATGCTGAAGCAACGCAAATTATCGAGCCAAAGAGGAAAAGACTTAGTGCCGTGACAAACAGGCGTCGTCGTCCAAATCCATCTGAAAGCCGGCCATAGATCGGAGTTGTGATCAAGGTGGTGCTCAGGTAAGAGGTAATGAGCCATGATTGACTCGATAGGTGGCCTAGGGCGGTAGCAATTGTTGGGCTTGCCGTGGAAATTACCGTCTGGTCAAGAGCGGCGAGGAACATTCCAAGGCCAAGTCCGGAAAGGACTCGAACAATTCTGCGCTGCTCCGAATGAGTTATGGCCACAGAGTTATTTCTAACTTGGGACTTCAGCAACCGTTGGCAATTCAGCCCGCGAATTTGGACAGCAACCAATCGCGCAGAAGTCCGCCCAAGGCCCCAACGATGATAGGGCTTTACGGTCAGTTGACTGCAACCTCTCTTGGATCAACTCAACAATTCCCGACACAAATTCTCGGGCTACCCCTGGCGTAGCAACGCGAACAATTCTCAAGCCAACTTCGTCGGCAATCTTTTTGGCCTCTTCATCAAGATCCCAGATAACTTCCACGTGATCACTCACGAATCCAATCGGGATCACGATGACAGCCTTCACTCCTTGGGATTTCGCATCGACGAGAGCATCCCCAATGTCGGGCTCTAACCAGGGCACCTGAGGTGCACCACTCCTTGATTGATAAACCAGTGACCAGTCGGGAAGCGAGCCGTCGAGTTGCCGTTGCACACTCTCGATAACGCACCGCGCAGTCGCCATGTGTTGACTGACATACGCACCTCCTGCAAGTTCTCCTCGCATATTTGGTGGACCCGAGGTCTCAGCCATCGATATGGGAATTGAATGCGTTGTAAAGAAAAGGTGGATATCAGCGGTGCTGAACCCCTCTGTCGCTAGCGTGCGAAGAGCGGTAACTACGCCATTTGCGAAGGGTTCGATGAAACCGGGGTGATCAAAGTAGTGGCGAATCTTGTCAATTCTCATCGAATCGTTCAGACCAGTATCGACCAAAGCCTTGGCGAGATTTTCTCGATATTGGCGGCAGCCTGAGTATGACGAATAAGCACTTGTAACTAACGCTAGAACCCGACGATGACCATCTGCGTGTATCTGGCGAATGGTGTCGGCGAAGTAAGGTTCTGAATTCCGATTGCCCAAATAGATCGGAATATCTATCTGCTGGCGAGCCAATTCTTCTTCAATCGCCGACAAGAGCTCACGGTTTTGGGCGTTGATCGGGCTCACGCCGCCGAACTCCCAATAATGGTGCTCCACTTCTTCCAAACGTTCGCGAGGCACCCCTCGACCTGCGGTAACTCGTTCGAGGAATGGCATCACCTCGGCTGGCCCTTCGGGGCCGCCAAAAGAGGTGAGCAGGATTGCGTCGTATTTCACGCGATCAGCTCGGCAATCGATTCAGGCGCGACCCGACGACCGGTATAAAACGGGATCTCTTCGCGCACATGCAGCCGCGCTTGGGTCGATCGAAGATGACGCATCATGTCAACAATTTCAAAAAGTTCATTTGATTCGAGTGCCAAAATCCACTCGTAATCACCTAGGGCGAAGGCGGCAACAGTATTGCTCAAAATCCCGGTGTAATCGCGTCCGGCCATGCCGTGCTCCATCAGGAGAGTGCGTCGCTCCTCATCAGGCAGCAAATACCATTCGTACGAGCGGACGAACGGATAGACGGAGAGCCAGTCGCGGGCCGGCGCGCCCGTCATGAAGGCGGGAACGTGACCTTTATTGAATTCCGCCGGGCGGTGAAGAGCCATCGCGGACCAAACCAGAGTCAAACACTTGCCAATCTCTGATCGTCGAAGCTTTCGCAGCGCCGATTGGATCAACTCCGCTTCGGGGGCGTGAAACCAGAAGAGAACGTCGGCGTCGGCACGCATTCCTGACACGTCGTAGACCCCACGGAGTTGGACATCTTCCGAAGCAAATTCTTTAAGTAGCTCTACCAATTCGGTACTAGCACCGCTTGGATCAGACAGTGAAGCACTCCGACGGTACACGGCCCACGAGGTATATCGAATTGTCTCGTTGATTTGGCGTGCGGATGTTTTGACGGCGGTTGGCTCACTCACGTTCAAAGTATCGCACCCTCAACTCGGAGACCGCCTCCTGAGCCTGACGGATAGTGCCGGTGATCCCATTGCCGCCGAGCCCAGAGCCGATAATCGCCAAATTCTTTCGGCCAGCAACTTCCTCACTGAGCGTTTTGGCAACCGCAAGATGCCCAGTTCCCGGTTGAACTAGCGCACCGGGCCACAAGATCGTCTGGGCTTCGATCACCTCAGGCGCCTGGAGCCCATAAAGAACTTTCGCATCTGACACCGCGAGCTCATGAAGTTTTAGCAAATCATCAGGCAAGCGACCGTCTCGCCCATATGAGAAACGAAGGAGATGGGTTTCACCGAATGTTTCACCAACCCAAGCCCATTTGGCGCTGGCGTGCGTAGAGGCTTTTGCCTCGACGCCTTCACTGTCGGAGGTGATCAAAACACCCGAACCGAGGGGGGCGAATGCAAGTTCAGGAGCGCGCAGTGCAAGAAGGACGATGGCAACATCGGTTGTCTGAATTTTCGCGAGTGGTTCCGTTAGCGAATGGTCGGTGGCAAATAATTGCGCTGCAGCTTCCGACGGCAGTGCAACGACGAGCACCCCGCTAGTAAATTCTTCGCCGGCAGTGGTCGTAACATGCCACAGGTCTTGGACATAACTCGCGGTGGCGGCTCCGGCAGACAACCGGATTGAGACTCCGTGACCAGTCAGCTCGAGGGCGAGTGCGTCAACGAGGGTGTGCATGCCGCCGCGCAAACTCATGATCGCGCCACCGGGTCGAGCAGCCGATGCAGAAGCGCGCATCTTTGAAACTGCCGCCGTAAGCGATCCTGCATTCGCCGCAGCGGAAGCCAGCCCTGGGACGATGGCATCTGAATCAAGCAAGTCCGGATTCGCAGCGTGAACGCCACCGACAACTGGTGATAACAAGCGTTCGACGAATGCGTTGCCAAGGCGAGTACGCACCAAATTGCCGATTGATATTGAACCAACCAAGTCCCAAGGTCTTGCATCAAACTCGATCGCTTCGGCCAGCGCATCGGCTCCTACTGCTGCAAGGACCGACGGATCACTTAGGTCGCTTGGGATACCGAGGATTCCGTGCGGAATCAAATAGGTGTCCCTCCCTGATCTAATGCGCGCATCCGCTCTGGCCGGCGACACCAGTTGATCCGTTAGCCCGAGCGAATCGATTAAGGCAAGTGCGTCATTTCGATTGACCGCGAAGGCCTCGGCGCCTGAATCCACACGGTGTCCGGCGATGACACTGCTGCCAATCGAACCGCCAAGCTGATCGCTCTTTTCTAACACGATTATCGAATCAAAATCACTGGCTAATTCTCTGGCCGCAACAAGTCCAGCGATGCCGCCGCCGAGAACCAAAACCTGGGCTCGTTTCAAATCACTCATGAGTCGCCCCGAACATAGGCAACCAGACGCGTGAGCACTTCTGGGTCCGTGTCTGGAGGCACTCCATGCCCTAAATTCACTACGTGGGCTGGCGCCGCAAGTCCGAGTGCCAGCACCTCATCGACATGCGATCGCAACTGTTCCCATGGCGCTGTTAAAAGTTTCGGATCGATGTTTCCCTGCAATGGAACTTGGCCACCTAATACTTCGTTGGCAAAATCCAGCGGCGTGAATTGATCGACGCCAATCACTGTTGCACCCACTTTATACATATCCTGAAGAAGATCCCTTGTCATTGTTCCGAAGTGAACTCGGGCAACTGGAAGGTCAGATACCGCATCCATAACGAGTCGGGAGTAAGGCGCCGCAAACTTGCGATATTCATCAATTGTCAATCGACCCGCCCATGAATCAAAGAGTTGAATGGCACTTGCACCTGCGAGAACCTGAGCTCTCAGGAACTGGCTGGTGACGCCGGCAACCCAAGTGAGAATTGTCTCCCAAAGTAACGGATCGTCGTACATCAAAGCGCGTGTTACTGGAAGTTCTCGCGAAGGCCCGCCTTCAATTAAATACGAAGCCAAGGTGAATGGGGCTCCACCAAATCCAATGAGTGGCGTGGCGCCAAGTTCTGCAACAACGAGTCCTACCGCTTGGCTGATCGGGGAAAGATCGGCAAGATCCAACTCTCGAAGTCGATCGAGATCATTCCTCGTTCGGACTGGTGAATCCATGACGGGGCCGACACCAGCGACAATATCTACGTCGATGCCAGCGAGCCTTAACGGTATGACGATGTCGCTGAAAAAAATCGCTGCGTCGACACCGTGTCGGATAACGGGCTGAAGTGTGATCTCAGTGGCCATCTCGGGTCGAAGACAGGCATCAAGCATCGCCACACCTTCACGCAGAGCCCGATATTCCGGAAGTGAGCGACCAGCTTGACGCATGAACCAAATTGGATTTCGTTCCCGTCGAATCCCTCGATAAGCCTGAACAAGTAAGGATTCACTGGTGACGCCCGTAACAAGCGGATGACTCTTCGATAGGACCACCTGAGTATCATGCCAGGCAATTGAGGCGTACGATTCCGTTGTGGCCCTAGTACTGATCGGTTCGAGCCACCAGTATCTCCCGCTCGCCGAACTAGAGAGATTTGAACGATTTACCGAGCCGATTCGAGAAGCGTTATTCGGCCGCATAGCGAAAAATTATGGAATTTCCGGCGGCGTAGTTGTCGCGACTTGCAATCGATTCGAACTCTATTTGGAAGCCGAACGTTTCCACGAGGCCGTTGATCAAACAATTGCGCTAATCGCAGAAGTCTCTGGGCTCGGTCTCGAGTACTGCAGCCAAGTTCTTCGAGTTTCATATGAGTCGACAGTTGTCCAACACCTGTTCAACTTAACCGCAGGACTTGATTCGATGATCATCGGAGAAGTTGAGGTCGCGGGGCAAGTGCGAGAGGCGTTTAAACAAGCCCAGCGTAGGGGTGAGTCAACGTCGCGAATTGAATTTCTTTTTCAACGCGCCTTAGCCACATCAAAGAAGGTCAAGACATCTACAGATCTCGGCGCGGCAGGAAGATCAATCGCGCACGTGGCACTTCAGATCGTGGAGCAGAAGCACTGGCCTCTGAGCGGCAAACATGCCTTAATTCTTGGCACCGGTGCTTACGCACGAGTCGTTGTTGGAGCATTGCAGTCGATGGGTTGTTTGGAGATTGAAGTTTATTCGGCAAGCGGTCGCGCGCGGCGGTTTAGCGACACACATGGAACAATTGCTATCGACAGTGAAGGTTTGAGCCAATCGGTGACAAAGGCCGATCTCGTTATCGCCTGTAGCGGAACCGGTACTCCCCTCATTGACGCAAGGTTGATCCAAGAGTCACGAACTGGGACCTCAGTATTACCAATTTTGGACTTGGCTCTTTCTTCCGATGTGGCCGCCGATGTTCATGCGCTTCGGGAAGTCGATGTGATCGATTTAGAAGCCGTCGGCAAGAACGCACCTAGTGAGCGTGGCGATGCAATTTCAGCGGCCCGTGCCATTGTGCAACAAGCCGTGAGCGACTTTGAGTCGGCCTTGACCTCAAGATCCGCTGATCCGCTGGTGGCGTTAATGCGAGCGCACGTCGGACTATTGATAACGGATGAAACCGATCGCGTCCGACGCCGTTCGGGTGAGGATGCGGCAATCGAGGTTTCACATTCACTTCACCGCGTAACAAACGCGCTTTTGCACACGCCATCGATCAGGGCTCGGGAATTGGCTCGTAACGGCAACGAAGATGCCTACCGTCGAGCGATCCAACTTTTATTCGACATCGACGTTGATGAAAAGCAAGATGTCTGAACGAGTTTTGCGACTGGGAACGCGTGGAAGTTTACTAGCGCGAACGCAGGCAGGATTGATCGCAGAGGCAGTCATAAATCAAAGTGGCGCGATAATCGAGGAAATCATCATCCGCACTGATGGTGATGACATAACGACCTCACTAGTGAGTCCTGCAAGACCCGGCGTATTTGTAACGGCACTTCGTTCCGCATTAAAACGCGATGAAGTGGATTTCATCGTGCACTCGTACAAGGACCTCCCCTCAGCACCAGAACCAGGCATCTCGATCGCAGCGACTCCCACGCGCGAAGACCCACGCGACGTACTGATCTCGCGTGCTGGGCTTCGTTTAGATCAATTAGCCTCAGGCTCCCGAGTGGGTACGTCATCGCCCCGCCGTGGATCGCGCATCTCGTTTCTCCGACCCGATCTCATTGTTCTTCCGATGCGCGGAAATGTTGATAGTCGTCTGAGAAAGGTGGTGGCCGGTGAGTTCGATGCCGCTGTACTTGCTGCCGCGGGATTGAATCGGGTAGGCAGAAGCGATGCGATCGTCGAATACCTAACTCTCGATCAGTTGATCCCGGCACC
>JANXYY010000035.1 GCA_025355805.1 Actinomycetes bacterium
AAATTCTGGTGGCGGGTCAAGGATTCGAACCTTGGAAGGCGTAAGCCGGCGGATTTACAGTCCGCTCCCATTGGCCGCTCGGGCAACCCGCCTGAATTGGTCGTTCGGCACAACGGGTTGAGATTACAGCAGAGCCGAACCCTGAAGCGAATCCGCAATTTCTTACGCGATTCCAAGGGCGCGCCTGCAACGCTGACCTGCCCCATGACAGGGCAAGCCAGCGGTTAAACCAAAGCGATGATGGTCTGTAGCAACTCTCGTCAAACTAGATGAAGAGTAGTTGAGCCCCATCAGTCATCTCGATGAAGTCGGAGGCACTGATGATGCCCTCGACGTCGTCACGCAATTCTTTCATAGTCAATTTGTTCATATCCGCTGACATGCGACATCCCCACAAGTGTCCGCCTGCAGCCACAATCTGATCAAGAAATTCAGGGATCTCGGGTACGTCAAGATCGGCGATTTTCTTCTTTAACATTTTGGTAGCCATCGCGGTCATTCCTGGCGCAATGGCTTGTGGGAGACGTCGATCGCCACCCGGTAGATGCAAGGAAGTGTTACCTGCGGGGCTGAACTGAAGATTGTTCATACGCGATTTCGTAATCATGTCAAAGCCCCAGAAGGTGAAGAAAATCAGAGTTTCGATCCCTTCCCCGAGTGCCGCATTAGCCAAGATGAGACCTGGGTAGGCCATATCTAGGTTGCCTTTTGAACAGATTACTGCGAGCTTTCGGTCCGAATCTACGGAACCAAAATTTGGTGTAATTGCAGGTGCGGTGATTGTCATTTCAGGTTCCTTTAGACACAGCCCTTAGGCTTAGGTAGTCCGGCGATATACGCCATCTTCTTTGCTGGTTTCTTAGGGAAGAGCACGAACTGCTCTTTAACTGGAACTCCGCCGACACTCTGAACGCGTCGCGCTGTTGCGGTTTCTCCCTGCGTCTTAAAATCTGCCCGCAGGAATTTAATTATGTTCCAGTGAGCCTCGGTCATTTCAATTTCGATTTGAGCGGCCAGGACTTTGGCGATCTCCTCATCCCATTCGTCATACTTGGTAAGGAATCCTTCTTCATTGACGTTGATTGGTTTACCCGCTATTTCAATGACTGGCATGGTGTTCCACTTCCTACTTAGTTGTGACTTGATGTTTGCCCGCCATGGACATGAGAGCCGGAATTGGAATCCGCCGACCCTTAATCAACATGTTCCAATAGATCCAGCGGAAAGCCAGTTTGCCCATATGGTTCAGGCGACTTTCCTTTAGGAGTGGAAGTGGTCCAATAACGGGTATCGGGAATTTCCCTGTCAGGGGCTCTGTTGTGTAATTGAAGTCGATGAGTAACCCCTTGCCGTGCCCGGATTCGATAAAGCAGTTTGCGTGTCCATCGAAGCGGTGCTTCATTGTTCGACCCTCAACGTAATCAACGAAGTTTTCAGTAAATAATTCAATCGCAAAGTGAGCGACAGATCCTGCTTTGGACGCAGGGATGTCGGACGCGTCGCCAAGTACGAACACGTTCGAATAACTCTTCGAGAGGAACGTTTCCTTATCTACAGGTACATAGTTCAAATCATTACCCATGCCCGACCGTGCAATGAGATCATCGCCCATGTTCAGCGGAATCGTGACAAGCAAATCGAATGGCACCTCTCGCTCATCCATCGACACCAAGGTCTTTGCTTCTGGATCAATATGGTCAACCATGAAGTCTGGCTCGAGTTTGATGTTTCGATCTTCAAGCATTGTTCCGAGACGCTTCGATGCAGTGGGCTTTGTGAAAGCTCCCTCGAGAGGAGTGACGTAAATGATCTCGACGTCGTCACGCATCTTTCGCTCTTCAAAAAAAGCATCCGCCAGAAAAGCAAATTCAAGAGGTGCGACAGGACATTTGATCGGCATTTCAGTTATGTGTATGACCAAACGCCCTCCCGACCAGGCGGTCAACGCATCCCGCAGCGCAGTCGAGCCCTCGAGGGTAAAGAAATCAAAAACGCTCTTGCGCCAGATGGCGGGATCGTCCATGCCCGGAGTTTGATCAGGTCGAGGGGATGTCCCCGTGGCGATTACGAGCTGGTCATACTCGATGATCTGGCCGCCAGCAAGAAGAACGTGATTCGATTCAGGCACAATTTTATCGATCGCTGACTGAATAAATTTAACACCCCTAGGAAAGAAGTGGGCACGCTTCTTAACCAGTTCCTCCGGTCGATAAACCCCAAACGGTAATAGCAATAATCCCGGCTGATAGATGTGGTCATTGTCTTTATCTATGACCGTAATCGACCACTCTTCATCTTTTAGTTTCTTGCGAAGTTTATTGACGACCATGGTTCCTGCTGTACCGCCGCCGAGAACGACTAGCCTTTTCATATATCCCCCTATACTCGTCACGCTACTCGCACCGCATCAACACATTAAGTACTCCGATGTGTGAGAAACGTCCTACACCAAATCGGATCAATAAATGTGGTTGCGCTTCAAGTACTCACCGCACATACCCGAGGGGGGTATGTGCGATCGGGGAATAGATTTGTTCAAAAATGGGCCTTTGTTTTAGGTGTGAAGCGCCGCTTTGAAATCTTTAAGCACCTTCGCGGTCGAGAGTGCCGCAATCGCCGCCTCGAACCCCTTATCTTCATGGCTCCCCGGCAAGCCTGCCCGATCCAGGGCTTCTTCAATGGTGTTACAGGTAAGGACGCCGTTGCCAATCGGCACGCCAAGTTCAGTGCTAACTTTCGTGATTCCGTACGTAACACCCTGGCAAATATATTCAAAGTGTGGCGTGCCACCCCTGATGACAACTCCCAAGGCAACTATCGCATCAAAGCCAGCGATCGCCGCAGCTCGGGCTACAACCGGAATTTCAAAGGAACCTGGAACGCGCAGTAGCTGAAACTGCTTTACTTGCGCGGCCTCGAGAACTCGTAGAGCACCCTGGATCAAACCGCCCATAATTTGCTCATGCCAAGAAGCGGCCACGATTGCAATTCGGAAACTGGTGAAATCCGACGTGAGATCTGGATTTGGCACACCCTTACCACTCACAGCGCAGAACCCAACTGGAGATCGTGTCCGAGTCGTTCTCGCTTTGTCTGCAGATAAGACAAATTCTCGGAGTTGGAAAACGTCGGAAAAGGAACTCCCTCGACTCCAATTCCCGCGCCTTCTAACGCCTTCACCTTGGCGGGATTATGTGTAAGCAGTCTGCATTTTGTCAGACCGATCGCCGCGAGTATTTCGACGGCATCGCGCCATGAGCGAGCATCAACAGGCAAATTAAGAAGCGAGTTTGCATCGACGGTGTCCGCCCCCTGATCCTGCAAGTTATAGGCACGGATCTTATTGGCGAGTCCAATCCCACGACCTTCATGACCAATCAAATATAAGATGGCACCGACTCCTTCGCTCTCGATTGCTTCCATGGCCCAATTCAATTGGGTACCGCAGTCGCAACGTCGAGAACCAAAGACATCTCCTGTTACGCATTCTGAATGAATCCGAACCAATGGGGAAATGGCACTTTTAAGATCCCCAAGATTCAACAACAAATGCTCGTCGCCCTCGGCCCCGACAAAGGCAGAGGCCTGCCAATCATGGCCCAGTCGGGGAAGTCGAGCAGTTGCTGATGCTTCAACGGAGCGACGTTGCGTAAGCAGTAATGATCGAGCGTCGACGATTTGGTCCATCGTGACCTGCACCAAATTTTTCTCTATGGCAAAAGCATTTAGCGTCGCACCCCGCATGATCGACCCGTCGTCGTTCACGAGCTCAGACAGGGCGCAAGCTTCATTGAGTCCAGATAGGCGCATGAGGTCGATCGCTGCTTCGGTATGACCGCGGCGACCGGCAGTCCCGTCGGAGTGGGAACGGAGTGGAAAGATGTGACCAGGACGAGAGAAATCTCCCGCGTCGCTAGCGGGATCTCCAAGGAGCTTGATTGTCAGGGCCCGCTCGCTAGCACTGATACCAGTCGTGGTCCCCTCTTTCGCATCAACAGAAACGGTGAAGGCAGTTCGCTTACGATCCTCGTTAGTTTTCGACATCGGGGGCAGGCGGAGTTCATCGCAGCGACTTTCGGGCAACGCCACGCAAATCACGCCGGACGTATACCGGATCATGAAACCTAGAGTCGCCGAAGTGGCAAACTCTGCGGCGACAAATAGATCGCCTTCGTTTTCGCGATCGACATCGTCAGTCACGACGATCAAATCACCTTTGCGCAATGCCTGGATCGCATCGCCGACCGTATTATTTGCCATCTCGACCTTCCAATCGAATTGCAACCGCTCGCGCAACATATTTGCCCAATACGTCAACCTCGATATTGATTTTGGCCCCGACGGCGAGCGCGCCTAAGGTCGTCATTTTCAATGTCTCAGGAATGAGTGCGACCGAGATCGTTGATGTCGAATCGTCGAGGCGGGCCACGGTGAGTGATACACCATCGAGAGTGATGGACCCTTTGTCCACGATGAATTCCATTAATGATTTGGGAATCTCAAATGAAACATTCTCCCAACCATCGCCTGGAGAACGCGCACTCAGCAGAGCAATCCCATCAACGTGACCTTGCACAAAATGGCCACCCATGGCGCTTCCGAAGGATACCGGCCGTTCAAGATTGACTCGGTTGCCCACTTGGAGCTCACCGAGTGAGGTGACTTGAAGGGTTTGCGAACTTATGTCCGCCCAAAATTCTTTGTCTTTGATTTCGATGGCGGTAAGACAGACTCCATTTACTGCAATTGATCCGCCTACAGCCAGGTCCGCGAATACCTTCTCACCCTTGATTCCGATTCGAGCCGAGTCGCTGCTTCGGTCAAACTTGGTGACCAAGCCCATCTCTTCAATCAGTCCGGTAAACATCAAACTTCCCAACTTTTGGTTGTATAAATCGCTCGAACATCGGAACCAAAACGCCTCATGTCATGGAGGTGAAATTGGCGCTTATCGCTGATCGAAGTCACTTCCAGATCAGAAAAAAGCGATGGCCCACCTCCGAGCAAAATAGGTGCGGTGTAGACAACAATTTCATCAATCAATTCATCAGCAATCCACCGCGCTGCCATTCGTGGCCCGCACTCCAACATCGCCTGTACTACATCTCTGGAGTTCAACTCTTCAATCAACGCCTGCGGTGAATGATCCTTGATTATTATGGTTTCTTGCGGTCCAGCAAAAATCTTTGCGTCGGCTGGAATGTGCCGATTGCCGACAACCACGCGAAGTGGCGTCCGGTTACTGCCGTCTCTAACCGAAAGTTCTGGATCATCCCTGAGAACGGTCCCGGTCCCCGTGATGATCGCTTGCGAAGCACCTCGTATGGATTGCACATCCTGCCTAGATTGCTCACCGCTAATCCATTGCGAACTTCCATCCGCTGCAGCGATTCTCCCGTCGATAGACGCAGCCACTTTCCAAACTAGGTACGGGCGGCTATTTGAAATCCAGTGTCGCCAAGCCCGATTTTCCCAGAGCGCCCGCTCTCGCAGTTCGCCTATGTGTACGAGGATGCCAGCCTCTTCCAGTCGGGAAATGCCACCGGTCGCGACTGGGTTCGGATCGCGAACAGAAATGAAGACTTCCTTGACTCCCGCGTCGATAATTGAATCGACGCAAGGTGCGGTTCGCCCGTAATGGGCACAGGGTTCGAGAGTGACGAAAAGTGACGAACCTCGAGCTGCATCACCGGCTTGTCGAAGCGCATTGATTTCCGCGTGCGGTCCCCCGAGTACTTCGTGGTGGCCCTCACCAACTGCAACCCCGTCGAGAACCAGAACTGCGCCAACAACGGGATTCGTCCCCGTTCGACCTAGGGCGAGCATGGCTAGGTCGAGCGCATGACCCATCCAGTGTTCGGCTGGTTCCAACTTCACGATCCCCCCGTCCGGCGAAAACACAGATCCGGGGTTGAAAGCAGAAATCGAGTCGGCTGTCTGGCAGCCAACTAAGACGTGAACCTCCCATCCGGACTTTGACCGTCGGTCTCGGAATTTCACCGAATCAACCGGTCAATGGCTTAGACCGGGTCGCGGACTCTAACCGCCGGTTCGGATTTACACCGACCCCGGAACACGTGTCTTCATTATCGCAAGGAGAGCTGGAATTGGCCATTCGTCGGCGTAGAGGACTCTTGGCGAGCGTGTTTAACCCCGTTTGCCGAAGGACTGCCAGAATAGGGCGACTATTCGAAAGGTATAACGATGGCTGATAGCAGTTTCGATATTGTCTCGACGTTCGAAAAAATGGAAGTCGACAACGCCCTAAATCAGGCAGTGCGTGAAATTGGGACTCGCTTCGACTTCAAAAATACCGGAGCGAAGATCGACTGGTCGGGCGAGAAAATCGAGATCGAGGCTGAGAGCGAAGATCGGGCCAAAGCCGTGCTCGACGTATTCAAAGAAAAGTTAGTTAAGCGTGGGGTTTCGTTGAAATGTCTTGACCCCGGAGAGCCCCAGTTGTCGGGAAAAATCTACAAGATCTCCTGTGCGCTTAAAGAGGGTTTGAGTCAAGAGAATGCCAAGAAAGTCGCCAAATTAATCCGCGATGAAGGTTTGAAGACCGTTAAAACACAAATTCAAGGCGATGAACTTCGCGTTACCAGCAAGAGTCGCGACGACTTGCAAGAGGTAATCGCACTCGTTAAAGGGCATGAATGGGACTTCGCAGTTCAGTTTACGAATTATCGCTAACGACCGGGCAGATAACTCCCACTAATGACTCCGCCAATCCTTCGATGTTGTAAATAAGTCGCTCACGTGCACCATCTCCCGATTCGCTAGCTGTGGGAGCCGGCGACCAGAAGAGTGCTTCGTGAGGGCAAACGTCGACACAAATTCCGCAATACATGCAAAGTCCAAAATCAATTTCGAAGGCGTCCAGAATATTTATCTTCGTAGGCCTTCGACCTCCTTCCTGACGCTCCTCGACATGCGATGTGAGGCTCATGCACTTAGTGGGGCAATCGCGGATGCAGACCAGACACGAGGTACAGGCAAATTGCTCCAGTGCGATCGTTCCACGCAATCCGATTGGCTCCTGGGCTGACTTTGAATCCTCCATTAAGGACCCCCGGGGTGAGCGGACTCGCCGTTCGAGGTGAGGCGACTCGCCGCTCGACGGAAATCAACCGCGATTTCAGCCTCCGCCCACTTTGCCCCGGCCCACAGGTCAGCCACGGAAAAGTCAGCGGCTGGAAAGTCAGCGGCTGATAGAGGTATGAGCACGTCGGCGCTCGCGATCTGGCCTTTGATCACCCGAGCCGCAAACGTGGTCGGGTCCAAAACTCTCAGCCAAAGTTCAAAGCCACCCTCGATCGAACGGCTGCCTAATTGGTCAAAAAAGGTAAATCCTTCTCGATGAGCGGCCTCGGCAGTGGCCCGAAAATCGTTCATGACCGCGCCCGCTCATTCATCAGCCGCGCCAAGCCAGCCGCGATCTCTGAGGGTCTCGGCGGACACCCAGGAATGTAGAGATCACAGGTCAGACCCAGTTTGTCCAGACCGGCCACGATGGTCGGCGAATCAAAGTAGGGACCACCGCTGGTTGCGCAAGCGCCAACCGCTACCAAGTAGTGCGGCAAATCGGGTTTAAATGAGGCGAATTCTTGGACGA
>JANXYY010000054.1 GCA_025355805.1 Actinomycetes bacterium
CCTTCAGCCTCTAACGAAATTATAATCAACCGCTCCGTCTATGACGTCTTTGAATTTCTCTCAAATCCTGAAAATGATCCAATGTGGCGGCGCGGCGGTCGACGTATCGATGCGGATATTGAAATTATCGATTCTCAGAAGGACATGCTGATCGAATTCCAGGCCACGAGTGGGCCGATTCGACCCAAAGGTGCGTATGTGTTTAGAGACGATGGACGAAACACTCGGCTTCAATTCTTGTTAGAAGCAGAATTGAAAGGCGTAAAGCTTTTGATGGCACCGATGGTTCAAAAAGCCATAAATGCGGAAGTCTCATCGCTGTCCAAATTGAAGCGCGTTCTTGAGGTTTAGTGATTTCGATATTGAGAAAGCAGTCGACTGAATGCGACAATCAAGTCGTCTCCGAACACTTCGATGCGCCACCGGTCGCTCGAACCCTCATTTGCGTTCTAATTCCAAGGTAAGGTCACGCCGAACTTCGTCTGAGCAAAATGCCGCTTCGATCGAATTGCGAGCGCACCATTCCACGTCACTCGCACTCAAACCGCCTTCCGTAATAAGCAACTGAGCCTCTTGGCTGAGTCGGACACCAGTGTTCTCCGGATCGTCGTCGCCGAGCACGACAGCAACCTTGGCCTTCATGAACGCGTGAATTGGATGGGTGGCCACACTTTGAGCAGCGCCGGTTAGCACGTTGGATGTAGCGCAGACCTCAATCGTGATTCGTTGATCGCGAATCCAGTTGAGCATTTCTGGATCATCTGCGATGTGACTGCCATGTCCGATTCGTGTGACGCCAAGCAATTCAACCGCCTCGCGAGCAGCGCTGGCAGGTCCAGCCTCAGCGGCGTGTGCCGTGAGACCGAGACCCGCATCCCGAGCGAGCATATAGAGGGGTGCATAACGGGCTAGTGATGGGAAAAGGATTTCATCGCCGGCAATGTCGAGTCCCACGATGCCAGAATTCGATAGTTGAATCGCAGCCTGAGCGGTTTCTTCAAGGAGTTCTTGCGACTGGTGCCTGAGCATGCATGCGATGACCCCTGCATGAATTCCGGTTGCGCTTTTGGCCGCTCCGACTCCCGCGCAGACCGCTTCCATGACTTGACGCACAGAGAGATCTGATCTGACGTGCGTTCCAGGGCCAAATCGCAATTCGATGTACGACTGTCCATCCGAGGCAGCATCCTCTACGGCTTCATATGCCACTCGGTAGAGATTTTGCGCGCTCCCAAGAAGAGGGTAGGACGCCGCGACATGTGTCAGAAATTCCGTGAGGTTCCCCGGACCCTTGATCCGAAATGCATTCTCCCAACCGCCGGAAGGCGTTGGAAGGCCTACTTCAGCGGCAAGTTGCGCGGCCGTACTAGGACGCACTGTTCCCTCAAGATGCGTATGCATATTCAGCAACATAATTTTCTACCAACCCAATTGGTGAACGGCCTCAAGCGCAACGTCAATACTGTGCTCCCAGCCTGGTGCGGGAGTGGCTGTCAAGCCGCCGGCTCGCCGCTACTCATCAGTTTTCAGGAGTCGCAACAGTTCTCGCCCTTCAATCTGGACCGAAGGGAGGCTTCTTGGGCTACTGAGAAGTCCGCGCAGAATGAAGTCGGCCACGAATTCGGGCAAACCGCTCTTCCTCCGCTGCTTGTCGCCCACGCGACGGATGGTGTTGAGGTTAATTCCGGAAATCATGTGCTGGACCAGAATGGGATCGAGTGGCAGAAGTGAGCCATCCACGTGACCCTGACGAATCAAGGTGCGAATATGTTGGGCAAGGGCGTCGCCGGCGAGTTTCCATTTACGGAAATCGGGCATCGAGAGGAGACCGTCTTGGTGGATACCGGTGAGGTCGTAAGGCGAACTGGCCAGATGTTCAGTGTCGAAAGAGATATATGCATAGAGGCGCGCCGCTGCCGAACCTGGCTCTTCAACGAGGCGGCTAGCAAATGTTTTTGGGCGAGAAAGGCTGTAAGCCAGAAGTTCGTCCGCGATGGCTTGCTTACTAGCGAAGTGAAAAAAGAGGGACGGTTGCTGCAGCCCTGCGGCCGTGGCAATGTCGCGAGTCGCAGTGCCGAAGAAGCCTTTTGCCGCAAAAAGTTCGCCCGATTTTACCAGAATCCTCTCGCGGGTTTGCTCTCCCTTTTGCCCACGGGTGACCTTTGATTTTTGAACCACGGTCATTCGTGACTCTTAGCAGCCGTATCCACGTGGTTAACGATATACAGAGCCCAACCCAAAAGTTCGGCTTCATAGTCGATACGGGCAAGGCGACCAGGCGGCGCCCAATGCCCTCGAGCGCCTAGATCGACTCGGAAGAGAATGTTGTTGCTATTGCCTTCACTCCTCATCTTGGCCACCCAACGGGCCGGCTCCCAGAAAGAAACTCGAGGATCGTTGATTGCAGTTGTGGTCAACAGCGGTGGTCGAGTTTTCGCCGCCGGGCAATTGTCA
>JANXYY010000062.1 GCA_025355805.1 Actinomycetes bacterium
CACACCTTCACCACGCTCGAGTTGATTGCCATGGAGCCGAGGAAGTAAGCTTTTGGCAATTCCAGCTCTAAGAATTTCACGAGTTGAATCAGGATCGAACGCGCCACGATCGCAGAAGACGTCGATCCATTTTGCATATGGTGCACAGGCGTCGAGCATCTCGCCAATAACCAGCGATACATAATCGTTGGGTCTCCCGGCAAATTCCTTTGGAACGACATGGGCGCCGAGATAGGTGGTCTCTTGAGTCACTTCGCCCGCGATTCTCAGCGACCGCACCTCGTCAGCAACCGTCAATCCGTAGCCGGATTTGCACTCAAAAGTAGTGGTACCAGAGTTGTTGGCTTCCTTGACTAGACGTTGCAGATTGGCACGTAAATCGTCGTCTGTGGCGGCACGAGTTGCGGTCACCGTCGACTTGATTCCACCAGCGTCGTAAGTGTCGCCCTTCATCCGAGCTTCAAATTCGTCGGCGCGATCGCCTGCAAAGACTAAATGCGTGTGACTGTCGACGAACCCGGGAATTACCGCAGAGTCTGTCGCGTCCACTTGTTCGTCCGCCGAAAAGGTCAGAGCCGTTTTTGCGCTGCCCACCCAAGCAATGCGATCACTTTCCACGAGTATCGCAGCGTCCTTCATGATTCCAAGTGGCGTGGGTCCGTAATCGGATGAGTTGGTGACTAACTCGCCAATGTTTGTTACCAGGAGTGAGGACACGATTAAGAGCGTTTCATCATTGGGATATCGACCCCATTGGTTTCGGCAACATCGTGTGCATGTTCATACCCTGCATCGACGTGTCGAAGGATCCCCATTCCCGGATCGTTAGAAAGCACCCGTGCCAACTTCTGGGCGGCAAGCGCGGTTCCATCTGCGACGCTGACTTGCCCGGCATGAATTGAACGTCCAATTCCGACGCCTCCACCGTGGTGGATAGAAACCCATGAGGCGCCTGAAGAAATATTCACCATCGCATTTAGCAATGGCCAGTCAGCGATTGCATCTGATCCATCGAGCATGGCTTCAGTTTCACGATAAGGGGAAGCAACTGAGCCGCAGTCAAGATGATCTCGGCCAATAACGATTGGAGCACTTACTTCGCCGCGGGCGACGAGATCATTAAATGCGAGTCCGGCTTTATCGCGTTCCCCGTAACCGAGCCAACAGATGCGCGCCGGCAGTCCTTGGAATGCAACTTTCTCTTGCGCTAATCGAATCCAACGGCTCAAATGTTCGTTCTCTGGAAACAACTTCAATACGGTTTCGTCGGTCTTATAAATATCCTTTGGATCGCCAGAGAGCGCGACCCAGCGAAATGGACCCTTACCTTCGCAGAAGAGCGGTCGAATATAGGCAGGAATGAAACCAGGGAAATCAAATGCTCTCGAATATCCGGCCTTACGTGCCTCGTCGCGAATCGAGTTTCCATAATCAAATACTTCAGCGCCACCATCCATAAATCCGACCATGGCTTCCACGTGGAGTGCCATGGATTCTTGCGCGCGTTCGGTGTACTCCTCCGGCTTTTTTTCGGCGTACTCCGCGGCGTCCTCGAATTCGATTCCCGCTGGGACATAGGCGAGCGGATCGTGAGCAGAGGTTTGATCCGTGACGATATCGAACGGAACATTCATCGCGAGCAGTTGCGGAACAACGGTGGCGGCGTTACCGACCAAGCCAACCGAGAGTGGACGCCGCTCTACTTTTGCAGCAAGTACTCGCTTGATGGCGTCATCAAGATTCTCGGCGATCTCATCGAGATATCGTGCTTGTATTCTTCGCTGCAAACGCGAAGGGTCAATATCAATGACTAGACAGACTCCACCGTTCATGGTTACCGCAAGTGGTTGGGCACCGCCCATGCCGCCGCAACCAGCGGTGAGCGTCACCGTCCCCTGCAGGGTTCCGCCAAAACGTTTTTCTGCGATCGCCGCGAATGTTTCATAAGTCCCTTGCAAGATTCCTTGGGTTCCGATGTAAATCCAAGATCCGGCAGTCATTTGGCCGTACATGGTGAGACCAAGTTGTTCGAGTCTCCTGAACTCGGGCCAGTTCGCCCAATCGCCAACCAGGTTCGAGTTTGCGATCAGCACTCGCGGAGCCCACTCGTGGGTCTGCATCACCCCGACGGGTTTACCCGATTGGACCAACAAGGTTTCATCGTCCTTTAACCGGGTTAACGTTTTGATTATTGAGTCGTAAGCCGGCCAATTGCGGGCGGCCTTGCCGGTGCCGCCATAAACCACAAGACGCTTGGGATGCTCAGCTACATCTGGGTCAAGGTTGTTCTGGAGCATTCGTAGGGCCGCCTCTTGGGGCCAACCTAGTGCAGTCATTTTGGTGCCGTGGGGTGCGCGGATGACTCGCGAAAGATCTTCGGTGATCATGAGAAATAAGGTTAGTCACTTCTGCGTGAGCGGACTCGCCGCTCACGGTATTACTCCCCGGATTACTCCCCGGATTACGCACCGGTTAGGTGGGGGGTGGCGGCCCGCCGGCCGGGTTTTCCCGTTCCATCTGGGCCTGATATTCGCGCCACGCCATTAATTGCGGATCGTTCTCGTCGTCTTCCGTGAAGTACTTATGGATTTTCTCCCAATCACCTTTTCGTAGCCGCCACCACATGTAGATCCCGAAGGTGCCGAAGAATGGCCATTCAAATGTGTACACCCAACTCCGAGGATTGCCGGCGAGGGCTCGGGTGAATTCGAAGTAGCCGATCGCCAAGCAGAGAATCAGCACGACGATTGCGAAGATGAGAGTCTTGATTGACGAGCTTCGATTCATCTCTCTCCGTCCATCTCTGCCGCTATTTCTGCGTCGACGAGAATTGCTTTCCGTTCCTCGCTTCGAAACCAAGCTTGTACTGCGACAGCGATCCAAACGCTGTCAATAATCATGGCACCAGCCCAGAGCAAACTGCCACCCAATTGCTGATCGGTTAGAACTGAATTTGGCGTAGCCCCAGAAATCGTTAAATAGAAGGGGTAATTCAGAGTGTGGGTGATGTAGATAAAGAAACCGGTCATCGTTTCAGGCACCATCATCGCGAAGAGTGAGACCACTCGCCAAGCTGGAGTCAACCGCGCTGGCGAATAATTTCCAGGCAGAATTGACCAGTAATACAAGAACGCGACGACGATGTAGAGCGGGTTCTCCACAAAGTAATGGACGAGTGGATGAGAAAGCGCGTAATTGAGAATCGGCGAAGCATGAACACCAATGACGGTTCCGACGAAGAGGAGCCAGAC
>JANXYY010000063.1 GCA_025355805.1 Actinomycetes bacterium
CGTGTAACCTCAACCACGCTCGGGCCAATCCCCGGTGCGCCCCTTTAGCTCAGTCGGCAGAGCGTCTCCATGGTAAGGAGAAGGTCTACGGTTCGATTCCGTAAAGGGGCTCAAGGTTCGACTCGGACCTTTGGCGGGGTAGCTCAGGTTGGTAGAGCAAGCGGCTCATAATCGCTGTGTCGCCGGTTCAAATCCGGCCTCCGCTACGCAGGATTTCTCGCGTGGACTCCCACTCGGGTAATCTTCACCCCTGGCCGCTTCGGCGACCCGCGTATAAAGCGCATATAAACGGATAAAAAACGGATTTGAGGAGTTAGGCCATGGCAAGTAAGAGTGCTGATGTTCGGCCCAAGATCACCATGGCTTGCGTGGACTGCAAGGAGCGCAACTACATCACCAAGAAGAACCGTCGTAACGACCCGGATCGTCTTGAGTTGAAGAAGTTTTGCCCGCGTTGCCGGGCGAGCACTGTCCACCGCGAGACTCGCTAAATCTTGCTCTCTCCCGACTTCGTCGGGCGTGAGTACCCAGGCAGCGGTACTCACGAAATTCACCCATATTCAATAGGTGCTTTTGCGCGATCGATCAATGATGAGAACCCGGCGTACTTCGACCTGGGCGCCGCACAAGAACTCGGCTACCCGAATTTGATTGCTCCCCCGACTTTCTTAATCACGATCGCCCTCGGGGAATCGCGGCGAGCCCTTAATGATCCAGCGCTCGGCCTCGACTGGTCGCGTGTGGTGCACGGCGATCAACGCTTCACTCACCGCCGCCCCGTTTTAGCAGGAGATGTCCTTTCGTGCTTAACGACCATTGAGTCGATCAAGACCGTTGCTGGAAACGACTTTGTCACCATGCGTTCAGATTTCGTCGATCAGGATGGGGGACAAGTGGCAAGTACCTGGTCGATGCTCGTTGTTCGTGGACCTGACGCATGAGCCGCCGCACCTACAAGAGTGTGAGCCTCGGTGAGGTTATTGGGCCGGTGACTTATCCGATAAACCGCGCCATGCTCGTGAGCTATGCAAATGCGAGTGGGGATCAGAACCCGATTCATCAGGATGAAGATTTCGCAATTAGCGTCGGACTGCCAGGTGTGATCGCACATGGGATGTTCACGATGGCGACAGCGGCTAGAGCATTAACAGATTTCGCTGGCGATCCGGGTGCGATCGTTGAATATGGAACACGGTTTACCAAGCCGGTTTTAGTGCCAGCAATGGTTGACGTGGAACTTGAAGTTTCTGGAGTAGTTGCTGAAAAGCTTCCTGATCACCAGGTTCGGATCGACCTACAGGTCACATGTGATGGTATAAAAGTTATGGGATTGACTCGTGCGATTGTCTCGTTGGCATGACGAATTTCGCCGATCTCACTACTTTGCGAGTCGGTGGACCCGCAGCTCACTTGATTAACGCCACCAGTGAAGCGGATATCTTGGCTGCCACCGCCGAGAGAGATCTCTTGGTAATCGGCTCGGGTTCAAATCTCTTAGTCAGCGACGACGGTTACTCAGGTACCGTGCTGAAAATCGCCACCAGCGGTATGAAGATTGAAAGCGATGCATGCAGTGGCGCGACAGTCACTCTAGCTGCGGGGGAAGAATGGAGCTCCTTCGTGGAATACGCAGTGGCACACGACTTCGCGGGAGTAGAAACGCTGGCTGGAATTCCCGGACTCGTAGGTGCGGCGCCAATTCAAAATATCGGCGCGTACGGCAATGAAATTGCCAAGAGCATCGCCCGGGTGCGCACTTTCGATCGGGTCACTTCCACGATCACCACCTTGGCTGCAGCTGAATGCGCTTTCGGTTACCGGACATCGCGATTTAAGGCCGAACCAGACCGCTGGATTATTTTGGAGGTAACTCTCCAATTACGCACCGGTAGCGAAAGCGACCCGATCAAATATCAAGAATTAGCCGACGCTCTAGGCATCAATATTGGAGATCGCGCGCCGCTGCGCGAGGTCCATGATGCCGTGCTCGATTTGCGAAAGAGTAAAGGAATGGTTCTCGATCCTGGCGATCGAGACACCTGGTCGGCTGGTTCCTTCTTCATGAATCCAATCGTCGAATCGGTGACGTCCGCGAGCCTGCCTGAAGCGGCGCCTAAATGGCAGACGTCGGCAGGAGTCAAAGTCTCAGCGGCATGGCTAATCGAACAAACGGGCTTTGCCAAGGGAGATCGCCTCGGCGGTGCAGGTATTTCGGGTAAGCACTCACTTGCATTGATCAATGCAGAGAATGGAAGTGCGGTGGATTTGGTCGCGCTCGCGAATCGAATTCGAATTAGCGTGCACGAGAAATTTGCAATTTGGCTTGAACCCGAAGTTCGATTAATTGGGCTCGCCCTTAAATAGAGTTTGTGTGCATACTATTTCGCTTCGGCAAGTAGTAGTGCGATCCGCGTTACGCCCTCGATCAAATCGTCGTCGCCAAGTGCGTAGGAAAGGCGAAGGTAGCCTTGCGAGCCAAAGGCTTCACCTGGTACGACTGCAACTTCAACCTCGTCGAGAATTAGATCGGCCAATTCGCTAGACGTCTGTGGGCGTTGGCCACGAATCTCTTTGCCAAGCACGCCCTTTACCGAGGGATACACATAAAAAGCACCACGTGGAGTTGGGCACAGCACGCCAGGGATTTCATTGAGCATCTTCACTATTATTCGGCGACGACGGTCGAAGGCTTTTCGCATCATTTCAACGGTCGAGAGGTCGCCTTCAAGAGCGGCGATTGCAGCGCGTTGTGAAACGTTGGCGACATTGCTCGAAAGGTGAGACTGCAAATTACTCGCAGCTTTGATCACATCTTTCGGGCCAATCATCCAGCCAACACGCCAACCGGTCATTGCGTAAGTCTTTGCAACACCATTCAAGATGATGCAGTGCTCAGCGATCTCTGGCACCAAGACGGGCATTGACGGCGCGCTGGCATCGTCGTAGAGCAAGTGCTCGTAGATCTCATCTGAGATGACGAAGATTCCGTGCTTAGCCGCCCACTTGCCGATTGCCACTACCTGGTCGGGCGGATAGACCGCACCGGTTGGATTTGAAGGCGAACAGAAAAGCAACGCTTTGGTTTTTGCGGTTCGAACGGCTTCTAATTGTTCAACAGTTATTAAGTAGCCCTGTGTTTCGTCGGCGAAGACCTCAACAACAGTGCCCCCAGCCAGCTTTATACATTCTGGATAGGTGGTCCAATAAGGCGTGGGCAGAATTACTTCATCGCCCACTCCGACGACCGTGGCGAAAGCTTCGTAAACAGCCTGTTTGCCGCCATTAGTGACCAAAATATTCTCCGGCGTTATTTCGTATCCGGAATCCCGCTTTGTTTTGACTACAATTGCGCTTTTTAGTTCGGGTAGGCCAGCGGCAGGTGTGTATCGGTGGTTGCTGGTGACCCGACAAGCAGCTGCGGCGGCTTCAACAACGTAATCCGGGGTTGGGAAATCAGGCTCACCCGCTCCGAAGCCAACGACCGGACGACCAGCAGCTTTTAGGGCCTTTGCTTTGGCATCCACTGCCAGGGTCGCAGATTCAGTTATCCCAGCAATCCGCGGGGAGATTCGATTGCCCTGCCGCGTCTTGCTCACAGGCTGAATCCTGCCAGATTTGTCGCAGTTCGCCTCGGGGCCTCTTCAAGCCGTACACTTTGCGACCTTGGCGCTTGTAAATGGCCATGATTCGGCGCGCCCAGACCCAATAGGCCTGGAAGTCTGGTCATGCTCGCTTGCAGGTGGCGAAGGGCAGTAGCTCAATTGGTAGAGTTCCGGTCTCCAAAACCGGCGGTTGGGGGTTCAAGTCCCTCCTGCCCTGCACTTTGAACGAGAACTGGTTTTTGTAGATCTAAACGGAAAGGGAGATGGCGATGAGCACAACTGGCGAACAAGCCAGCAAGGCGGTCGAAGGCCCTCGTGGTTTCGGTCGCATCGCGCTCTTCTACCGACAAGTTGTCTCCGAATTGCGCAAAGTGGTCTGGCCGACGCGTAAGGAACTAATCACCTACACCAATGTCGTCCTGGTTTTCGTCACCACAGTGATCGCGATTGTCTCGCTCTTCGATCTTGGTCTAACCAAGCTCATCTTCTGGATCTTTGGCTGAAAGTGAGAATAAAAGAACATGTCTGACTTTGACGTCGACCCTTCAACGCTCGACGAGACTTCCGACTCCGCTATCGAGGCGACCCCCGTGGTGGAGCAGGGCTCGTCTTTTGAGGCTGCGCTCGCAAGTGGCGCGGCGGCTCCAGAAGAAGCCCCAGTGGTTATTGCAGATGCGCAGGAGCAAGAAGAACCTCTTGATGATCCGCTAGCCGAATTTCGAGTTGCGCTGCGGAACGCACCAGGTGATTGGTACGTCATTCACTCTTACGCCGGTTATGAAAATCGCGTCAAGGGAAACCTGGAAAACCGTCGAGGGTCGTTGAACATGGAAGATTACATCTTCCAGATCGAGGTACCTCAAGAAGAGGTAAACGAGATTAAGAATGGTCAACGCAAGTTAGTAAAGCGCAACGTATTCCCCGGATATGTTCTCGTTCGCATGGAACTCACCGACGAATCTTGGTCGGTAGTTCGTAACACTCCTGGAGTGACCGGATTTGTTGGTCACACTCACTCCCCAAGTCCTTTGTCGCTAGATGAGGTCGAGAAAATTCTCGCTCCACTACCGACGAAGAAGTCCGACAAGCCGGAAATTCGGGTTGTCGACTTCGAAGTTGGCGAATCGGTTACGGTCATGGATGGACCGTTCGCGACGTTGCCAGCTTCAATCAGTGAGATCATGCCCGATCAGCAGAAGCTGAAAGTGTTGGTCTCAATTTTCGGTCGGGAAACCCCGGTCGAACTCTCCTTCACTCAAGTTCAGAAACTCTGAACTAACTCTCAAGGACATTAAAGAATGCCTCCAAAGAAGAAACTCGCAGCCATCATCAAGTTGCAGATCAACGCCGGTGCGGCAACTCCTGCGCCGCCAGTTGGGCCTGCACTTGGTCAGCACGGCGTAAACATCATGGAGTTCGTCAAGGCGTACAACGCCGCGACTGAAAGCCAGAAGGGCCAAGTCATCCCGGTAGAGATTTCGGTTTATGAAGACCGAACTTTTACTTTCGTGACGAAGACCCCGCCTGCATCACGTTTGATTCTCAAAGCCGCTGGCGTTGAGAAAGGTTCGGCAATTCCGCACAAGGACAAGGTGGCCTCAATAACACAGGCCCAGGTTCGCGAAATTGCGACCACCAAAATGCCAGACCTCAACGCCAACGATCTAGAGGCAGCGAGTCTGATCATCGCGGGTACCGCACGTTCGATGGGTATCACTGTCTCCGACAAGTGAGCGCCGCCGACCGGATGTAAAAAAAACTAAAGAACCAGGTCTAAAAACTAATGAAGACGTGGGAGGGCCACGCTGGTCCGTTTACCACGACTCCTCAAAAGATCGATAGGAGCAACAAATGAAGCGAAGTAAGGCATATCGTGCAGCCGCCGAAAAGGTGGAGGCCAACCGTCTCTACCACCCGCTAGAAGCGGTGAAGTTGGCAAGGGAAACATCAACCACTAAATATGCAGCGACCGTCGAGGTTGCCCTCTGCTTAGGAGTGGATCCACGTAAGGCAGATCAAATGGTGCGAAGCACCGTCAACCTGCCGCACGGCACTGGTAAAACCGCTCGAGTTTTAGTCTTCGCCGGTGGCGAGCGAGCAGAAGAAGCTCGGGCAGCCGGAGCCGATCTGGTTGGTTCTGACGAACTCATCGACGAGGTAGCCAAGGGTCGATTGGACTTCGACGCCGTCGTTGCCACACCCGACCTGATGGGCAAAGTGGGTCGACTCGGAAAGGTCCTCGGACCTCGTGGCCTAATGCCAAACCCAAAGACCGGCACGGTCACTAATGACGTGGCCAAAGCCGTGAGTGATATCAAGGGCGGAAAGATCGAGTTCCGCGTTGATAAGCACTCGAACCTGCACTTCATCATCGGGAAGACCACATTCACTGAGGCTCAACTCGCAGAGAATTACTCGGCGGCAATGGAAGAAGTTCAGCGCGCCAAGCCTTCTTCGTCGAAGGGCCGTTACATCAAGTCATCGACGATATCCACGACGATGGGACCTGGAATCCAGGTCGACCCAAACATCATTCGTCTGAGCGTTGGCGAATAAGAAGTAAGAGTCGGTGGTGGCCATTTTTGCAATGCCCGGTTTTGACGGACCTGGCCACCACCGCCTACTCTCCACCTAATACCCAAACCAAAGACCGCCGGTGGTAACCCAAAGTTACTTAAGGCCCCGCACAGAGCGGGCGACCAGCGCAGGTGAACGGATGAGCCCTCCGGCTCGAGCGTGATTTCACGCCCCGTGCGCCTAGCGCCGGGGCGCTTCGTTTTTGCGAAGAAAGGAAAAGATGGCACGCCCAGATAAGGCAACTGCAGTCGCGGAGTTGGTTAAAGACTTCCGCAATGCGCAAGCCACCGTCCTAACCGAATACCGCGGCTTAAGCGTTGCAGCCATGAAACAACTTCGCCGTGCGCTTGGCGAGCAGAACAAGTACTCAGTCGTAAAGAACACCCTCACCAAAATCGCGGCTCGCGATGCTGGCGTGGCGTTGCCCGAGGAACTTTTGGTGGGTCCTTCGGCCGTCGCTTTCATCACTGGCGACCCGGTGGTCGCTGCGAAGAGCCTCCGCGATTTTGCTAAGACCAACCCACTGTTGGTCATCAAGGGTGGTGTCCTCGACGGGAAGTTCCTTTCCGCAACCGAGATTGGCAAGTTGGCCGATCTTGAATCGCGCGAGGTGCTCCTTTCGAAGATGGCCGGTGCCATCAAGGCCGCATTTGCCCAGGCGATTCGTTCGATCGATGCGCTGCGAATTCAAATGGCAGGCGAGAACGAGCCAGCAGCCGAAGAAGCACCTGCAGCAGCCGAAGAAGCACCTGCGGCAGTTGCAGAAGTTACTCCAGAAGTTGTAGCAGAAGAGTCAACCGAAGAATCAACACAGGGCTGACCCGCCCACCCGTAGTCCAATCCCGGGCGTACCCGGGTCAACCGAGAAAAGGAAATGAAATGGCCAAGTTAAGCAACGCAGAACTGCTTGATGCTTTTAAGGAATTGACCTTGATCGAACTCTCTGATTTCGTCAAAGAGTTTGAAGAAACGTTCGGCGTAACCGCAGCCGTGCCCGTTGCGGCTGCCGCTGCTGGTGGATCCGCTCCGGCCGCTGCTGAAGTTGAAGAGCAAGAGGAGTTTGACGTCGTCCTCGAAGAGGTTGGCGGCCAGAAGATTGCGGTCATCAAAGAGGTTCGTACCTTCACTGGTCTTGGCTTGAAAGAGGCCAAGGATCTCGTTGACGCTGCTCCATCCAAGGTGCTTGAGAAGGTTACGAAGGAGGCCGCCGAGAAGGCTAAGGCCGCCCTTGAGGCCGCTGGCGCCAAGGTTGCAGTCAAGTAATTGCACGTTAATTGCACCGTTATTGCACCTGAGAACGTTACCGATGGCGGCGGGTGGGCAACTGCCCGCCGTACATCACCAGTAGAACCACCGTCATATAGTGGGCGAAAGTGGTCGAAAACGGCTCGGATTGGCAAGTTTCTGAGCTAACGACTATCCTCGCCCTTTGCGCATGGTCAAATAAAACTGGTCCCCAACTCGTCTACGGAGTTGGACCCAGCCGTGGAGTCTGCGCATTTGCCGGAACAGATCTCGATGGCCCGAAAAGGGCCGCCGGAAGGACCACTCTTGGCCGCCTCACGTACTACTTCAAAGCATTCCGCAACCGCTCCTAAGCGTCTCTCATTTGCCAAGATCAGGGAACCCCTTGAGGTCCCCAATCTTTTGGCGTTGCAAACCGAGAGCACCGATTGGCTTTTAGGCACCGAGGCTTGGCGCGCGCGCGTTGCCCAGGCTCTGGCCACCGGGTCGCATGACGTACCCACCCAATCGGGGCTTGAAGAAATCTTCGAAGAGATAAGTCCGATCGAAGATTTCCAGGGTTCAATGAGTCTTTCGTTCCGCGACCACCGATTCGAGCCACCCAAGTATTCAATCGATGATTGCAAGGAACGCGACATCACTTACGCTGCTCCGCTGTTCTTAACAGCCGAGTTCACAAACAACGTAACCGGTGAAATAAAAAGCCAGACGGTCTTCATGGGTGATTTCCCGCTGATGACTAATCGCGGCACGTTCATCATCAATGGCACCGAGCGCGTAGTCGTTTCGCAGCTTGTGCGCTCGCCTGGCGTTTACTTCGAGGTAGACAAGTCAGCCGATAAGGATGTCTGGACCACGAAGTTGATTCCAAGCCGTGGTGCTTGGCTCGAACTTGAAATTGATAAGAAAGATTTGGTTGGCATTCGAATCGACCGTAAGCGTAAGCAGTCGATCACGGTTTTCCTTAAAGCTCTTGGCTGGGACGACGCCCGAATTCTTGAAGAGTTTGGCGAGTACGAATCAATGCGAGCCACACTTGAAAAAGATCACACTTCTTCCCAGGACGAAGCCCTCCTTGATATCTACCGGAAGTTGCGCCCAGGCGAGCCCCCTACGAAAGAGGCTGCCCTCAACCTCCTTGAAAATCTTTACTTCAACAAGAAGCGCTACGACTTGGCCAAGGTTGGTCGTCACAAGATCAATAAGAAACTCGGTCTTGACCTTGAATTAAGCCAGAGCGTGCTGACGATTGATGACATCGTTGCCACGATCAAATACCTCGTGAAACTCCACGCCGGCGAGACCGTGATGGATACCCCACGCGGTCAGGTTCGAGTGGAGACCGATGACATTGACCACTTCGGTAATCGTCGTCTTCGCACGGTCGGTGAGTTGATCCAGAATCAGGTTCGCACAGGCCTTTCGCGAATGGAACGCGTGGTTCGTGAGCGAATGACGACCCAAGATGTTGAAGCGATTACTCCGCAGACACTGATCAACATTCGACCAGTTGTCGCAAGCATTAAAGAGTTCTTTGGAACCTCGCAGTTGAGCCAATTCATGGATCAGACAAATCCACTCGCTGGCTTAACCCACAAGCGTCGTCTCTCTGCGCTTGGACCCGGCGGTCTTTCGCGTGAACGTGCAGGATTCGAAGTTCGCGACGTTCACCCATCGCACTACGGACGTATGTGCCCCATCGAAACACCTGAAGGCCCGAACATCGGTCTGATTGGTTCGCTGGCAACGTTTGCGCGAATCAACGCATTTGGTTTCGTTGAGACTCCGTACCGCAAGGTCGTTAAGGGCAAGGTAACCGACCAGATCGCTTACTTGACTGCCGACGAAGAGGATGAGTACGTAATCGCCCAGGCGAATGCGCCGCTTGATCCCGATGGCACCTTTACCGAAGCGCGCGTTCTCGTCCGTCGTAAGGGCGGTGAAGTCGAATACATTCCTGGTGATGACGTCGACTTTATGGATGTTTCGCCACGACAGATGGTCTCCGTCGCGACCGCAATGATTCCGTTCCTCGAGCACGACGATGCAAACCGCGCCCTGATGGGTTCGAACATGCAACGTCAGGCGGTACCGCTACTTCGTAGCGAATCGCCACTCGTTGGTACAGGCATGGAATATCGGGCGGCAGTTGATGCTGGCGATGTGATCATTGCTGAAAAGGCCGGTGTCGTCACCGAAGTTTCAGCTGACCACGTAACGGTGATGGCCGACGATGGTTCGTACCAGACATACCGGCTAGCGAAGTTCCGTCGTTCAAACCAAGGAACTTCGTTCAACCAGAAGGTAATTGTCAACGAAGGTGATCGACTCGAAGTTGCTCAGGTTCTTGCAGATGGTCCTTGCACTGACACCGGTGAAATGGCCCTCGGAAAGAATCTGCTCGTGGCATTCATGCCTTGGGAGGGTCACAACTACGAAGACGCGATCATCTTGAGTCAGCGACTTATTCAAGACGATGTGCTGTCCTCAATCCACATCGAAGAGCATGAAGTCGATGCGCGTGATACCAAATTGGGACCTGAGGAAATCACTCGCGACATTCCCAACGTCAATGAAGAAGTTCTCGCAGATTTAGATGATCGCGGAATCATTCGAGTAGGCGCCGATGTGGTTACGGGTGACGTTCTTGTCGGAAAGGTGACGCCCAAGGGCGAAACTGAACTGACACCAGAGGAGCGGTTGCTTCGGGCAATCTTCGGAGAGAAAGCGCGTGAAGTAAGAGACACGTCGCTCAAGGTTCCGCACGGTGAATCTGGCAAGGTCATTGCCGTCAAGGTCTTCGATTCTGAAGAAGGGTTCGAATTACCACCCGGGGTTAACCAACTCGTTCGCGTTTATGTTGCGCAGAAGCGCAAGATCAGCAACGGCGATAAATTAGCTGGCCGTCACGGCAACAAGGGTGTTATTTCTAAAATCCTTCCGATTGAAGACATGCCGTTCTTGGAAGACGGCACGTCAGTCGACATCATCTTGAACCCGCTCGGTGTCCCAGGCCGAATGAACGTTGGTCAGGTACTAGAAACCCACTTAGGTTGGGTTGCAAAGACTGGTTGGGAAATTGAAGGCGACGACAAGAACTGGAAAAAGAATCTTCGCGCGATCGGTGCAAGCGTCGGAGCCCCAGGAACCAACGTTGCAACCCCGGTCTTCGACGGAGCAAAAGAGGAAGAGATCACTGGTCTGCTTTCTTCAACTTTGCCAAACCGTGACGGTGTTCAACTCATCGGAGCATCGGGTAAAACCCGACTCTTCGATGGTCGTTCAGGGGAGCCGTACAAAGAACCAATTTCGGTCGGTTACATCTATATCTTGAAGTTGCTCCACCTTGTCGATGACAAGATCCACGCACGCTCCACGGGTCCTTACTCGATGATCACTCAACAGCCACTTGGTGGTAAGGCTCAATTTGGTGGTCAACGTTTTGGCGAAATGGAGGTGTGGGCGCTCGAAGCATATGGAGCCGCCTACGCGTTGCAGGAACTCCTCACCATAAAGTCCGACGATGTGCATGGTCGCGTGAAGGTTTACGAAGCGATCGTCAAGGGCGAAAACATTCCAGAACCGGGTATCCCTGAATCATTCAAGGTGCTCATCAAGGAAATGCAATCGCTCTGTCTCAACGTGGAAGTTCTCTCATCTGACGGCGTCTCAATTGAGATGCGCGACACGGACGAGGATGCCTTCCGCGCTGCTGAAGAACTCGGTATCGACCTTTCTCGGCGCGAGCCGAGCAGTGTCGAAGAAGTCTGACGGACGGGAAAGGGATTAATTAACCATGCTTGACGTCAATTTCTTTGATGAACTACGCATCGGCCTGGCAACAGCGGAGAACATCCGTGCTTGGTCGCATGGCGAAGTCAAGAAGCCAGAAACGATCAACTACCGAACCCTTAAGCCAGAGAAGGAAGGTCTTTTCTGCGAGAAGATCTTCGGACCGACGGTCGACTGGGCGTGTTCTTGTGGCAAATACAAGCGCGTCCGCTTTAAGGGCATTGTTTGTGAACGCTGTGGTGTTGAGGTAACTCGCGCCACCGTTCGCCGTGAGCGGATGGGCCACATTGAGTTGGCCGCTCCAGTTACTCACATCTGGTACTTCAAGGGTGTTCCAAGTCGCCTTGGCTACCTACTCGATTTGGCGCCCAAGGACCTAGAGAAGGTCATCTACTTTGCTGCGTACATGATCACTTGGGTCGACGAGGAAGGTCGCCATAACGATCTGCCTCAACTTGAGAACAAAGTGCAGTTGAAGCGCGCAAAGATTGAACAGAAGCGCGACAACGATCTCAACACCCGCCAGGAGAAACTCGAAGCAGATCTGGCTGAACTTGAAACCGAAGGTGCCAAAGCCGAAGTTCGCCGCAAGGCGCGAGAGGGTGCCGAGCGCGAGCTCAAGTCGCTTCGCGATCGCTCACAGCGCGAACTCAATCGGCTAGATGAAGTTTGGTCTCGCTTTAAGAACCTGAAAGTTCAAGATCTCGAAGGGGACGAAACTCTCTACCGCGAGATGCGTGACGAATTCGGAATGTACTTCAAGGGTGGGATGGGCGCTGCTGCGATCCAAGCGCGCTTGCGGGACTTCGATCTGGAAGGCGAATCAGTTCGCCTGCGGGAAATTGCTCGCACTGGCAAAGGGCAGAAGAAGACCCGAGCGCTAAAGCGACTCAAGGTCGTCTCTTCATTCCTCACCACCACCAATACTCCTTCGGGCATGGTGCTTGACGCCGTCCCAGTGATTCCACCGGATCTGCGTCCAATGGTTCAGCTAGACGGTGGACGTTTTGCAACCTCAGATCTCAATGATCTTTATCGTCGCGTAATCAATCGCAACAACCGGTTGAAGCGACTACTTGATCTTGGTGCTCCTGAAATCATTGTCAATAACGAGAAGCGGATGCTCCAAGAAGCAGTCGATGCACTATTTGATAATGGTCGTCGTGGTCGCCCGGTTACTGGACCCGGAAACCGTCCGCTCAAGTCACTTTCTGACATGCTCAAGGGCAAGCAGGGACGTTTCCGTCAGAACTTGCTCGGAAAGCGCGTGGACTACTCGGGTCGTTCGGTAATCGTTGTTGGCCCACAGTTGAAACTCCACCAGTGCGGTCTTCCAAAGCAAATGGCTCTGGAACTTTTCAAGCCGTTTGTGATGAAGCGCCTGGTTGATCTCAATCACGCACAGAATATTAAGTCGGCTAAGCGAATGGTCGAGCGTGCTCGTTCGGTCGTTTGGGATGTGCTCGAAGAAGTAATTGCCGAACACCCAGTAATGCTTAACCGCGCACCTACTCTGCACCGTCTTGGTATTCAGGCGTTCGAACCACAACTGGTTGAAGGCAAGGCCATCCAAATTCATCCGCTTGTATGTACTGCATTCAACGCAGACTTCGACGGTGACCAGATGGCCGTTCACCTTCCGCTCTCCGCGGAAGCCCAAGCTGAAGCAAGAATCTTGATGCTTTCGAGCAACAACATTCTTTCGCCGGCTCACGGTCGTCCGATCACTTCGCCAACTCAGGACATGGTGCTTGGTCTCTACTTCCTCACTACAAAGCGCGGGCCGCAACTCGGTGACGACCGCGCATTCTCATCCGTAGCAGAAGCATTGATGGCTTTCGACCAAGGTTCACTGTCACTGCAAGCATCGATCAAAATACGTTTGCCTGGTGGCGCTGTGCCACCTCGGGATTGGGTCGCACCTGCAGAGTGGACGCAAGGTCTTTCGCTCACTCTTGAAACCACGTTAGGTCGGGCGCTGTTCAATGAGGCGCTACCCGCTGATTACCCCTTCGTCGATTACGACATCACCAAGAAGCAACTCGGACAGATTGTCAATGATCTGGCTGAGCGTTACCCGAAGGTCATCGTTGCCGCAACGCTCGATGCGCTAAAGGAATCCGGCTTCTATTGGGCAACTCGTGCCGGTGTCACGATCGGCATTGAGGATGTAGTTACTCCGCCTCGTAAGACTGAGATTCTCAACGGATACGAAATCCGTGCTGAGAAAGTTCAGTCTCAGTACGAAAAAGGTCTCATCACCGATGACGAACGCCGTCAAGAATTGATCGAGATCTGGACTCAAGCGACCAGTGAGGTTGCGCGAGAGATGGAAGATAACTTCCCTCGCACCAATCCAGTCTGGATGATGGTTTATTCGGGTGCTCGTGGAAACATGATGCAGGTTCGTCAGATTGCCGGAATGCGTGGTCTGGTAGCTAACCCAAAGGGTGAAATTATCCCACGTCCAATTACGTCGAACTTCCGTGAAGGCCTCTCAGTACTTGAGTACTTCATCTCTACGCACGGTGCTCGCAAGGGTCTTGCAGACACTGCTCTTCGGACAGCCGACTCTGGCTATCTCACTCGACGTCTCGTCGACGTTTCGCAAGACGTAATCATTCGTGAAGAAGATTGCGGCAGTGAGCGTGGATTGATGATGCCGATTGCTGAAGAAGTTAACGGTGTCTTGACAAAGCTCGAGAATGTCGAAACTTCGGTGTACTCGCGCACCCTTGCTGAGGATGTTGTCGTTAACGGTAAGACCATCGCCGCTGCCGGCACCGACCTCGGTGACTTGGTGATCGACAAGATCATCACGACCGGTGTCGATAAGGTTCGAGTTCGCTCGGTCCTCACATGCGATGCAAAGATCGGTACCTGCGCTGCATGTTACGGACGTTCACTTGCGACCGGAAAACGGGTCGACGTTGGTGAGGCAGTCGGAATCATCGCAGCACAGTCAATTGGCGAGCCTGGCACTCAGTTAACAATGCGTACCTTCCATACCGGTGGTGTTGCTGGTGATGACATCACGCATGGTTTGCCACGTGTCGTCGAACTCTTCGAAGCACGTAAGCCAAAGGGTGTTGCTCAGATCGCAGAAGCCGCTGGTCGGATTCGAATTGAGGACACCGAGAAGGTCCGCAAACTCGTTATCACTCCAGATGATGGGAGCGAAGAGATTGCTTACCCAGTCCCCAAGCGTCAACGGCTATTGGTCGGCGAAGGCGATCACGTCACTGTCGGGCAGAAGTTGCTCGTCGGCGCCGTCGATCCAAAGGAAGTCCTCCGAATTCTTGGACCACGAGCTGTTCAACAGCACCTGGTCGATGAAGTGCAAGAGGTCTACCGATCACAGGGTGTTGCCATTCACGACAAACACATCGAAGTCATCGTTCGTCAGATGCTCAAGCGGGTCTCGGTTATCGAATCT
>JANXYY010000073.1 GCA_025355805.1 Actinomycetes bacterium
TCATCTAAATAACGGGCAAGGGTTCGCGTCGTGATTCGTTCGACATCAACATTCCCGTCCACTGCATCACGCGCGAGTCGAGCGGCCGCATCGGCAATTTCGGCTCGACCGCCGTAGTTAACGCACATAGTGAGGGTCAAAACATTATTTTTGAAGGTAAGTTCCTCGGCTGCTTCAAGTTCATTGATGACGCTTCGCCAAAGTCTTGGCTCACGACCAGCCCATCGAACCCTGACGCCCAGTTCATTCATCTGATCACGTCGGCGGCGGATTACATCTCGATTGAAGCCCATCAAAAAGCGAACTTCCTCAGGGGAACGTTTCCAATTTTCGGTGGAAAATGCGTAGGCACTGACATGTTTGATTCCGAGTTCGATGGCACCTTCCACCACATCAAAGAGCGCAGCTTCTCCCGCTTCATGTCCGGCAGTGCGCGATAGGCCACGGGCCTTGGCCCAACGACCATTCCCATCCATGACGATGGCAACATGATTTGGAATTGCCCGAGCGGGAAACTTGGGCGGTGATTCGCCGCTTACATGCGAGGAAGGTCGTCTTGGCTTCATACCCGTTCTACTAACGGCAAACTCCGCAGGTTGCGCTCCATGTGCCAAGAAAGATAGGCAGCCACCAAACCACTGGCCTCGCGACGAGCTCGGGGAGTACTCGTCTCAGCGCTGTCCCAGTCTCCGGTCAAGAGTGCGGTTAGCAGTTCCAACGTATCCGTCGCAGATGTCGCAGATCCGGTGGGCCTACAATCCACACAAACTGAGCCACCGGCGACGAGTGAAAACCAGCGATGTGGACCGCTCGCTCCACATCGTGAACATTGTGAAAAGGATGGCGCATATCCTCCGACAGCTAGTGAACGAAGTAAAAACGCATCAAGAATCAGTGATGCGTCATGCGATGAAGTGCTCAATGATCTTAAGGCGGAAAAAAGGAGTAAGAACTGTTGTAAGGCGGGCTCGTGTTCCATTGAGGTAAATCTTTCGGCCGTCTCCAACATTGCGCTCGCGACTGTCCACTTTTGATAATCGCGCGAAATTACATCTCCATAGGGGTTAATGGTTTCGGCTTGGGTAACGATTTCGAGGTTCTTCCCAGTATGGAGTTGCAAATCAACATGGGTAGCCGGTTCCAAGCGCGAACCAAAGCGACTCGTCGTTCGGCGCACTCCTTTTGCAACCGCTCGCAATTGGCCGTGTTCTCTGGTCAACAAGGTAACGATGCGATCGGCTTCGCCAAGCTTCTGGGTACGAAGCACGATTGCCTCATCACGATAAAGTCCCACGCGGTCAGTCTTACCTACCGGTTGGCGCGATTTATCGCCGACACGACGGCTTTGAGCGAGGCGCGCACAATGTTTGGATCCACGCCAACGCCCCAGAGGACCCGATCACCGACCGCGCATTCAAGGTAAGCCGCAGCCCGAGCATCCCCACCTGCAGATAGCGCATGTTCGGCGTAGTCAAGGACCCGAGCATCGAGCCCATGCTGGCTTAGCGCGGCGCAGAATGCTGCGATCGGTCCGTTGCCCTCACCGGTGAGCGTGACGACTTCACCATTGTCGATGATCTCGACAACAATCGAGTCGCCAGAGTCTTCCGACGAACTTTGCGAAAGGCTCCCCAACGCGTAGCGACCCCAAGGTGCCTTCGGATTCGGCAAATACTCATCCTCGAAGGCAGCCCACATGGCCTCTGGCGTGACCTCTCCACCCTGCGTGTCCGTTTTGGTTTGTATGACTTGGCTGAATTCGATTTGTAGACGACGAGGCAGGTCTAGGTGATAGTCGCTCTTCATGATGTAGGCAACACCACCCTTGCCTGATTGACTGTTCACCCGGATAACCGCTTCATAGGTGCGACCCACGTCACGTGGATCAATCGGAAGGTAAGGCACTGCCCATAAAATTTCATCGACACTCTTACCGACTGCATCAGCATCTTGATGCAGATGCTCTAAACCCTTTTTAATGGCGTCCTGATGTGAACCAGAGAAGGCCGTATACACCAGGTCTCCGCCATAGGGGTGGCGCTCAGGAACGCGCAGTTGATTCGCATACTCAACCGTCCGACGGATTTCATCGATGGCCGAGAAGTCAATCATTGGATCGATTCCTTGGCTAAAAAGGTTCAGGCCAAGAGTGACCAGGCAAACATTTCCAGTGCGTTCGCCATTGCCAAAGAGCGTTCCTTCAATTCGATCAGCTCCGGCTAGATACCCTAATTCTGCAGCCGCAACCGCCGTGCCTCGATCGTTATGTGGGTGAAGGCTTAGTACGACCGAATCGCGATAGTCAAGATTGCGGTGCATCCATTCGATCGAATCAGCGTAAATATTTGGTGAGGCCATCTCAATCGTCGCCGGGAGATTGATAATTGTCTTCCAGTCCCGGGACGGTTGCCACACATCATTGACCGCGTTCGAAACGTCGACAGCGAATTCCAATTCGGTACCCGTGAACGATTCGGGCGAATACTCAAAAAAAATATCCGTGCTCGTGACAGTGTCGGTCAACTTTTGGCATAAGCGAGCTCCCTGGACCGCAATGTCACGAATGCCATCTTTATCAAGGCCGAAGACGACTCGGCGCTGAAGAGTAGACGTCGAGTTGTACAGATGGACAATCGCTTGTTTGGCACCACGAATCGATTCGTAAGTGCGTTCAATTAGGTGGTCACGTGCCTGGGTCAGCACCTGAATCACTACGTCGTCTGGAATGAGATCCTCTTCGATGAGAAGTCGCACGAAATCAAAATCGGTCTGACTCGCACTTGGAAAACCAACTTCAATCTCTTTGTAGCCAAGGCGCACGAGCAATTCGAACATCGCGCGCTTACGTGGAATGTTCATCGGATCGATCAGCGCTTGATTACCGTCGCGCAGATCGACAGAGCACCACTGAGGGGCTTTGGTGGCCACCTGTGAAGGCCAAGTTCGATCGAGCAGCCCGATACTTGGAAAGGCCGAATATTTATGAATCGGCATGCTGGTTGAACGTTGGGTTGCTGAGAATGGGTTCCTTGCTTTACTCACTTTAAGTCCTTTGGTCGCGTCTTTGGGCCGGCACACCAATTAGCCGCAGCGAGGGGACCGACCTCTTAGAGGACCCCACTGCGGCTGCTAAGGAGTAGCGAGCGCGACATGATTCCTTCAGATTAGAGCACAGGTAGGTAGCGATCAAGTTCGTACGGCGTTACTTGACGTCGATACTCCGCCCATTCCGCCCGCTTATTTCGCAGAAAGTGGTCGAATACGTGTTCGCCCAGCGTCTCGGCGACAAGTTCGCTCCGTTCCATAGCCGCAATCGCTTCCGCTAGATCTGTCGGTAGCGGCGTAATCCCAAGAGCTCGGCGTTCTGCAGGAGTCAACGACCAGACGTCATCCTCTGCGTTATCTGGCAATTCATAGCCTTCCTCAATTCCCTTGAGGCCAGCGGCAAGCATGACTGCATAAGCAAGATATGGATTGCACGACGAGTCGGGCGAACGCAGTTCGATACGTGTTGAGTTTCCTTTCCCGGGTTTATACATCGGCACTCGTACCAAGGCACTGCGATTGTTGTGACCCCAGCACACGTAGGCAGGAGCTTCACCGCCGCCGTGTAGACGCTTATAAGAGTTCACCCACTGATTGGTGATCGCAGTGAACTCTGGGGCATGCCTCAAGAGTCCAGCGATGAAGGACCGTCCAACCTTTGAGAGCTGGTAAGGCGCTCCAGCCTCGTGAAAAGCATTACGGTCACCTTCGAAGAGTGACAGGTGGGTGTGCATCCCTGAACCGGGATGATCGGTGAATGGCTTTGGCATGAATGAGGCAAATACGCCCTGTTCCAGCGCAACTTCTTTCACAACCAACCGGAATGTCATGATGTTATCGGCGGTACTTAGCGCATCCGCGTAGCGAAGGTCGATCTCCTGTTGACCTGGCGCCCCTTCGTGGTGACTAAATTCGACACTGATACCCATCGCTTCGAGCATCGTGATTGCTTGACGACGAAAATCGTGCCCAACAACATTTGGTGTGTGATCAAAGAAGCCACCCGAATCGACCGGAATTGGTGCTTTTCCCGGCTTCGGTTTCTTTTCGAATAAGAAAAATTCGATCTCCGGATGCGTGTAAAAAGTAAAGCCCATCTCCGCTGCTCGACTCAATGTTCGCTTGAGAACGTAACGCGGATCGGCGTATGACGGCGACCCATCGGGCAACAGTATGTCGCAGAACATTCGAGCAGTTCCCGGCGCTTCAGCTCGCCAAGGCAAGATCGTAAAGGTGGAGGGGTCAGGTTTGGCCAGCATGTCAGATTCGTACACTCGGGCAAAGCCCTCTATCGCCGAGCCGTCAAATCCGATGCCTTCGGCAAAGGCGCCTTCTAGTTCGGCCGGAGCCACCGCCACAGATTTTAAAAATCCGAGTACATCAGTGAACCAGAGGCGCACGAACCGGACGTCGCGCTCCTCGAGGGTGCGCAGGACAAATTCTTCTTGTTTTTCCACGTACCCATCTTGGCGCGTTCAGGTTACGGGCGCGTAACAAAATGCTGGTGAACTTACTTTTCCTCGCGCCAAGCACTCGTAATCGGGAGGCGTCGGTCACGCCCAAAAGCCCGACTCGAGATCTTGGTTCCTGGCGGATACTGTCGCCGCTTGTACTCGGCCGCATCGACCATTCGAAAAATACGATCCACGAGTGACGGCTCAAAACCCAAATCGGCAACTTGGCTGGCACTGCGATCGCCCTCAACATAAGCATCAAGGATCTGATCCAAGATGTCATATGGTGGCAATGAATCAGTGTCCAACTGTCCAGGCCGCAATTCAGCGCTGGGGGCTTTATCTATCGAACTTTGCGGAATGGGCGGGACCTCGTTCGCGATTAGAGCCTGCGCGTTGCGCCAGCGAGCTAGTGCCCAAACGATAGTTTTCGAAACATCTTTGATTGGTGCAAAGCCACCCACGGCATCTCCGTAAATAGTTGAGTACCCGACGGCCAGTTCACTTTTATTGCCAGTCGCCAAAATCAGATGTCCTTCTTGGTTAGACAGAGCCATTAACGTGGTGCCTCGAACTCGCGCTTGCACGTTCTCTTCTGCCAAACCTCTTAAACCGAGATTCCCGACGAATGTCTCCACCATGGGCTCGATCGGGATCACTCGATAATGAATCCCTGTGTTCAGTGCAAGCAATGCGGCATCTTCGCGTGAATGCTTGGATGAATACGCACTCGGTAGTGAAACGGCGTAAACCCGTTCGGCGCCAAGGGCATCGGAGGCGAGGGCGGCGACAACGGCTGAGTCAATTCCACCGGATAGCCCGAACATGACTGAGTTAAAGTGATTTTTTTCGACATAATCCCTGAGCCCGACCACCAGCGCACTCCAGATCTCAGCGAGTGGCTCGAGTCGAGTAGCGATCCCTGCGACGATTGGCGAGAAAGGAGGAAGCGCCGCCGAACTGATTACGAGATCAGGCTCGATGCTCTTCGTGACCATGGGAAATAGTAGGTCTACCACCATTAAGCCATCGGCAAACTGCGGGGCTCGAGCAAGGAGAGTTCCTTGCCGATCAACCACCATGCTGTCGCCATCGAAAACAAGTTCATCCTGACCACCTGTCATATTTACATAGGCAAGGGTGCAGTCGGCCTCTCTGGCTCGACGCTGACAAAGATCAAGGCGAACATCATCTTTCTCTGCCTCAAACGGACTTCCATTGATCACGACAAGGATGTCGGCGTTGGCTTCTCGCACTTTCGAGACTGGACCTCCGTCTTGCCATAGGTCTTCGCATATCGCTAAGGCAACATCAACTCCGTGAAATCGCAGCACGAGTCGAGCATTACCTGGGACAAAATTCCGGTACTCGTCGAAAACTCCGTAATTAGGAAGATGATGTTTTATGTATCTTCCCAGAACACGCCCTTGAAAGATGATAGCGGCAGCATTAACTGGTGCCCCGCTAGGTCGCCCCAGTTGATCCTCGAGCGAATTATCTTGGTCCAGGTAGCCGATGATGATTAAAAGTTCACCACAACCGTCCTCGGCCAACTCTCCCGCAAGTTCTGTAAGCCGATCAACACTCGCTCGACGAAATGAAGCGCGAAGCGCCAAATCTTCTACGGGGTAACCCGTCAAGACCATTTCTGGGAAGGCAACCAGGTGTGCACCTGCGACTTTCGCGTGAGCAGCGTAGGTTCGAATTAATCTCGAATTTCCGAGTAAGTCGCCTAGCGTCGGGTTGATCTGAGCCAAGGCAAGACGAATTGGCAGCTCGCTCATATCGCCAGCCTACTCAATGGGCGACTAGTCTTGCTTAAACCCAGGGACCGAAAGCGGCCTTGAGGCTGGAGGAAAAAATGAAGAAGCAAGACTCAGAGAGTCCCACTCTCTACGGATCAAAGCGACACCATCGCGTCACCGTACTCGATCTTCAGGCAGCTAAAGAGCGTGGTGAAAAATGGCCGATGCTCACTTCCTATGATGCACTCACAGCAGAGATTTTCGATTCCGCTGGCATTCCGGTGCTCCTTGTTGGAGACAGTGCCGCGAACAATCTGCTTGGTTATGAAAACACAATCGGTGTGAGTGTCGATGAGTTGATCCCGCTGGCGCGGGCGGTAGTTCGCGGTTCGCGATCTGCCATGGTCGTGGCCGATTTTCCATTCGGATCGTATGAGGCAAGCGCCGAGCAGGCATTAGCGACGGCGGTTCGTTTCTTCAAAGAGTCGGGCGTTCAAGCGGTGAAAATGGAGGGGGGCGTTCGCGTGCTCCCCCAGGTAAAGGCATTAGTCACATCCGGAATTCCCGTCATGGGACATCTGGGCTTGACTCCGCAATCGCTACATACGCTTGGCGGGTACCGAGTGCAAGGCAGAGGGGACGCCGGCAAGAAACTGATTGATGAGGCCTTGGCATTGGAGGATGCGGGAGCGTTCTCGATCGTTCTCGAATTAGTGCCGGCCGAACTGGCTAGCCAAATAACTGGTTCGCTCCGAATCCCCACGATTGGCATCGGGGCAGGTGCCGATTGCGATGCCCAGGTTCTCGTTTACACCGACCTTCTCGGCCTGAATGAGAAGCCGCTCCGACTCGCGCGCAAGTACGCAGATCTACGCGGCGCGATAACGGTTGCCGTGCAGGAGTGGGCAACCGATGTCGCAGAAGGTCACTTTCCAAGTGCGGCTGAGAGTTTTGAGTAACCTTCCTCCATGCCAGAGCGGTTCCGACGAATCAAAGCCAAGGCCCGCGGCCTAGCGATCGACATTTCGCCGCTGCGCACGAGCCGCGACTTTCGATTGGTCATGGGATCTGGATTAGTGACAGTGCTGGGTTCAATGGTCACCTACGTGACTTTGCCCTTTCAAATCAAGCAGTTGACTGGCAGTTACATAGCAGTTGGTTTGGCTGGCGCCGCCGAACTGATTCCATTGATCATTTTTGGTCTTTACGGAGGCGCTCTGGCGGATTCGGTCGATCGAAAAATCCTGGTCGTTATAACCGAAATCGCAGCCATGGTGCTGAGTACGATTCTGCTGATCAACTCACTTCTCAACCATCCAAAAATCTGGGTAATTTATTTGGTGGCTGCTCTCTTTGCCGCGGCCGACGGCTTACAGCGACCAAGTCTTGAAGCAATGATCCCGAGGATCGTGCCACACGAAAAGTTAGCTTCGGCGTCGGCCTTACGAAGCATCCGCTGGCAATTCGGTGCGATCCTCGGGCCAGCACTTGGCGGAGTCCTCATCGCAACAGCAGGTGTT
>JANXYY010000077.1 GCA_025355805.1 Actinomycetes bacterium
GTAACTGGCATCCGCGCTCCGAGCCCACCTAATTTGTCGAGATCTCCTTCGCCAGTTGCCTTGAGCACTGCCCCAGCTCCCAAGAAGAGGACGGTTTTGAAAGCAGCATGGGCAATCACCAAGAGCAGGCAGGACACCAACGCATAATCAGCTTCTTGGGCCAAACCGTAGGTTCGCATTAGTTGGGCAGCTCCCAGGGCGAGGAACATTAACCCAACATTTTCGGTAGTGGAATAAGCCAGAAGTCGCTTTAAGTCGACCGCAACCGACGCTTGGAGAATGCCGTAGAGCGCCGACATGCCACCAAGAATAAGCACCAATAATCCCCACCACGGATTTCCACCAGGTAAGAGTTCTGTCGCGACCAAAATGGCTCCATACACACCCATCTTCACCATCGCCGCACTCATCAACGCTGAGACATGACTCGGAGCCTCCGGGTGCGCACGTGGGAGCCAGATGTGCATGGGCACGATGCCGGCCTTGGTAGCAAACCCGACAATGAGTGCCACAAATGCAACTGATGAACTTACAGAATTGGTACCTACTCCTGACATTGAAGCGAAGTAAGTGCTCCCGCTCTTGTTGACCAAGATTGCAAACCCGATAACCAACAGGATGAAACTGAGTTGTGTCATCACCGCATACCAGAGTGCAGCGGAACGGACCTGAATTCGCTTTCTATATTCAGTCAGCACGAGCACTGTTGACGAAATTGCCATCAGTTCCCACATCAAAAGGAACGAAATTACGTCCGCGCTTGCCGGAACGAGTTGCATCGCGGTCAAAAATAGTGCCAGCGCTATCCAAGCGGTCCGGGAGTTTGCTTGGCCGTGCGCGTACCCAATTGCAAAGATTGAACTAACGGCGCCGACTGCCCCTACGACGATCATAAATAACGCGCCAAGGTGATTTGGTTCGAACACCATCGTGGCGATCGGAAGGGCTATCGGAACTTCGATTCGCCCGGACATTCCAGATAGAGATTCCATTCCCGCCACGATGCCGAAAATGCCGATTCCAGTCACAAAAAGCCCAGACCATAGGGCTCTTTTGCGCTCTGGAAATAGAAGTGCCGCCAAGATAGCCAATATTGCGAGACCGACCTGCGCTACCAGTGCGAACTCTAACGAATTCACCGACCTGTCACCGACCGCAGCGCTTTTACGATTGCCTCGGGCTCGGGTGGACATCCAGGGATTTCAAGGTCGACGTCGACCACATCGCTGACCGAACCCACAACTCCGTAACCGTCGCGCAATTTCCCGCAATTGCGTGCGCACTCACCGAGGGCAACTACTAGTCGAGGCCTGGGAGTGGCTTCGATCGTTCGACGCAAAGGTTCGAGCATATTTCGTGTGACTACGCCCGTCACCAAGAGCACATCCGCATGGCGAGGAGATGCAACTAGCCGTGCGCCATAACGCTCAACGTCGTAAACAGGGCCAAATGCGTTGCCAATCTCGATTTCGCATCCATTACAAGAACCCGCATCAATATGTCGAATCTGAATACTTCCGTTTAGCACAGGTGGCACACCAACTAGGCGATCAGGAGCATCTGGAGAGATTTCGGCAATTCTGCCTGTGGTCGTGATGAGTCGAAATAAATTTCGCAGACCCATCGGTTAGTTCGAGGACCGTTCGACGATCCGACGAAGACATCCGCTCACTCTATGATCTTACCGTCACTTCGGTAACTCTCGGAAAGCATCGATATAGCCTGCTCGACTGCATTCTCAGGTTCTACCCAAGAAATACGATTATCGCGTCGGAACCATGAAATCTGTCGTCGCGCGTACTTGCGGGTAGCTGCCTTCGTCTCGCTTCGGGCGCCTTCTAATGAGGTGTTGCCGTCGAGGGCTTGGAGTATCTGCATATATCCAAGCGCACGACGTGAAGTCTTGCCTTCGCGCAATCCAACTAAGGAAAGTTGTTTCACTTCCTCAATCAATCCTGCGGCCCACATTTGGTCGACGCGCAAATCGATCCGCTTGTTCAAAACCGCTCGCTCGATTTTGAGTCCGATCTGGATTGCTTCGGGATAGCGTGATTCTCCATCTCGAGGCAGGGTTGCAGTAAATGGCGCACCAGTGAGTTCGATAACCTCCAAGGCACGCACCACTCTTCGCACGTTCCCAGGCAGAATCGCTAATCCAGCGGCAGGATCAACTTTCGCCAACCGGGCATGCATCACCGTCGCACCTAATTCGAGGGCTTCCGACTCAAGGCGTTCTCTAATTTGTGGATCTCTTCCAGGAAAGTTCAGTGGATCAAGTAACGCTTTAACATAGAGCCCTGAGCCACCCACTACGACGACTGGGATTCCCTTATCTAGCAAACGATCGATGATCATTCGGCCACTTGCCTGGTATTCGGAAACACTGGCCTCATCCTGCACGTTCAAGATGTCAATTAAATGATGCGGGATTCCTCGACGCTCGGTCATCGATAGCTTTGCTGTGCCGATTTCCATGCCCCGATAAAACTGCATCGCATCGGCGTTGATGATCTCAGCATTCAACTTTTCCGCCAGATCGAGCGCGATATTGCTTTTACCAGTTGCCGTCGGCCCAACAACACAAAATAGGGCGGTCACGGGCGATAACGAGCAAGGGCAATAGGAATGGCGGTCGTCCTCGATTCAGACACAACATCACCGATCCTCGACCGTCGGATGCTTTCGATGGGCTGCTCACACACCAAATGATGGGGCGCCGCTTGAGTGATCGTGGCCGTCACAAAATCGCCTGGTCGCGGTGGGGCCTGTTCACCCGGCATGAAGTGAACCAACCGAAAATCTTCGGCGCGCCCGGTCATTCGCGTCGTCGAGTCATCCTTGCGACCATCATTAGCGACCAGAATTTCGACTCGTTTGCCTATCTGCTTGCGATTTTGTTGCCAGGCCACTTCTTCAGCAATTGCATGCAACCGTTTGTAACGTTCGCCAACAACCCCTTGATCCAATTGATTTGGCATTTCAGCCGCGGGCGTCCCAGGGCGCTTTGAATATTGAAAGGTAAAAGCCATATCGAAAGCCGCCGCCTTCACAACATCGAGAGTTCCCTGAAAATCCGTTTCGGTCTCCCCAGGAAAGCCGACGATGATGTCCGTGCTAATCGCCGCTTCTGGCATCGCTGTCCGCACTCGATCGATAATTTCCAAATAACGATCTACTCGATAAGACCGTCGCATTGCCTTAAGAATTGCATCGGATCCTGATTGAAGTGGCATGTGCAGTTGCGGCATCACGTTTGGAGTTTGCGCCATCGCTTCGATGACATCATCTGTGAAATCCTTGGGGTGCGGGCTAGTAAATCTCACTCGTTCTAGCCCCGATATTTCGCCACAGTCTCTGAGCAATTTGGCAAATGCAGAACGATCTCCAAATTCCACGCCGTAAGCATTGACGTTCTGTCCGAGCAAGGTAATCTCCACGACACCCTGCTCCACCAGCACTCGAATCTCATTCAGAACATCATTCGGATTGCGATCCCGTTCGACACCGCGCAGCGCTGGAACGATACAGAACGTGCAGGTGTTGTTGCACCCAACAGAAATCGAAACCCAAGCTGAATAACTGGACTCACGTCGGCTGGGAAGCGTGGATGGAAATACGTTGAGATACTCTTGGATTTCAATTTGCGACTCGTCCTCGAATCGTGCTCGTTCGAGGAGAATTGGCAATGCATCTAAGTTGTGGGTGCCGAAAACGACATCAACCCACGGCGCTCGCTCCAAGATTGTTCCACGATCTTTCTGAGCCAGGCAGCCTCCGACGGCGATCTGCATCTGCGGATTCGCCCGTTTCAAGGCCGCAAGGTGTCCAAGATTTCCATATAACTTGTTATCCGCATTCTCGCGAACGGCGCAAGTATTAAGCACCACGACATCGGCGTAATCCTCGCGCAACGTTGGCCGGTAGCCGGCTTCTTCT
>JANXYY010000085.1 GCA_025355805.1 Actinomycetes bacterium
TTAAAAAGGAAAGTAGATCCCGCAATCAAGCAGAGCCAGGCAGCGCGACGCCCACGCCATCCAACAGTGACGCGCGCATGGAGATACGCCGCATAACCAACCCAGGTGATGAAAGCCCAAGTTTCCTTCGGATCCCAGCCCCAATACCTACCCCAAGCCGATTCAGCCCAGATTGCCCCCGCCACCACTGCGAAAGTCCATAGCGGAAAGACGAAAGCAATTAATCGATAAGCGAGTTGGTCAAGAACTTCAAGGGAAGGGACCCGCCTTGCCCAGACCGGTCGAGGCCCGATTGCTTCCTTATGATCTAAATACAAGTAAAGGGCAGAAACCACATCGGCTAACAGAAATACGCCACCGGAAATCATCGCTGCAGATACATGGATGACCAGCCAAGTTGATTTCAACGCGGGGACCAGCGGCGCACTAGGTACATACAGAATCGTGACTGCCGTCCCAAGAACTATCAACACGATAAAAGTTACAAAGAGGCCAAGCCAGCGAAGGGCAAGGCGCTTCATCAAAAGCAGATATACCCCGGCAAGCGCCATCGAACCTGTTATTGAAAATTCGTACATATTTCCCCAGGGCACCCTATGTGCAGAAATTCCGCGAGCAATCACCCCGGCAAGATGTAACGCGAAAGCTAAGGCGGTCAGTGAGACTGCAATGCGCCCGACGCGATCGCTAATGCTTTTCTCACTAACTACTTCAGCATCTTGGCCGCCTGATCCAACAAGCACTTTCGGCACAGTTCGAATCGAGAGAGACATCTCGGTCGCAAACGCGATCATCGCAAAGGTATAAACCGCCATCGCTGAATAAACCAAATAGTTTGAGGTGTAGGCCAATTGAGTACTCGTCATCGCTAACTTGCGCCTTCCTTTAATGCTCGGACAAATTCATTAATTTCATCTTCAAGACCAGGCGCTTGGCTACGAGCCAGACCAGCAACTTCAATTCGCGCTCCGTCTTCTGCGTCAAATACTCGCACCCAGATGCGCCTGCGTCGAATGAAGAGCGACATCATCAATCCGAGGATCGCCAAAAGTGCGCCAGCCAGCGCAAATCCTTTGCCGGGATCCCTGGCTACTTGAATATTCACCCAACGAACCCAGCCATCGAAGGAGATTGACCCAGCGCCGTTTGGCAACACCCACTGTTCTCCAACTGCAAGCGATTTGAGCCCGATTCGCGTCATTTTTGAAGAATCTAAGCGATAGACGGATTGGGGAATTCCGGTGTCAAGGCCGAGATTGCCTTGCCACCCGGATAGAAGTAGCCGCGGGTTTAGTGCGTCGGGAAACGAGGAGTATCCGCCCCGCACTTTATCCATCACCGCTGTCGGTAAAAATGAGCCAAAAAAACCGAGTTGGGTGGGTAGAGCATCTGGAACTTTAATCGCACCAATCGAGGTGAGATTCCCATCTTGTGGGAGAAAAGGAACCGGCCCTTTCAAGACGATCTGACCTGCACCATCTCTAACTGTGACTAAGGGTGCGTAACCGTTTGCCTGTAGGTAAACATTTGTCGAACCAAATTCGAGTGGATGGTTCACCTTAATAGTGGCCTCACGTAAATTGCCTGCTTGGCTCACCGTGGCTTTGACTGTGTAATCGAGCGGCATGCCAGTTGCTGGGTCGTATGTCGGGATGAATTGATTTACCCGAATTGAAAAAGGGGTCAGATGCGATGTATCAAAAAAGCGTCCTGGCGTGAGATTGTCATAGGAGGTTGGGGAATCGATGAATGTTTCGCCTTCGACAATAATCGCTTCACCCTTCACCCCTTGCAATGCCCCCAGGGCCATCGCAACGAGCATGAGCACAAGGGATAGGTGGAATATCAGATTCCCAGTTTCGCGTAAAAAGCCTTTCTCAGCCGAAATCGAACCGTCTTGGTCATAGAGCCGAAATCTGCGTTTCTTAAGTGCGGTGCGAGCCCTGGAAAGTGCCGTATCGCGATTGGTTTCGATCACCCAACTGGTGTGGTGCTCAAGTCTGGATAGATTGCTTGGCGTCGCCGGGGGTCTGGCGCGCATCGCCTTTCCATGCGAAAAAGATCGAGGCAGCACACACCCGACGAGCGAGATGAAAAGGAGAAGATAGATGGAGGAGAACCAAGGCGAGCCGAACACATCAAAGAGACGTAATTTATCCAGAACCAAAGCGAGTTGACGATGCGCTGCAAAAAACGCCTGCACTCGAAATGGATTCTGCGTTCGTTGGGGGACTAGCGAACCAGGAATTGCCGCAATCGCCAGGAGCATCAACAAGATCAGTGCGGTGCGCATACTCGTAAGTTGGCGCCAACTCCAACGGAATAATCCGCTTGCGCCAATTGGAGGGATGCTGGTTTCTATCATCAAATATCCATCAGGTAGCCATCAAATAGCCGGAGTGAAGCCGACGATGAAATGACGCATCCAAGCGATTAAATGTGCCCATGAACCGGTTACCTGCAGAATGCCGATCAGGATCAGCATTGCACCGCCGATTCGGGTGATCGTTTTCTGATGACGATTCATAAACGCGACTGCACCGCTCAGGCGATCCAATGCCAGTCCAGCGAGCATGAAAGGTATCCCAAGCCCGAGGCTGTAAGCACCCGCGAGTAGAGCCCCCCGTGCCTGACTGGCTTGATCGAATGACAGAGTCAATACCGCTGCTAACGTCGGCCCAATACAAGGCGTCCAGCCAAGACCGAATAGGAAACCAAGTAGTGGTGCGCCGGCCAAACCCCACGTTGTAATCATTTTTGGTCGCCACTGGCGAACCTGGGTGATCACGCCCAGGAACATCAATCCAAGCACGATCGTCACCACTCCGAGAACGCGAGAGATCACCGCTTGATGATCGGAGAGCGCGCGGCCAAGCCCACCAAAAAGAGTTCCAAATGCAACGAACACACTGGTGAAGCCGAGAACGAATAGGACCGATCCAGTAAAAACTCGGAGGCGGCGTTTGCCAAACTCACCAGTCCCCGAAAGACCAGCGGAGTAGGAAAGAAAGCCCGGCAATAATGGCAGACAGCAGGGCGATGCAAAGGAAACAAAACCGGCGAGTGCTGCAATTGGAATCGCCAGAAATAGTGAGCCACTCAGAATGGAATTGGCAAAATTCGCACTCATCCAACCTCGCCAATTACGCGGTCAATCATGTCACTAAGTGATGCAACGGTTATTTGCCCCGATAACCGGGCGGCCACTCGGTTCTTACGATCGATAACCAATGTTGTTGGGATCGCATTTGCCGAGAGGGACGAACTAAACGCCGCTATCAACTTATCGTCGTGCAGGGTCGGATACGTGATTGCAAAACGGCGCAAAAATGCGCGAGCGGCATCATCGTTATCCCGGGTGAGTAGGCCCACGAATTGCACGCCAGAAGCGGCGTAACTCTTAGATAGCTGCTCTAAAGTTGGCGCTTCGGCTCGACACGGCGCACACCATGATGCCCAAACGTTTACAACCAAGATTCCACCAGTCGCTTTTCTAAACGGCTTCCCGCTCAGATCAATACCGATCACCTGAGGTGCCGTTACCCGCTTCGCCGCGGCGATAAACGTTACGATGCCATTTCCCGAGACAAATGATTGCTCACCACCGGGTGTAGAAACCCCGCCACCGCATGCTGTGAGGAGCAAGACCGCGCCAAGAGCGACGATGCGCCACCAATTTGCTGGTCTCATCTCTTCGGTAGCAGATCTCGAGCAGGTTCTGAATAATTGATGTCAGTAACTTGGCCATCTTCGTTAAAAACGATCGAGGTTAGTGAGGCCAATGTGCATTCTCTACGCCTGGGGTCGTGTAGAAATCGGCGTCCTTCAAGCGAGCTACGCAAGATCCAAATTGGTAATTGATGCGAGACACAAATTGCTTCATGGCCTGCTGCTGCTCGGCGAGCCGCATGGCCGGCTTGCAACATGCGTTCAACTTGCTCGCTATAAGGCTCCCCCCACGACGGTAGGAATGGATTCCAGAGGTGTCGCCATGCGGATGGACGCCAAAGCACGCCATCGCCAACACTAAAACGTTTTCCCTCGAAGACATTGGAGGCTTCGATCAACCTTTCATCCGTTGTGATCGTTAATCCGAGTTGCGCGGCAATCGGTGCAGCCGTCTCTTGTGCTCTAGTTAATGGTGAGGCATGAACGGCTTTGATATCTCGATTAGCCGCCCATTGAGCCACCCGCTCCGCCATCGCCACTCCAAGTCCTGAGAGTGAATAGCCGGGAATTCGCCCGTAAAGGATTCCGTCTGGATTATTGACTTCACCGTGTCGTAGAAAATGAACAGTGGTGGTCATACGGAGTTCAACAATGCCGATGAATTCGCAAGTTTGCGTTGCTCGTAAAAAGCGAGTATCTGAAGTTCGATCGAAAGGTCGACCTTTCGCAATTCAACCGACGACGGAACTTGTAAAACCATCGGAGCAAAATTCAAAATGCTCGTGACTCCCGCACCAACTACTCGATCACAAATGCCTTGCGCAGCACTTTCGGGAACGGCTAACACGGCGATCGAATTGGCGTTCTCGCTAAACACTCGTTCGAGCTGATCTATATGAAGAACACTTTGACCACCGACGATCGATCCAATTTTCTTGGGATCGGCATCTAGCAGAGCTTTAATCTGAAAGCCACGCGATGAAAAGCCGCCATATCCCGCGAGCGCCTGTCCGAGATTCCCAATTCCAATCAGAACGACCGCCCAGTTTTGGGTGAGGCCCATGGCCCGAGAAATCTGATGCGTAAGGTAACTGACGTCGTACCCAACTCCACGCACACCATAAGAGCCAAGATAGGAAAGGTCTTTGCGCAACTTCGTGGATCGCACTGCGGTCAAATTGGCTAACTCTTCGGAGGAGACCACGCTCACCCCGCGATCGGTCAGCAGTCGTAAGCCGTGCAGGTAGACGGGCAGTCGCGCAATCGTCGCGATCGGGATCCCCTTGGACACGGCGCACAGCCTATGACCCTTGTGAAGGCAGGAACAAAGTGGAAGCTCGTTGGAGCGTTGCGGGTTCAGGCCG
>JANXYY010000119.1 GCA_025355805.1 Actinomycetes bacterium
TCCATTATGGATCAATTCTGACCGTCGGTTACCACTGCTTCACTTTGTTGGGATCGGGGAAGGAACTGGCTCAGGCACGATCGCCGAGATCGCCGATTTCATTCGATGAGAAAGTGCTGCTGAGAAGGTCGCCGTTAGATGCCCAGCGTCGGAATAGATCAACAAATTGCCAATTACCACTGGGCAAGGGCTGGTTGGGCAAACCCACAATGATGCGTCAATCATTGGAATTTTCTCTTCGTCGGCAACGCCACGTTCTTCACGCTGCCAATCGTCTTGAATTGCGTTCTCAACTGGAGTGCTGCAGGCGAGGATGCTCTTCGGATGCGCCGAGAGACAGACCGGGGGATCCACACCTGCCGCCGGCGTATCCGCTATGAGAATTACGTGGCTGGCGCCCGCTTTCAATCGATTCAAGGTTCGAATCATTCCATCATGCCATGCAGTGAATCGAGCAGCACCGGAAAGTACATTGCCTTTTTTATCTACGGTGGCAAAGCCTCGAGTGCCGGCAACAAGAACAATATCTGGATAGATCCCAATGATTCGTTTAATCGAATCCGTGCGCCAGTACGTGCAATTCCTCATCACTCGGTCATAGGTCGGATTCCAGGCCGGGATGTCTGCTGGAGAGCAGGCCGACATGGTTAGAGACAATAGTCGCAGTCCCATCGCTTTGGCCGCGCGATTGACCGCTGGAAACCAAGAAAGCGCATGACTGTCGCCGAAGAGAACAATCGTCGTGGCCGCCCCAACATTTGCATAGAGGCACGATGCATTTGAAGCCGGCAAATCTTGTTGGGTGTGGCAGCGATCAAGATATGGAAGTGCTCGATCGGTTTTAGCCCAACCCAGGCCCGGCTGAAGGTCCTTGGGCACGGGGCCATCTGGCGATCCGGGGCGAACGAACGGCTGTGGGGTACCGGTGCTTGTTGCGGTTGCCACCGGTCGATCGGCGTTAAGGACTGAGTCGAGATTTTTCAAACTTTCAGCGGTGGCTTTCGCATTTGTTTTATTTGCTCCTTGCAAGCCAGAGGTTGCGTAAGCTCCGACTCCGAGTGAAACTGCGGCAATTATTATGGCAAGGGCGCCAGCGGTAACAAGATTTCGACGCGGTTTTGTGCCAACCAGCCGCCCATGACGCAGAGGGTCCTCAACCCACTTTTGGGTTACGGTCGCGAGCGCAATGGTGAAGACAACTAAGCCAATTCGTTCGGTCAGCGGCAGTGGCGTAATACTCACAGCCAAAGGCAAAACCAAGATCGGCCAATGCCAAAGATAAAGTGAGTAACTTATCCGTCCGAAAAATCGTGGCAGGGCTGTGCCCAGAATACGCGAAGGGGCGCTTAAAGATTTACGACTTCCACCGATGATTACAAGTGCCACGCCGATAGTTGGCGCCAAGGCCGGGACTCCAGGAAATGCCGCCTTCTCATTTAACAGGACGCCGGAAAGCACCACGAGTGCCAAGCCAAGCCAGGTAAGAAATGATGCGAAGTGTTTGTTCATGCGCCCAAGATTTTTACCTGCGACCGCGAGAATCCCACCGAGTGCGAGTTCCCAGGCTCGAGTTGGCAGCGAGAAGAAAGCCCATGGTCGGGAGACCGTTAGAAGCACGACTGCGGAAGCGAACGAAGCAAGAGCCAACGTAACCACCGCGATACCAATTCGCCTCGTAGGCTTTTTTGCGCCGCGCGCAATAAGTAAGACGATGGCTGGCCAGAAGACATAAAACTGTTCTTCTACGCCGAGTGACCAAAAATGGAGAATAGGTGACGGCGAACTTGCGGCCGCAAAATAATCAGTGGCTTGGAACGCGAAGCGCATGTTCGACACATACAGGGCAGCTGCAGCGACGTCGGCGGCGATGTTGGGAATCAACAGAGGTGGCAGCAAGATGATTGAGGCAACCATTGTGACGGCCAGTACAAGCCCGGCGGCGGGCAGGAGACGGCGTGCTCGTCGGGCGTAAAAGTTCGATAGGGAAATAGTTCCCGTTGATTCGATCTCGCGGATGAGCAGTCCGGTGATCAGAAAGCCAGAGAGCACGAAGAAGACATCAACCCCGACGAACCCGCCCGAGAACCCGCGGATCGAGGCATGGAAGAAAACCACCAGGAGCACTGCAATTCCGCGCATACCTTCGATATCACCGCGGAATCGATGCTCGGGGGCCTCCGATCTCGTACCCCCGTCGAAACTCATTCGACGACCCTAGTGGACGTCCCTGTGAGAGGCAGTTCGAACTCCTCCATGCCCATCCCAAAAGCTTCGAGGAAGGGGGCACACGGTCGGTTGCTTTGATTTCGGTCCAGACATATTTTGATAAATCATGACGCTGGCCGATTTACCAATTTGGCATAAAGCCATATACAAATTCCAGAGTCTGACCCGACGAACCGTGAATCAGTGGAAGATTGGATGTCTCGGTTAGAGGCATTGAGTGCACTATCGGAAAAAATTGCATCAAAATCTGTCTCCTGAACCTGACGATAATCTTGAAAACGAATCTCAACACGTTTTCAAGATTAGGAAGTGATCACGACTTCCTGATGCATTCCGTTCGCATAATGGTTTTTTAGATTGCAGATGAATTCGTATCGTCCGGGATTTAAAGTAACGCTCACCCAAGTCACGGAACCCGAGGTCACACCTTCGCCCGCGCCCGCGCCACAACTCTTAGAAGCCTCGCCCAAACTCCCGGCCTCATCGACTTTGCCATTTGATCCTGGGACGCGTTGACCTGCGGACTGACCGTCCGCCAGCGGCAAGATCACTACCTCGTGAGTGCGCCAGCCCATGTTGGTTGCTATCAAGCTCACTTGTCCGCCAGTCACGGTGGCCGGGACAGCCAAGAGTCTCATTCGGCCTCCGAGTGGAGCAGTCCCACCCATCATCTGGGTCATTCCCATATCGCCTAACGCCACATTGATGGTGCGACCTGGCAGGTTGAGCGGTGGCGTGCAGTTCAACTTTGACGAGTGGTACACCGAATCCGAGCCCATCATTCCTGGACCAAAACCGCCGTTTGATGTGCATGCACCCAGCGTGAGGCTCGCAATAACGCTCGCGAACACCAAAATCTTTGGCCGTGCCGAATTCATACGCATACTTTTAGCCTAACGCTCTCTTCAGTCGAACGAAGAGTGCAATACCCGTGGCCAGGAGCGCCGATCCAATTAGGAACCACGGCCACGGGCTCCACTCGTCCATGCACCGCTGTCCACCATTTCCATACGAACTGCAGATTGTCCCGGGACCGTCACGGTTGAGAAAGGCGACATACAGAAGTGGCAATCCAAGGCCAGAGATGAGTCCGACGCTGCTGCGACGGTCTCCGCCCCACTTCAATAATATGAACAGGCCTACCAGTGCAGCACCGACGACGAGCCAGGTTAGGAAACTCCAAAGTTTCATCTTGTCAGCGTTCGCGTGGACCTCGCGGCCTTTGGAAAATCGCTTGTTAAGGACGCTACTACCAGTAACTCAAATTTCACCTATCCTGGCCAATGCACATGAGCGAGTTTCGTGATTAGGAGATGAGTATGCGTAATTGGGCGGGCAATATTAGTTTTCATGATGCCCAGACGTTCACGCCCACGAGCATTGACGAGTTGCAAAGAATCGTTGCGAACAATTCGTCCGTACGCGCTCGAGGCACCGCTCACTCGTTCAATTCAATCGCCGATACCACTGGCGTTGGCATACTCCTAAGGGAATTGCCACAAGTAATTGAGGTCGATAGCGCTCGCTCAGTGGTGCGCGTATCCGGGGGTCTCAGGTACGGCGATCTTGCACAATCGCTCCACGCCAAGAGTTTTGCTCTCCACAACTTGGCGTCCTTGCCGCATATTTCTATCGCCGGCGCAATCGCTACGGGGACGCATGGTTCTGGCGTAAAGAATGGTTCACTGAGTACCGAAGTTCGCGCCCTTGATCTGGTGCTTGCCGATGGCGACATTCGGCGACTCACTCGAGAAGACCTAGACGACACTTTCAATGCCGCAGTCGTTGGACTTGGGCTCTTAGGCATAGTGTCCACTCTTGAACTCGATATCGAACCCACGTATGAGATATCACAAGTGGTGTACCCAAATTTTCCACGATCACTTTTTTACGAGAATCTAAATGAC
>JANXYY010000131.1 GCA_025355805.1 Actinomycetes bacterium
TCTTCACCTGTGTTTGATGCGCTGACCGAACGACTCTCGGTAACCTTCGCCTCGCTCCGCGGCAAAGGGCGGCTCAGCGAGGCCGATATCGATGAAACTTGCCTAGAAATTCGGATCGCCCTTTTAGAGGCCGACGTTGCCTTACCCGTTGTGCGTTCGCTCGTGGCTGCCGTCAAAGATCGAGCGTTGGGTGCTGAACTTAGTAAAGCGCTTAATCCAGCGCAACAAGTCATCACGATTGTCAACGATGAATTAGTAAAGATTCTTGGTGGTGCGACTAGACGCATTCGTTTCGCAAAGAATCCGCCGACAGTCATCCTGCTCGCTGGCTTGCAAGGCTCTGGTAAGACCACTTTGGCTGGAAAATTGGCGTATTGGCTTAAGGCCCAGGGGCACACGCCGCTTCTGGTCGCTTGTGATTTGCAGCGACCTAATGCAGTTTCTCAGTTGCAAATCGTAGGTGAGCGCGCAGGCGTTGCAGTCTTTGCTCCTGAAGCCGGAAATGGTGTTGGCGATCCCGTAAAAGTGGCTCGAGCCGGCGTTGAAGAAGCAAAACGAAAAGTTCACGATGTAGTGATCATTGATACCGCCGGTCGCCTAGGTATCGATTCCGAGTTGATGAAGCAAGCGATCGCCATTCGCAACGCCACCTCGCCTGATGAAATTCTCTACGTCGTCGATGCAATGGTTGGTCAGGATGCAGTAACCACCGCAGCTGCCTTCGCGGAAGGTGTTGGCTTCGACGGAGTAGTGCTCACCAAACTCGATGGCGATGCACGAGGCGGTGCGGCTCTCTCGATCGCGTCTGTGCTTGGTCGCCCAATATTTTTCGCTTCGAGTGGTGAGAAGTTAACTGAGTTTGATGCTTTCCATCCCGAACGGATGGCTCAGCGCATTCTTGGGATGGGCGATATCGCCACACTGGCCGAACAAGCTCAAAAAGCGATGGGTCAAGACCAGATTTCCGCGATGGAAGAAAAGTTCAATTCAGGCGTGGATTTTGACCTCAATGACTTCTTGACTCAAATGCAATCTTTGAAATCGATGGGCTCAATCACAAAGTTGATGGGCATGTTGCCCGGAGCAGCAAATATGAAAACGCAGATTGCCAATATTGATGAGAAAGAATTGACGCGAACGGAAGCGATCGTTCAATCGATGACACCGCAAGAGCGGCGCGAACCCAAGATTCTCAACGGCTCCCGCAGGGCGCGAATTGCACGCGGTTCAGGAACCAAGGTCAGCGAGATCAACTCCCTGGTCGATCGCTTCTCAAAGGCGCAGAAAATGATGCGCCAGATCCAGCAGGGAAAGACCCCCTCGATTCCCGGGATGCCAAACTTGCCAGGGATGGGGCCGGGTATGAGTCAAATGGGACCTGGATTTGGCAAGGGCGGCAACCGACCAAAGGCGGCTTCAGCAAAGAAATCGCGTTCTGGGAACCCGGCAAAACGGGCAGCCGAGGCGGCCGGTTTCACTCCCTGACCACTTAGATGGCAGAATACGGCGCGAACCGTTGATCTGGGCCCTCTCTCCCAGACCCGAACGAGTCCATCTGGCGTCCTAAGCGCTGCACCCCCACGCAGCAATTGGTCAACGCCGAAAACCAGATCAGGAGAACAGCCTTAAAGTGGCCGTAAAGATTAAGTTAATGCGCTTCGGCAAGATCCGCGCGCCTTACTACCGTGTTGTAATCGCTGACTCTCGCACCGCACGCAATGGTCGTGCGATCGAAGAGATTGGCAAGTATCAGCCAACTGCTGACCCCTCAATCATCTCCATCGATTCTGAGCGCGCACAGTACTGGCTCGGCGTTGGCGCACTGCCAACCGAGTCAGTGATGGCATTGCTTAAGATCACCGGCGACTGGCAGAAATTCAAAGGTCTTCCTGGTGCCGAGGGCACCCTGCGAGTTGCACCACCGAAGGCAGATAAGCGCGCATTCTTTGAAGCAGCCGTAAAAGATGCGATGGACGAGCCGAAAGATGGCGCGACCACCGCAAAGAAGAAGGCGCTCGAGAAACTCGCGAAGGCAGCCGAGCCTGTTGTTGAGGCACCAGCCGAGCCTGTTGTTGAGGCACCAGCCGAGCCTGTTGTTGAGGCACCAGCCGAGCCTGTTGTTGAGGCACCAGCCGAGCCAGTGGCGCCAATGGAAACCGCAGAAGAGATCGCCGCCGAACAGCCAGAGGCGTAAATGCTTGAAGATGCGCTTGAACACTTAGTCAAGGGAATCGTCGAACATCCAGATGATGTGTCGGTGAAAGATCGAGTTGGCAAACGGGGTCGCACCTTAGAAGTGCACGTTAACCAGGAAGATCTCGGCAAGGTCATCGGCCGTAACGGTCGTACCGCTAAAGCGCTACGCACCGTGGTGAGTGCGCTCGGCGGTCGAAGTGTGCGCGTCGATCTGATCGACGACACCCGCGATTAGCGAGTGCTCCTCGTAGTAGGTCGCATTGGCCGGGCACATGGTTTGCGCGGCGAGGTGACGATTGAGGTAAGAACAGACCAGCCGGAGATTCGGTTCGCGGACGGATCGGTGCTTGTCACCGATCCGGAATCCGCTGGCCCACTAAAAGTTATACACGCCAAGAATCACTCTGGTCGAATGCTCATAGCGTTCGAGGGCATTGATGATCGAAACAAAGCCGAACATGTACGAAACACCCTGTTGTTGGCTGAAGTAGATCCCGATGCAGAGAGCCCTGAAGACGAGTATTACGACTTTCAACTCATCGGGGCTGCGGTCACACTCGTCGATGGCACCCGCATCGGCGAAGTCACCGACGTGATTCATTTACCGGCCCAGGACTTACTGGCGATTTCATATCACGAACGCGAAGTGTTGATTCCGTTCATCCGCCAATTCGTCCCGACGGTAGATATCAAGGCCAAACAAATTGTAATTTCGCCGCCACTTGGCTTGATTAATGACGTGCAAACGGAGACGGACGATGGGAGCGATTCGGAATGAGAATCGATGTTGTAACCATCTTTCCCGACTATTTTGCTCCGCTTACGCTCTCGCTGATAGGTAAAGCCCAAGACAAATCACTTCTAGATGTCGCAGTCCATGATTTGCGCGATTACACCCACGACGTGCATCGAACCGTCGATGATTCGCCATATGGGGGAGGTGCGGGAATGGTGATGAAAGCAGAACCGTGGGCCGAGGCATTGGATGAAATAATCGCTCAATCAAATGCCAAACCCACGTTGGTGATTCCTACTCCGGCTGGAGAACTTTTCACTCAATCGCGAGCCGAATCCCTAGCCCAAACACCGAACTTGATCTTTGCCTGCGGCCGCTACGAGGGAATCGACGCGAGAGTGGTTGAGCATTACCGAGGGCGCAAAGATGTTGCTGAGGTGCTCGAGATATCACTAGGTGACTATGTGCTCAATGGCGGCGAAGTGGCGGTGCTGGCGATGATCGAATCGCTGGCACGGCTCATCCCTGGGGTGGTCGGGAACCCACAATCGCTGGTTGAGGAGTCGCATGGTCTCGACGGGCTCTTGGAGTACCCGGTCTACACGAAACCCCCGCTCTGGCGAGCGCTGGCCGTTCCTGAAGTGCTGGTGAGCGGCAACCACGCCAGGATCGCGACCTGGCGCGCCGAACAGTCCAGATTGATCACCGAGCAGCGCCGCCCGGACCTCCTCTAGGGTCAATTTGGTGAGCGGCGAGTCCCCTCATGGTGAGCGGCGAGTCCCCTCACCTCGAGCGGCGAGTCCCCTCACCTCGAGCGGCGAGTTGCCTCAGGTCGGTTAACGTCCGGGGGAGTAGATATGGCAGACTACGCAGGCGTCGACGGGGTGTCCCGCGCGCTATCCGCAGAGATTTGAACAAAGGAAGACGATCATGCACATATTGGACGCGGTTGACGCCGCCTCGCTCCGTACGGATGTTCCCACTTTCCGGGCTGGCGACGAACTCAAAGTGCATGTTCGCGTTATCGAAGGCAACAAGAGCCGAGTCCAGGTCTTTCAGGGTGTTGTAATCCGTCGTTCCGGCGGTGGCGCTCGCGAGACCTTTACCGTTCGCAAGGTGTCATATGGCGTCGGAGTTGAGCGGACTTTTCCAGTTCACACGCCCATCATCGAAAAGTATGAATTGGTTCGACGTGGAGATGTGCGTCGCGCAAAGCTTTATTACCTACGCGATCTGCGCGGCAAGGCTGCCAAGATTCGCGAGAAGCGTGGCGAGTTCGGTGTCGCAAAGAAGGCCACTGCGACGCCAATCGTTGAGGCACCTGATGCCATCAGCGAAACTCCTGCTGAATAATCGTCAAATTCGATGAGGGTCCCTAAAAAGGGTTCACTGCTGCGCGAGTTGCCACTCCTGCTAATTACCGCTGTCATTGCCTCAATAATCGTGAAAGCATTTATATTTCAAGCCTTTTATATTCCCTCTGGTTCCATGGAGAACACGTTACAAATTAATGATCGCGTGATCGTAAATAAGTTGGGCAACTACGTAGGTCACATTGGTCGGGGAGATGTAGTCGTTTTCGTAGATCCAGGTGGTTGGCTTCCACCTGCTCCAACGTCATCGCCAAATGGCGCGACCACAATGATTAAAAAAGGCTTAGTCTCGGTTGGCTTGCTACCCGACCCAGCAGACCAGGCGTTGATCAAGCGCGTCATCGGAGTTTCCGGTGATCACATTGTCTGCTGCGACCCAAAGGGTCACCTCGTGATAAACGGGCAGAGCATCATCGAGCCATATGTTGCCGCAGGAAACACGCCGAGCGATATGAAATTTGATATACGCGTCCCCAGGGCGAGCATTTGGGTGATGGGTGATCATCGAGGCGCTAGCGAAGACTCACGCTACCACCAAGACGATCCTCGTAAAGGGATGGTGCCGGTTAGTCGGATCGTCGGGCGTGCGGTTGCCGTTGTGTGGCCCTTTAATCACATGAAGACACTCCCTCGACCTCCCGGGCTAGTTAAGGTTCCAGTAGTTAAGTAAGGCACATGGCAATTCCGCCGGTTGATATGCGCAAGCATGAAGACGCGCTCGAACGATCAGGTATTTGGCCAGTGGCTGGCGCCGATGAAGCGGGCCGCGGCGCCTGCGCTGGTCCACTCGTAATCGCCTCAGTGATTTTGCCTCCACCGTCACTCCAACTTCCCGAGCAACTGCTTGGGATTGCCGATTCAAAATTGTTGACGCCAGGAAAGCGTGATTTTCTTTTCGATCAGATCAATCAATTCGCACTGGCAGTCACAATTGTTTGCGTCAGCGTCGAAGAGATAGATAGCGATGGTGTGCATGCAGCAAATATCGCGGGCATGCGACGGGCGCTCCTGGCTTTAAATCCCGCTCCGCAATACGTTCTTACCGACGGTTTCGCGATCGCAGGTGTCGGCATCCCGGGGTTGGCGGTTTGGAAGGGGGACCAGGTAAGCGCAGCGATCGCCGCGGCCTCGATCATCGCCAAGGTCACCCGAGATCGGATCATGGTTTCCTTGGATGGCCAGTTCCCAGAATATGGTTTCGCTCAGCACAAGGGATATATAACCCGGGCTCACGAATCTGCCCTCAAAGCACATCGACCCTCGACGGTGCATCGTAAATCATTCTCAAATATCGCCGCCTTACTGGGCTCATAGCTCGACTATTCACAGCTTAAATTTCTCGGCATAGTCGCCGCGCTCACCTACGGACATATTCGAAACCTCTAGAGACGAGGATCGAATATGGCGACACCATCGGCAAATGCATTGGGTCGGGTCGGGGAAGAAGTTGTTGCGCGATACCTAAACCGCAAAGGACTACACGTTCTGGATCGGAATTGGCGTTGTGCCGCTGGCGAGATAGACATCGTGGCCCTTAGCGATGCCACCCTCGTGATCGTCGAGGTAAAGACCAGGATTGGGTTAGGCCATGGCCACCCACTCGAAGCGATTGACAAAGTGAAGGTGCGTCGACTCCAACAGCTAGCCCGAACGTGGCGTGATAGCCACCCGATCCATTCCGACGGAATTCGAATCGATGCCGCAGCGGTAATTGTCGATCGAACCGGAAAAATTACTCTTGACTATCGAAAAGCCGTCGCCTAATGACGCTAGCGATAACTCATTCAATTGCCTTATTGGGAATCGAGGGCAGCGTTGTTGATGTGGAGGCAGATCTTGCTGATGGCTTGCCCGCTTTTTATTTGCTTGGCCTACCGGATGCCGCACTTGGCGAATCACGCGATCGAGTGCGCGCCGCCATCTTGAATTCGGGGGAGTCGTGGCCTTCGCGTCGAATTACGGTCGCGCTATCGCCGGCGAGTCTTCCCAAACGTGGATCTAGTTACGACGTTGCGGTCGCGGTCGCGATTCTCGCCGCGGATGCCAAGATGCCGGCTAAAGATTTGGGTTCGATGATGATGATGGGGGAACTGGCCCTGGATGGCCGGATGAAAGAAGTGCGCGGGGTTCTGCCTGCCGTACTCGCGGCCGCACGAGCAGGTATTCGTCGAATCATCGTGCCAATCGCGAATGTTGCTGAAGCACGTTTGGTTCCTGACGTGGAGGTAGTTGGCTTTCGCTCGCTCGGCGAACTCATTTCTTGGTTTCGTGGCGTTGAACCACCTGATCAACTTCCAGTCCAAGAAGAATTGATTCCGGCGGTGGTACCAACACTTGATTTATCGGATGTGGTGGGTCAACACGAAGCAAAGCGGGCGGCAGAGATTGCTGCCGTAGGGGAGCATCACTTATTTATGGTTGGTACTCCTGGCTCGGGCAAAACAATGATCGCCGAAAGAATGCCATCGATCATGCCAATCCTGGATCGTGAATGTGCGATCGAAGTAAGTGCGATCCATTCAATTGCGGGACTTCTCTCAGAGCACGCGCCCCTTCTTCTTACTCCGCCATTTGTTGCCCCTCACCACACTGCATCGCGTTCGGCAATTGTGGGTGGCGGTTCAGCACATCCGCGCCCAGGAGCCGTATCGCTGGCCCATCGAGGCGTTCTGTTCATGGACGAGGCACCCGAATTCACTCGCGGTATCCTCGACGCGCTTCGCCAACCACTTGAATCAGGGTTTGTGTCGGTCGCTCGCACTGCAGGAACGGCGCGATATCCGGCGCGTTTCTTACTCATCTTGGCCGCCAATCCCTGTCCATGTGGAAGATTCGCAGGCGACGGGCGCTCCTGCACTTGCACGTCGCTAATGGTGCGCCGGTATTTGTCACGGCTGTCTGGACCACTTCTGGATCGCGTTGATTTACAGGTTTATGTCGAACCAGTGAGCCGGATGGATTTGATGGGAAATCTTGCTGGCGAAGCCAGTTCCGCAGTTCGCGATCGCGTGATGGCTGCGCGAGCGCGTTCATATCGTCGTCTCGAAAAAGGCGGATGGCGTACTAATTCACAAATTAGCGCCAACGCGCTCCGGTCCGAGTTCGCTGCAGATTCAAGTGGCATGTCTTTGGTGCATCGCGCTCTTGATGACCATCGCCTCACAGCACGTGGTCTACATAAAGTTCTTCGATTGGCGTGGAGTGTGGCCGATCTAGAAGGACACCAGCGACCCACTATCGACGATGTTGCCCAGGCTTACGCGCTTCGCACTGGTGCCCAACGGTTAGTCGGTGCGGCGTGAATCACGATGAAGATCGACGAGCTCGCTTGCAATTCATGTTTGCATTTGAAGGTGGTAGCGCGTTTTGGAGTCGTGAGATTGCCCTACGGACTGCGCCAGAAGTATTGGCTCGACTCCAGTCAGGTAATTATTTGCCGCAATCACCATCGGCCACGCGCAAGATTCACCAGGCCAATGTCGATGATCTAGAAAGATTGATTGCCGATGCAAATGCGCGATTAATTATTCCTGGCGATGCCGAATGGCCTACTCAATTGAACGACCTCGAAGCCCCGCCCATCGCTCTCTGTCTTCGCGGTGCAGCTGATCTTCGTGGGCTGGCGCTCTCTTCAATCGCAATCGTCGGCGCAAGAGCGGCAAGCAATTACGGTTCGAGGTTGGCCGCCGAACTTGCCTTACAACTTGGCGAACGTGGTTGGAACGTGATCAGCGGCGCCGCATACGGGATTGATGCTGCAGCTCACCGAGGTGCATTAGCAAGTCGGGCGCAAACCGCTGCGGTTCTAGCTTCAGGCGTCGACCAACGCTATCCGAGCGGACACGAACGCCTATTCGAGGCCATTGAGGCCAATGGTGTTCTCGTCTCTGAAGTGTTGCCTGGAGTGACACCCACGCGGGGTCGTTTCCTGGTGCGGAATCGCGTGATCGCGGCTCTTACTCGGGGCACGTTGGTAGTTGAAGCCGCATTGCGAAGCGGCTCCTTAAGGACCGCTGGCGACGCGCTCTTGCTTAACCGACCAGTCATGGCCATACCGGGGCCAGTGTCGTCGCCGACCAGCGCTGGCTGTCACCGATTGATCATGGAACATAAAGCTGAACTCGTGACCGATCTTGAGGATGTTTTACTCCATATAGGCCCTCTTGAGATTCAAAACCCGAAGGATGGAACGTTGTTCAGCGCGCGTGATTGCCTTTCCGAGCAAGAGGGCTCACTTCTTGATCACTTTCCCTCACGAGCCGCAATTTCGGTTGAGAAATTAGCGCACCTAAGCGATCTTCCACCTAATCGAATTCTTGCCCTCTTGGGGCTGCTTGCGACGACCGGATTTATTGAACGTGAAGGTGCTGGCTGGTTGTTGACCAAAAAAGGAAAAGCCGCATAGCGGACGCGCCTGCTTGACCTTTGGGGATGCGCACGCGAACGTGTGTGCGTGGAGGTGTCAGAGGCGTACCAAGTACTTATCGATAGGTTTGTCATTCACCTGCGCGACGAACAGAATCTTTCACCCCACTCGGTGCGGGCTTATAAGGGCGATCTCGAATCGCTTGCCGATCATGCTGGCCGAAGCAAACACGCGGACCCCCGCGATTTAACTCTGGCAATTCTTCGCTCGTGGTTAGCTCGATTACAAACGCAAGGATCTGCCAGAAGCTCACTTGCGCGGCGGGCCACCTCAGCACGGATGTTTACCGCATGGGGCCATCGTCGGGGATACCTGGACCAAGATGCTTCAGAGCTCTTGGCTTCACCCAAAGCGCATCGCACGTTGCCCGAAGTCTTGAACCAAGCTGAAATAAATGAAGTTCTGGAATCCTTGGACGCGGCTGCAAATGAAACGGATACTGCTCTCGCGATTCGTGATCGGGCAATGCTTGAAACTCTTTACGCAACTGGGATTCGAGTCTCAGAACTTACCGGCCTCGATCTCGATTCACTTGATCGTTCGCGTAATGCAATTCGCGTGTTCGGAAAAGGTAGAAAGGAACGCACGGTTCCCATTGGGCGTCCTGCAGTCGTCGCGATTGAATCCTGGGAATCAAGGCGCGGTGAATTGAGCACAAAAGAATCGGGTGCCGCACTCTTTTTAGGCGAACGAGGAAGACGGATCGATCCGCGGACCGTGCGGACCATGGTGCATCGAGCCTTGCAGGCAGTACCAAGTGCACCGGATGTTGGTCCACATGGGCTCCGACATACCGCCGCCACTCACTTGCTTGAAGGCGGCGCGGATATTCGAGTGGTGCAGGAAATTCTTGGGCACGTATCACTTACTACTACGCAGATTTATACACACGTATCAATTGATCGCCTCCGAGAAGCATTCAAGCAAGCACACCCACGCGCCTAGGGCTAAAGCCAGGGATCGATGACTACCTTCAGCGATTCGGGGTTGATGGAGCGAAGAACTGCTTCCTCGGCGGACCCTAATCCGTAGCGATCGGACACAAATTCATCGAAAGGCATTTGTTTTCGGTATCGCAGCATCGCGCGCAGGCCAGGTGCATAGCCGCCTGGCTCTTGCCCAGGAATTCCCAAAAGAGTGATGCCCTTGCTACACAAGTGACGATTCGGGTGGATCGATACCTCGCCCAAATCGCTGAAGTTGCCCACCTCGATGAATGTCCCGCCCACTCGAAGCATGTCTATTGCAGCTGGGATGACTTCGGGACGCCCGACGCATTCAACAACGACATCAGCCCCGAGACCGTTCGTGAGTTCGCGTACTTGAGCGACAAGTTCAGACCCGGAGAAATTCTGCGCCTTAAGTGTGAAGTCAGCACCCATTCGGGATGCGAATGCGAGCCGAGTTGGTGATAAATCGATCGCGATTATTTTATCTGCACCAAGCATCCGCGCTTTCGCAATGTGGCAGAGTCCGAGCGGCCCGGCACCATAAACGAGAACGCTATTTCCAAACCGAAATCCACCGGATGGAAAGGAACCAAGACTTTGCGCTCGATCAAGTCCGATGGTCACGGCGAACAACTCTGCTAACACTGCAATTTCTGAAGGTAGTTCGTCGGGAACTCGGAAGATATAACTGTGCGGGAGCACGTACATATATTCGGCCCAACCTCCAAAGAGATGAGGGGCCTCCTTTGCGCTGATCGTATTTCCGTAGTCACGAATGTTGGAACACAACGTGTATGGAAGTCCTTGAGTGCAGGCGTAGCAACGACCACAAGTCACGTTTGGCCCGACGACAACCCGGTCTCCCACTTTTAGCGCGACACCTTCAAAGTCGACGACATCGCTGCCGATTTCCACAATCTCTCCGACGTTCTCGTGGCCCTGGATGATCGGAAAAGGGGTCGAGGAAGGATTGCTGGTCCCTGAGTATTGGGTCGTATATCCCTCAAATGTGTGTTTGTCGGTTCCACAGATTCCCGAGAGTAGGTTTTTGACGAGAAGACAACCTGATGCTGGTGTGGGAATCGGGAACTCTCGTACCTCATACGTACGTGGCGAAACCAAAACAGCTGCGCGAGCTAAGGACATCAAATCTCTTTTCTTTCGATGATTATTGGGTCGGTCCTTGGCTACGTCAACGGAAGCAGCACTGGGAAGGTCGAATGGATAAGCCTTAGCGGGTCTAAATAGCCATCCGAATTGCGAACTCCCCAGTGAAGACAACTGTTGGGGGCGCAATGGCCGGGTGCTGTCGCTAGGACTCCAATCACGGCTCCTGGCTTTACGCCAGTTCCCACTTTTAACGTCGAAGTTACGGGTTGAAAAGTGCTTCTTATTCCACCACCATGATCGATCACCAGGGTTGGGGTTCGGGCGACCGAACCGCTGAATGAAATTACCCCCGACGCTGGAGCGGTTATCTGCTCGCCCGGGGCCAGTCGAAGATCGATCCCACGGTGTCCAGGGCCAAATCGATGAAGCGGGGCCTGGAATCCTCGAATTAGGGTCGTGGGGCCAGAGGCCGTGGGCCATCGCCAGACCGGCGCTGCGCTGGCCCCGCTGACTGCCTGGGCTGGGGAGAGAGTAAGGCTGATCACGCTGAGGAGGCCGCAAATCAGCCCGGTGGCGAGTGGTTTTGGACGCATCGTTCCACCCTGGTTGGCCGCTGGCCGATGAGGGTGCTTGAGGGGCGGCTTCGTGGATAACCCGGGGGTGTGGAGAGCCTCTTGGCTCCGGTACCCTTTACCCAGCGTTGGAGGTAACTCCGATGACTTCGCACGCCCCGCCTGTCCAGGCAGAACTTCTCGGTCCCGCTCGCGGGTCTCGTTCGTGGGGCGTCAGGGGCGCCGACCATCCGGTGGCGCCGCTAACCGAGTGCGCCGTAGGGCGCGGAAGGAGTGTTCGACCATGGCGGTCGTCACGATGCGAGAGCTGTTAGACAGCGGTGTCCACTTCGGACATCAAACTCGTCGCTGGAATCCAAAGATGAAGCGCTTTATTTTCACCGAGCGCAATGGCATCTACATCATCGACATTCAACAATCACTTACGTACATCGACAAGGCATACGAATTCATCAGAGAGACCGTTGCTCACGGTGGCACCGTGCTTTTCGTCGGCACCAAGAAGCAGGCTCAAGAGCCAATCGCCTCGCAAGCCACGCGAGTTGGAATGCCATATGTCAACGAGCGTTGGCTTGGCGGAATGCTCACCAACTTCAACACCGTCTCCAAGCGCATTCAGCGTCTCAAAGAACTCGAAGCACTTGAAGAAGAGAACGACCAATTGCTCACCAAAAAAGAACTTCTCATTCTTCGACGTGAGCGCGAGAAGCTTTCACGGGTTCTTAGCGGAATGCGCGATATGACCAAAATCCCAAGCGCAATCTGGGTTGTAGACACGAAGAAAGAAGTTATCGCAGTCGCCGAAGCGCACAAGCTTGGAATTCCAGTCGTCGCAATCTTGGATACAAATTGTGATCCAGATGAAGTTGACTACAAGATCCCCGGTAACGACGATGCTATCCGATCAGTTTCTCTTCTGACTCGCGTAATTGCAGACGCCGTGGCCGAAGGTTTGAGGCAGCGGTCAGGCAAGTCGCAAGGTGCAACTGAAAATGTTGAACCAGGTGCGGACGAGCCACTCGCCGATTGGGAAGCCGAACTTCTTGGTGGCCAATTGGAAAGCGTTGAAGCGCCTGCAGCAACTGAAGCGCCTGCAGCAACTGAAGTTCTTGAAACCACTGAAGTCCAAGCAGAGGGAATCTGATTTATGGCGAATTACACCGCCGCTGATGTAAAGAAACTCCGTGAACTCACCGCCGCAGGCATGCTTGATTGCAAAAATGCACTCGTAGAAGCCGAGGGTGATTTCGATAAGGCAGTAGCGATCATCCGCGTCAAAGGTCTTAAAGGCGTTACCAAACGAGAAGGTCGTTCGGCTCAGAACGGTCTAATCGCCGGTAAGGCAGATGGCAACCTCGGCGTACTTCTTGAACTCAACTGCGAAACAGATTTCGTCGCAAAGGGCGAGCGATTCCGAGCGCTTGCTGACGAGATCCTTACTGCGTTGGTGGACTCGAAGATCGGCGATCTCGAAGGTTTTCTAAACTCTGCTTATGCACCGGGGAAAACCGTCGCAGACCACCTAAACGAAGGCAATGCGATTCTCAGCGAGAAAATCGAACTCCGTCGAATAATCGTTCTCGATGGCGCACCTGTGGCGGTGTATCTCCATCGCACTAGTCCTGATCTACCACCTCAGGTAGGAGTGCTGGTTCAATTGACGAAAGACGCTGGCAAAATCGGCAACGACGTGGCTCAACACATAGCTGCGTTCGCGCCACAATTCGTCGCCAAAGAAGATATTCCTGCTGCGACAATTGAGTCAGAGCGCTTGATCGCGGAAGAGACTGCGCGCAACGAAGGCAAACCCGAGGCAGCTCTCAGCAAGATCGTCGAAGGACGCGTCTCAGGCTTCGTCAAAGACGTCACTCTCCTTGATCAAGCTTTTGCAAAAGACAATAAAAAGACGGTCAAACAAGTTCTTGACGAGGCAGGCACGGGCGTAACCATCTTCGCTCGCTACCGAGTCGGTCAGGCGTAATCGAATGACTGCGTCCCGACGCCCTTACCGGAGAGTTTTATTAAAACTCTCCGGCGAGGTATTCGGGGGTGCCAAGGGTCTAGGAGTTGACCCTGACGTCGTGCAAGGTATGGCAATCCAAATTGCCGAAACCGTTCGTGAAGGCGCTCAGGTCGCAATCGTGATTGGTGGCGGAAACTATTTTAGGGGCGCCGAACTTTCACAACGAGGAATGGAGCGCGCCCGCGCCGATTACATGGGCATGCTCGGAACCGTGATGAACTGCTTAGCGCTCCAGGATTTTTTGGAGAGGCAGGGCATCGACACCCGCGTCCAAACGGCCATCACGATGGGACAAGTTGCCGAACCGTATATCCCGCGTCGTGCGATTCGACACCTTGAAAAAGGACGCGTTGTCATCTTTGGCGCAGGAGCTGGAATGCCCTACTTCACGACCGACACGGTGGCTGCACAACGTGCACTTGAGATCGGGTGCGAAGCATTGCTTCTAGCCAAAAATGGGGTCGACGGCGTTTACTCGGCTGACCCGCGTAAAGATCCCACGGCGACCATGTTTGAACACATCTCCTACGCAGAGGTTCTGGTAAAGGGGCTTGGCGTTGCTGACGCAGCCGCTTTCAGCCTCTGTCAAGAAAATAACTTGCCGATTATTGTTTTCAACTTACTTGAGGACGGAAACATCGGTCGGGCAATTCGTGGCGAAAAAATTGGAACTCTCGTCGCTTAACCAAGCGATTTGCTGGTTTTGAGTAAGAGTAAGAATGGAGAATCGATGATTAGCGATACGCTGAAAGACGCGCTAGCAAAGATGGACAAAGCGGTAGAGGTTGCGAAGGAAGACTTCGCGGCCATCCGCACTGGGCGAGCTCACCCTGGAATGTTTGGCAAGATCGTTGTCGATTACTACGGTTCGCCGACTCCACTTAATCAATTGGCTTCTTTTCAAATCCCAGAGCCGCGCGTTGCAATCTTGACTCCTTACGACAAAGGCGCAATCGCGGCAATCGAAAAAGCCATCCGAGATTCTGACTTGGGTGTGAGTCCAGGAAATGACGGGATCATGATTCGAGTGAACCTCCCAACGCTCACGGAAGAGCGACGCAAGGAATACATCAAGGTTGCCCATCACAAAGCCGAGGATGCTCGGATCTCAATTCGCAACATTCGACGCAGTGCCAAAGAAGCTATTGAGAAACTGGCTAAATTAGGTGGGATTGGCGAAGATGACGTTTCTCGGGCCGAAAAGGAACTCGACAAGACCACCGCTGACCGCATCGACAAAGTAGACGAATCGCTCAAGCATAAAGAGGCAGAACTCCTCGAGGTGTAGAGGGTTCGAATTCAACGTGTCAGTACATAAATCGCTCGCCGCGCGCGCTGGGCGCAATGTCCCCGTAGCCACGGTGATCGGTTTAAGTTTGGTCGCATTGATTGTTGCCACGCTTTCTTTCAATCGAGTTTTCTTCGCGATTCTTGTAGCGATTGTGATGATCCCTTCGGTCATTGAATTTGCGCGTGGCAGTGCTTCGAACGGTGTCCATCTCGACCCGATCCTCCTCTCGGTCGTGTCAATAGCTATCGTGCTTGCTGCCTGGAGCGACGGATTTGAAGGTATTGCGGTTGCGGTGGCGGTAAGTACGCCGGTGGTTCTCATCTCAAGACTGCGTAAGGGTTCGGAAAACTTTTTAGCCAACGCGACGGGCTCCCTTTTCGCACTCCTCTATTTACCGATTCCGGCTGCTTTCGCCGTAATGCTCGCCCACCCGAGTGATGGCCGCGCCAGGGTGATGATCTTTATCGCAGCGGTTTCTTTGAGTGACACCGGCGGTCTTATCGCCGGTGTTCTTTTTGGGAAACATCCACTGGCGCTACGGATCAGCCCAAAAAAGACCTGGGAGGGTGTCCTTGGATCATTCATTCTCTCCACCGTCGGCACTTCCATACTTTTTGGAATTTGGTTTAATCAGGTTTGGTGGCATGGCGCAATTTTGGCATTGGTGGCGATCGTGGCCGGCACTTCAGGAGACCTCATCGAGAGCGCGCTCAAGCGCGATATGGGCGTGAAAGATATGGGTAAGGCCCTTCCTGGACATGGCGGATTTCTTGATCGACTTGATTCACTTTTGATCACAGCGCCATTCGCATTCTTAATCATTCGGTTACTCGTATGAAGCCCCCACGCCATTTAGCGGACCTCACCGTAGAGCAACGCGGAGAAGTCGCCGTAG
>JANXYY010000133.1 GCA_025355805.1 Actinomycetes bacterium
CCACCCAGACTCACGGCTACTGGGTGATTGCAATTTCGATTGTCGGTTCGCTCCTCGTGTTTTTCGGCCAACGAAAGATTGTCTTCCCGGCACTGATGTCTCTTGCCCTCTTGGATGTGGTCGCACTCCTGGTCGCAGTCCACTCCCAAATCGGCGGCACTAGCGTGTAGGGCAGTTTGAAACCTAATAGCATGTGATATCTAGTAGGTTCGAATGCCCGATTTACTCGTCAGAAATGTGCCTGCTGATGTTGTCGGTGCGCTAGATGCGGGTGCCGCTCGGCTTGGGGTCTCTCGTAACGAATACGTGCGACGCCGATTGAATCAAGAACTCCAGCAACGCGATGAATCAGTTACCGAGGCACACCTTCGGAACTTGTTAATACTCTTACCCGATCTGGCCGACAAAAACGTGATGGACGCTGCGTGGCGGTAGCGGGTTGGCTAATCGATAAATCTGCTCTGGTACGCATTGGCGAGAGCAAAGCCGTTGTGAAATGGGCTCAACGAATTCAATCTGGTCTCGTGCACATGTCGAGCATTACTCGGCTCGAAGTTGCCTACTCCGCACGGTCGGCTGAGGATCTGGAGAAATCATTTTCCACGCCGCCGCTCACTCACCTAAGAATCGAACCTCTCTCACCGGCAATCGAAGAACGTGCTTGGGAGATCATTCAACATTTAGCCAAGCGTGGGCAGCATCGAGCGCCGTCCATACCCGATCTGCTCATAGCCGCCACCGCAGAAAAGTGCGATCTTGTGTTGCTTCACGCCGATAAAGGTTTTGAGTTGATCGCGAAATTTACGAAGCAGCGCGTAGAACGCCTTTCCTAGCCCGAAGCGTGGGTTGTCCCACCGCGAGCCTGCAAACTGGGAACTGGCGAGCCTGCAAACTGGGGACTGGCGAGCCTGCAAACTGGGGTATGATGGTCCTGCAAAGTGGGGCGTAAAAAACACTATCGCTCAGTTCGTGCGTCGCTACCGAGATTCAAGACTTGGAGAACTGCGTGGAATACCAGCGCCGGGTCGTCGATGACGAGTTGACTGACCTACTCGGGTCTACAGGTGCCGTCGTCGTGGAGGGCCCTAAGGCTGTAGGCAAAACCGAAACTGCTCGCCAGCGGGCCGCGAGCGAAGTCCGACTAGATGTTGACGTCAACTCTCGCGAACTCGCCAGAATCGACCCGTCACTTTTACTAACGGGGCCAACCCCGCGTCTTATAGACGAGTGGCAAATTGAGCCAAATTTGTGGAACCACGTGAGGCGCGAGGTCGATAGCCGTCGGGGACTCACAGGACAGTTCATTTTGACGGGATCGGCGGTCCCCGCAGACGATGCCACTCGACACACGGGGGCAGGCCGCATCGCACGGCTGAGGATGCGGCCGATGAGCTTGTACGAAACTGGGCACAGCACCGGAGATGTCTCATTGTCGGCGATGTTTGCCGGCGAAAGTCCCAGGGCCAGCGACACGGGTCTAACGATTCCCCAGATCATCGACCGAGTCTGCGTCGGTGGCTGGCCCGCCTTCGCCGGGAAATCTCCCGAAGAGGCGCAACGAGCGATGCGTTCTTACCTGGATGAAATCGCACGGACCGATATCCAAGCGCTGGGTACGGTCATTCGTGACCCATCGAAAGTGAAACGTGTTCTCCGGTCGATCGCACGAAACGTCGCGACCCAGGCTTCAGACACAACGATTGCCGCCGACGTTGGCGGGTCGGACGCACCGCTCGACCGCAAGACAGTAGCCAGGTTCCAAGACGCGCTTGATCGGCTCATGATTATCGAGGACCTACCCGCATGGACTCCAGAGTTGCGTTCTCGAATACGACTCAGAACGGCAGCTACCCGTCACTTCGTCGACCCGTCTCTGGCCGTCGCAGCTCTGAATGCTTCGCCAGCCCAGTTACTTAAGGACCTCAACTTCTTCGGATTGCTCTTTGAGAGTCTGGTCGTAAGAGATCTACGGGTCTATCTCCAGAAATCCGGTGGCCGTCTTTTGCACTACCGCGACAGTGAAAGTCTTGAAGTTGACGTAATTCTCGAAATGGAAGATGAACGGTGGGCGGCGATAGAGGTTAAACTTGGCATAGGCCAGATCGACGATGGCGCCAAGACCCTTCTCAAGTTCTCCCAGAAGATCGACACAACACGTTGCGGCGAGCCCACGTTCTTGGCTGTCGTCACAGCCACTGGTTCCGGATACCGACGTGACGATGGTGTCTACGTCCTGCCGATTGGCACTCTCAAACCCTAAGGGTGGCTAGTTTCGTAATTTCCAAGTTCGTTGCACCAACGCTTTTCTTGTCGAAGATCAGGAGTTGAAACGGTATGCTCGAAGAAAGACCATTCACAACACTCGAGGTGAGACATGTACTACATAGTCGAAACAAAGAAATCTTTTGAGCAAGCATCCACAGATCTTGAGGCCGCGGTGATAGCGAATGGTTTCGGTGTGCTCTATGTGCACGACTTGGGTGCCACGCTTAAAAGCAAAGGCATCGCCTTCGAGAATCAATGCAAAGTATTTGAAGTGTGCAATCCCCAGCAGGCCGCAAAAGTTATGACGATAGATATGCGCTTAAACATGGCGTTGCCCTGTCGCATCTCGGTGTATACAGATGCTGGGAAAACGATGATGAGTTTAATCAAGCCAGTCCGAGTACTTTCCTCTCTCTCGCTGGATGAAAACTTGATGGAAATTGCGCAAGAGGTTCAGGATGCAACTATCAAGATGATTGACGAGGCGAAGTAGACAAATTGGCAGAGGCTAAGATTCACGAGTGAGTGAGAGTGCAAAAAGCAATTTAAAGGCCAGATTACTTAAGGTGCTGCCTGAGCCAGGACCTCTGCGTGTCATGGCCACAAGCACGCTTATAAATACGTTCGGAAATGGCCTGTTCTTCACGATTGA
>JANXYY010000136.1 GCA_025355805.1 Actinomycetes bacterium
ATTTCGGGTGGCACCGGGAAGTTTGCGGAAGCCACTGGAAAACTAAAAGTCACTGGATCCTTCACCGTCAAATCCACCGAGGCGGGCACAACTGAGAAAAGTGCTCTAACTCTGAAATTGTCCGGAAATATCACAACCAAATAGTTCTCAAACAAAAGTTGCAACCGAAACAAGGAGGAGAAACGGAATGAAACGATTTATTTCGAGCATGGTGATTGGTGCCATCGCTCTAGTGGGTGGCGCAGTGATTGGAGCGCCTGCCTATGCGGCGAGCACACCAACGCTCGTGCTTTCTGGTGGGAGTGCTGTCTTTGGACTCGATCCAGCATTTATCACAGCTACAGCCAGCGTCGCAGGTTTAGTTAAGTTCAGCGCAGTAGGGGCAGTCATCAAGACTTGTGAAGCTGTTCCAACGACAACGGATGCGCCATTTGTTGCAAAATGCACGTGGCTTCCCGCAGCTCCTGGACCTACTGTTCTTACCGCGACCCTTACACCCACTGATGCTGTTAACTTCACCTCAGTTGATGCGGCTCCGTTAACCGCAAAAGTAGGTGTTCCCGTCCAGGGAGTAATTTCACCTGTCTACGTGTACGCGGACACTGTCTTAGCGAGCGGATCATCCGGTCCACTCGCAGCAAGATTCGGTGTCAGTTGCGCCGTCGCCAGCCAGTTCATAGTCGGTCAGACGATCGTTTTCCGCGTCTACGGAAATAACTCCGAACGCGCTGGAGCCGTTATGGATCCGACCAATACTGAGAAGGTCTTTATCACGGTCGCAGGCGTTACGGACCCAATTCCTCTTTCATATGGAAACCACAGCGGTGTTGCGTTCTGGAGCGGAGTGCTCAAAACCGGCACTGCTGCAGGCCTATACAACACTTTGGGCATCATCAACTTTAAGGTGACCATGGTTGCCACTGGCCTGAACACCACGAAGGTTCTCGCTGCCAAAATGGTGAAGAAAGTTGTAAATGGCAAAGTTGTTAAAAAGAACGGAAAGATCGTCTACACGCCCGTTGCCTACTACAAGACGATTACCGTGAGCCCGGCCCTGCCAGGAGCGGTTGGCACATGGCAATCGAACTTCACGCCAAATTCACAATTAACCCTTTACGCCGTTCCAACGGCCTGATCTAACTCAAATGAAAATTTTTTGAAGTCCGAGCCGAGGAACTCGTTCGTCGGCTCGGACTTCAAGAAAAAAAACACATATTTCTCATGGAGGAGAAAAAATCATGAAATCAAAATTCTTATCGCGAGGACAGAGAACCAATATTCTCCGCGTGGTGGTGGCATCAATCCTTACGGTGGGAATTGTTTCTCCTGCCACGAGCGCTGATTCGAATCCAGCGGCACCCATTATTTTAAGCGCGCCTGTGGGTCTTCAGGGAGTGCCCGCACTTCCCTTCACCGGGGTGAAATCAGCACCGTTTACCACCGCCGAAACGATGGTCACGTTGGATATTGTTCCTAACCAAGGCCCAGAAGGTACCCCCATAACAATTTCCGGCAAAAACCTTCCTGCAAATACAACCTTCCCATTGACCTGGTCAACTGCCGACGGCGCTTGGATTGTTGATGTTCAGCCAAATACGGTCAACTACATGGGTGCGAAATACACGAAGTACAGCCTGGTCATGGCGACGGTAACGACGGATGCCAATGGCGCCTTTATGTTTACGACAAAAATTCCTCGCGACTTCGGCGGGGTGCACGACGTTTATGCGATTAAGGATGGTGTAGCCATCGCGCATGGCGGACTCCAAATGAACCCGACGCTTTCAATCTCGCCTTCCAAGGGTCCGATTGGAACTCCAATTACGGTGACCTATACAGGAATGGGTCCAAATCTCTATACCGGTGGCGTCTCTGTCCTCTGGGATAACAATTTCGCGGGTGAAGCCCAAGCCCTGTGGACTCGAGGAACAGCCGTATTCAAGATCCGCGCCGCAGGACCAGTTGGACCTCACTACGTGGCATTAACGGCCGGTATCGGCGTTCAGTACATGAATATCAAGCAATCACCCGTTCCATGGGGAAAGGGATCTTCTGCTGCATTCAGGGTAACGAAGGATGCTGGGGCTCCAGCGGCTTCAATTGAATTTCCTCCCACGGTGGAGCCATCCATCACACAGCGAACCACGCTTTCACAAATTGGGCTAGATCCGAACACCAAGGCAATCGCCACGGTGTCTCAGGCGAGTTCTGAAGTAGGAGCCAAGGTAAAGCTCAACGTCACTGGATTGACAAGTGAGGGATTGCACCAAATCGTGTGGTCAACCGTCGTTGGTAACCGAGTAAATTGCACTGGCACTTGCTGGGTCTACAACGGAGTTCCTATGGGCTCGGCCACCCCTGCCAATGGAACGATTGATCAAGAAGTGACGATTCCGGATCACCTTGGTGGTTGGCACGTTATTCAAGTCAAGAAAGGTGATGTGATTGAGGCTCAAGTTTCGTTCTATGTAAAGGAGAGCATCTTCCTCTACAAGGATAAGAATGGCAAAGTCCTCAGTGCCGGTATTGCCAGAGCCGATACATCTAATGCTCCTGAATTGCGTGATGGCTCAGGCGTTCCAACATCGAAATTCAAAGTTGGCGAAGAATTCACTATCGCCATGAAGGGTGTTGGCTGGACTCAATTAGATAACACCATGGCCGTTACATATGACAATAGTTATATCGGGTATGGTTGCGGGTTCAACTCGAATGGATACATGGTCGTGCACTTAATTGCGACGGGTGCTCTAGGAACGCACCTCATCGATCTCCACCCGGTGTTGTACACAAATCAGCCATCATTTGCTAATACTCCGTATGGGATGCTCCCGGTACTCACCAACCAATCGGATATTCCAGGACTAGCCCTTGGCTACCAGCCACCGGCAGTTCACTTCGCGATCACTATCGTTAAGTAATCGTTGGCCGGATGCTAAGTAATTAGCTACTTCGTAGGTTAAGAATTAGAGCCTCGCCTCTCGTGTTCCGAGGGGTGAGGCTTTAATTCTGATCAAGCGTGCAACGGACGTAGGCAACCACCAGTTCCAACGGCCAAGCAGCACCATTGCGCTAGGTAGCAGAAGACCTCGAATTATGGTGGCATCGACA
>JANXYY010000143.1 GCA_025355805.1 Actinomycetes bacterium
GTGCTTGCGAATTTCCAGGCTCGACCACATTGGGGAAAGATTTTCACGTACGATCGAGATTACCTGGCGTCGGTTTACCCCAAGTTCAGTGAATTCAAAGCCCTCGCTGAGACTTTTGACTCGACGGCTAAATTCCAAAACATCATGACGGCAGAGATATTTGCCTAGGTTGTTTAGGAAGTTCGCAGAATCACAGATTGAAGGCGATCTTCGACGAAGTAGGTCTTGCTATGGGCGAAAACAGATCCTTTTCCGATCGGTCGCCCGATCCTCAAATAAGACGGTGGAATGTCGGAAGTTAGCCCTTGGTACTGCCAGGTGTGAATTTGCACTCGTCACGGCTGTTTTTGAGCAAATTGTCAGATAAGGTGAAATCAAAGTTTGAAGGTTCGACGCACGATTAAGTCGGTCCTGAAAGACCAGCCAACTAAGGCAGTTGGCTGGCGAGAGGAGTAATATGAATCAGCGTATTTCGCGCCGTCATGTTGTGGGCATCGCTGCCCTCGGTGCGGTTTCGCTTCTGTTGGCGGCTTGTGCGTCGTCATCAAGCAGCACCTCCGCAATAAGCGCCACACCGAGCGCCAGTGGCGAGTCTTCATGTGGTACCGCCAGTGCATTCTGCGTTGGCCTAGTGACCGACACCGGCAAGGTTGATGACAAATCCTTCAACCAGTCTGCCTGGGAGGGTGCCAAGACTGCTGCAACAGCTGCTGGCGGTTTCTCAAAATACATCGAGACCATTGATCCTAAGGATTACGCAAGCAACATCGCTCTATACGCCGGGAAGAAGTACAACGTCATCGTGACGGTGGGCTTCTTGATGGGTGATGCGACTGCTGCTGCTGCGCTTAAGTATCCCACCATCAAATTCATTGGTGTTGATCAGTTCAACGCCGGTAGTGCTCCCAATTACAGCGGTTTGATTTTCCAGGAAGATAAGGCTGGTTTCATGGCTGGCTACCTGGCTGGCTATCTCACTAAGAGCGACAAGGTCGGCGCTGTACTCGGCACCAACGTTGTTCCTCCAGTCAGGCGCTATGGCGAAGGCTTCAAAAACGGTATTGCATATGCCGCGAAGGAGCAGAAGAAAGCAATCAAGACCACGATTGTTTATCACGCCCCAGATAACGCGTTCAACGATCCAGCATGGGGTGCGACCACTGCAGGTCAGCTCCTAGGCCAGGGTTACGACGTGATCTTTGGTGCTGGCGGCAAGACCGGTAATGGCGCGCTCGGCAAGGTTGCCAAGAAGAAGGGCGCGCTCTGCATTGGTGTTGATACCGATCAGTGGCTGACTGTTCCAGAGGCACAACCATGCTTAGTCACCTCGGCTACCAAGCAACTCGATAAGGGAGTTCAGTCTCTTGTTGGCCAGGCAAAAGCCGGCACCATGAAGGGTGGGAATTTCGTGGGCGACGTCGCGCTAGCTCCCTACCACGCACTTACAAGTGCAGTCTCGGCTGCGGTGTCGACGAAAGTTGATGCGCTGATTAGCCAGGTGCTTAGCGGTGCGGTGCCAACTGGCGTCAAGGCGTAATTGGTCTCTTTGACCAACTTTGATCCAGAAAGAGAGAGTCCTACGAAAAACAGGGAGCGCACTTAGGTGCGCTCCCTGTTTCGCTACTTTGATCCAGTTCGGATAAACATAAATAGTTAACTCGCCCAGTGAGAGGTGCTTAACGCGAGGATGCGATAGCGAGCTAAGTCAGCCAGAAGCCGCGCCATTGCGGGGGCTGCCTATGCGATTAACGGCTTACCTCCGCTCATCCACGTACCGCTCGTGAACTCAGTCAAGATCTCGAGGTTGTTGCCACCCGAGAGCGAACCTGAGAGATCTTTAGTTAATTCCGAACTCTTTCGCAAATCGGGTAACCGAGATTTGATATTTCGTCAGGATTGGAATCAAAGCGGTGAGTTCTGACTTCGAATTCGCCACATCAAGACCCAGCGAAAGATTACAAAGTAATTGAAAAGTTCGCACCCAATTGCGCTGATCGGGGGAGAGGTTAAGTTTCTGCGTGGCCTCGAGAAGTGTAACTGCTTCTTGATTTCTCTCAAGATTGCGCAAAGTGCTAGCCAACTGGACGTGGGCGCAGACGGTTCGGTAAACGTCTACTTCAGCCAGTCCATGGGCTAATGCAGATTTGTAAAGTCCCTCAGCGACGAACTCGGAACCGTAAGAATCTTGGGCAGATGCTCTTTCAAATAATGCAATCGGGTCGTCGGTAGGGCGTTCAGCGGCCAGAGCATCAATCACCGCGATACGTTCTTTGGGACCTTCTGGCGTGACACTTTTCCAGGCGGCAGCAATTCGTTCTTCCCAATCCATTAGACCCGGGAACGGCTCTTCGAACGAGTCAAGAACGTGTATTCCACCTGCGGCTCTCAGATCTTCGATTGAGTAAGTACCTGTCGCAACTCCAACAGGAACCGCACCCGCTGCGATCGCAGCCTTCATATCATTCGGAGTGTCGCCTACGACGAAAACTTCAGCGGGAACCAAACCACTGTGGAGAAGTGTGGCTTTGCCAATGGCGATTTTGGTCAATTCTCCGCGGTTGGTCGAGTCAGAGCCGTATGCGCCAAAAACGAAGAA
>JANXYY010000134.1 GCA_025355805.1 Actinomycetes bacterium
AACTTGAACCAGCCAGCCAAGGATCCAACCTGTCCGCACTCGCAGTAGAGCAGCTGCCGTGATCGCCAGAATTGCAATTGCCAATCCGATCGCACTTGCTGGAATGGTGTTGTTCGTGGAGAGATCCTTCGCCACCAACATCGCGAATCCCACGACCAGCGCTTCCATAATCAGCACGACCGCACCGAGAAGTTTCACTCTCGTCCGCGCAGAAGATGTCTGGCTTGACCGGCGGTGACAACTGATCCAGTTATAACCACGCCGCTACCGCCAAGGTCGCCGTTTTCTTCGGCGCGGGTTACAGCCATGTCAATACCCTCGGCTAGATCCCGTGCAACAGAGACTCTCTCTTCTCCGAAGATATCAATGGCAACCTTGGCCAGTTCATCGATTGCCAGGGCGCGAGGTGACGAGTTCTTCGTGACAATAATTTCTGTAAGCACTGGTTCCAAAGCCGCTAGCAATCCGTAAGCATCCTTCTCGCCAAGCACCGCGATAACTCCTGTCAGGAAATCGAATTCAAAGCCTTCTTCGAGTGCATCAGCCAGAGCTTTCGCACCGTGTGGATTGTGCGCAGCATCGATCATGATCGTGGGATTCCGACGAATGGTTTCCAGGCGACCAGGAGAAGTGACACTGGCGAAGCCTTCTCTAAGAGCGTCGATGTCAAGAGTTTGGCTGCCGCCGCCCAAAAACGCTTCCACAGCAGCAATTGCCACAGCCGCATTGTGCGCTTGGTGAGAGCCAAATAACGGCAGGAAAATATCAGAATATTCGCCCGCCAAACCTTGAATAGTTAGCAACTGACCACCGACTGCAAGTTCGCGCTTAACAACGGAAAATTCGAGACCCTCGCGAAAGGGAGTCGCGTTAGCTTGGGCCACCGCGCGAATCAACTCTTCCGCTGCTTCAAGCGGCTGCATCGCCAGCACTGCGCGCGAATCTGCTTTGATGATCTTTGCCTTGGTTGCGGCGATCCCAGCAATCGAGTTGCCTAAGTATTCGACGTGATCAAGAGCTATCGGCATGATGACCGATACCAGCCCATCAGCCACATTCGTTGCGTCCCACTCACCACCCAGACCACATTCAATGACCGCGACATCTACTGGAGCATCTGCAAAGGCGGCAAAGGCCATCGCAGTCAACACTTCAAAATAGGAAAGTTTGATTTCATTTTTGGCGTCTACAAGTTCTAGATATGGCGCAATGTCATCGTAAGTTTCAAGAAATCGTTCAACACTAATTGGCTCACCTTGTAACGCAATTCGCTCGCGCAAGGACTCCAAGTGAGGGCTCGTGTATCGCCCAACTCGCAATCCAAAACTGGTCAGCAAAGCGTCAATCATCCGAGAAGTGCTGGTCTTGCCATTCGTCCCAGCAATATGGATCACCGGATACGTTCGCTGTGGTGATCCCAATAAATCCACCAGGTCTGCAATGCGCGTGAGCGAAGGCTCAATCTTTGACTCTGGCCACCTGGCTTCAAGGGCCGCTTCAACGGCGGCGAATCTCGCAAGATCGTCGGGCGTAGTGAGATCTGTCATCAGAGGTTCGCCTTCATCGCTATTGAGTGAGTCGATCTAGTGCGGAAGTTATTCGCTCCACATCGAGTTTGGCATCAGCAAGGCGATTAGTGATTTTTTTGACGACTACTTCTGGCGCCTTGGATCTAAATTCTTCATTGACCAATCTACTTTCTGCTTGATCAACCTCGTTCCGTGCGACCTCCAATGCCTTCGCGAGCCGTGTGCGCTCGGCAGCTAAGTCGATAGTTCCGGATAAATCAATTTCCACAAAGACCGAACCGATCTCAAGCGAGGCACTTACATTGAAGCTTACGTCAGGGTTAGTGAGACGCGTTAGTGAACGAATCTCGGACTCACGCGAGGCGAGAGCGTCGGAGTTAAGGCCGTTGATCCGAGCTGGAATTCGACGCGCCGGCTGTAGCCCTTGATCATTTCTAAAGCGACGGATTTCAGTAACTAGATTTTGCAGCGCGGACATCTCAGAGGATGACTTTGGATCAATGTCGCTCATTCTTGCGCGGGGCCATTCAGCAATCACCAAGGATTCTCCACCGGTCAACTGAATCCACAGAGTTTCGGTTATGAAAGGCATGATCGGATGCAGCAATCGCATTAATTCATCAATAACTTGACCCATTACGCGACGGGAAACTTCGGCCGATGCGCCGCCTTCTGCGAAGGTGGCTTTCGTGAGTTCTAAATACCAATCACAGACGTCATCCCAAGCAAAGTGGTAGAGCGCATCACATGCCTTTGCATAATCGAATCGTTCTAAGAATGCATCAGCCTCAACAACAACTTCTGCCAGACGGCTAAGGATCCAGCGATCCGCCGCTCCTAGGGCGCTGCCTGACGGCATTTCACCAGTGACGTTGGCCCCATTCATCAACGCGAATCTCGTTGCATTCCAGAGTTTGGTAGCAAAGTTTCGTGCGCCAGCGACCCACTCCTCTGCTAGAGCTTGATCGCTACCTGGATTCGCGCCGCGAGCCAGTGAAAAGCGAAGTGCATCGGTGCCGTACTTGTCCATGAACTCAAGCGGATCGATCGAATTTCCACGACTCTTGCTCATCTTTTTACCAAAGCGATCGCGAACCAAGCCGTGCAGTGCAATGACCTCGAAGGGCGGAAGCCCATCAAAGGCGAAAAGGCCGAAGAGCATCATGCGAGCAACCCAGAAGAAGAGGATGTCGTATCCAGTTATCAGGACGCTCGTAGGGTAAAACTTTTGCATGTCTACAGTCTTCTCGGGCCAACCCAGCGTCGAAAATGGCCAAAGCCCTGATGAGAACCAGGTGTCGAGAACATCCTCATCTTGGCGCCATCCGACAGGTGCTTTCTCATCTGGACCAAGTACCAGAATTTCCTCGTTCGGGCCATACCAGACGGGAATTCGGTGACCCCACCAGAGTTGGCGTGAAATGCACCAGTCGTGCATGTTGTCGACCCAGTCAAAGTAACGAGGCTCTAATTCAGTCGGTTCGATCCGAACCCGACCATCTCGAACCGCATCACCTGCTGCCTGAGCCAGAGACTGGACTTTCACAAACCACTGCTTAGACAACCGCGGCTCGACGACGGTGTCACATCTTTGACAGTGACCCACGGCGTGAACATAAGGACGCTTTTCGGCGACGATTCGACCCTCAGCGCGAAGTGCTTCGACGACGGCCGCTCTCGCCGCAAAGCGGTCAAGGCCATCAAAGCTTGTCTCAGTGCCAAAGATCATCGCGTTTTCGTCGATGATGACGAGATTTTCCAGGCCATGACGCAGCCCAATCTCGAAATCATTTACGTCATGTGCGGGCGTCACCTTGACCGCACCTGTTCCAAACTTTGGATCCACATGGTCATCTGCAATCACCGGAATAAACCGTCCGGTTAACGGCAGCAAAATTTGACCGCCAACTAGATGTTGGTATCGCTCGTCTTCTGGATGCACGGCGACCGCCATGTCGCCGAGCATCGTTTCTGCCCGGGTCGTGGCGACCACGATTGCACAGTCGCCATCTCCGTAACGGATTGAGACTAATTCACCTTCATCATCAGCGTGCTCAACTTCTATGTCGCTCAGTGCAGTCATGCATCTAGGGCACCAATTGATAATACGTTCCGCCCGATAGATAAGACCAGCGTCATAGAGTCGCTTGAACATGGTGAGAACGGCACGAGAGAGCCCGGCATCCATCGTGAAGCGTTCTCGCGACCAATCCACGCTGTCGCCCAGACGGCGCATCTGATCGAGAATTGCTCCGCCAGATTCTTCCTTCCACTCCCAAACTCGCTTGACGAATTCCTCTCGTCCCAAGTCGTGGCGGGATAAACCATCTAGCGCGATTTGCCGCTCCACCACATTTTGGGTCGCAATTCCCGCATGGTCCATGCCAGGCAGCCAGAGAACTTCGTAACCTTGCATACGGCGCCGCCGAACCGAAATGTCCTGCAGCGTGTGATCTAGAGCGTGGCCGATATGAAGAACTCCGGTGACGTTTGGCGGTGGAATCACGATCGTAAAAGGTGGCTTCTCGGAGGATGCATTTGCCGTGAAGTATCCGCGTTCGACCCATCGCGAATAGAGCGGTGCCTCAATCTCAGCGGGCACAAATTGAGGCGAAAGCTCGGTCATAGATGGAGAGTCTACGAGAACTACGCGCTCTTCTCTCGACGCTCTCGCTTTACTGGTGCAGCGTCGCGTGTAACCAGGGTCGGGCTCACGCGCTCAATTACCGTCTCTTCAGTAATGACGACCTTAGCCACATCTGCCCGACTCGGAATGTCATACATGACCGAGAGCAGGACCTCTTCCATTATCGCCCGCAGACCACGCGCGCCGGTCCCACGCTTTACGGCCTGATCCGCGATTGAGTTGAGCGCTCCCTCAGTGAATTCGAGTTCGACACCGTCAAGATCAAAGAGGCGAGAATACTGCTTCACCAAAGCATTGCGCGGTTCAGTGAGGATGCGAATCAGCGCCGCGTGGTCGAGATGTTCAACACTAGTAATGACCGGTAGGCGCCCCACGAATTCGGGGATCATGCCGAATTTCAGGAGATCTTCCGGCATCACCTTCGCAAAAATATCGTATTCCTCACGTTCGGCCGTCGTTTGGATCTTTGCGCCAAATCCAACACCGTTGCTACCAGCGCGACCTTCGATGATGCGCTCGAGCCCAGAAAATGCGCCACCCACGATAAAAAGCACGTTCGTCGTGTCGATTTGAATGAACTCTTGATGTGGATGCTTTCGCCCACCTTGTGGTGGAACCGAGGCGGTAGTTCCTTCAAGAATTTTGAGTAGTGCCTGCTGCACTCCCTCACCCGAAACATCTCGCGTAATAGACGGGTTCTCACTCTTGCGCGCGATCTTGTCGATTTCGTCGATGTAAATAATTCCAGTCTCTGCTTTTTTAACATCGTAATCAGCGGCCTGAATAAGTTTAAGCAAGATATTTTCGACATCTTCGCCGACGTACCCAGCCTCAGTGAGGGCCGTTGCATCGGCAATCGCGAATGGCACGTTGAGCATCCGAGCCAGAGTCTGCGCCAGGAGCGTCTTGCCACATCCTGTTGGGCCGAGAAGCAGAATGTTGCTCTTGGCTAATTCAATTCCACCCTCGTGAATCTTTCCAGGACCTGCCTGAACTCGTTTGTAATGGTTGTAAACGGCGACGGATAAGGATTTCTTCGCGCGATCCTGACCTATCACGTACTCATCGAGAAAGGCATAAATTTCTTTCGGCTTTGGTAACTCTTCGAGAACCGGCGTACTGGCTTCGGTAAGTTCGTCTTCAATGATTTCATTACAGAGATCGATGCACTCATCACATATATAGACACCCGGACCTGCGATCAATTTTTTGACCTGCTTCTGAGATTTGCCACAGAAGGAGCACTTAACCAGGTCTCCGCTTTCGCCAAGCCGCGTCATCTCG
>JANXYY010000164.1 GCA_025355805.1 Actinomycetes bacterium
GCTGCGTTGCAAACACTTGGTCGCTGAACTTTTGAGTTGATAACGATGGCGAGTGCCTTTTCGAGATCAGCGTCAGCATCAACGTAAACGTGACAATTTCCGACGCCTGTTTCGATTACTGGAACGGTGGCTTCTTCCACGACCATTTTGATCAAATTGGCGCCACCTCGTGGGATCACCAGATCGACGAGACCGCGCGCGGTGAGCAGTGCAGTAACGGTGTCCCGATCTTCCGACCCAACAAGTTGGATCGCATCCTCAGGCACCTGCGTAATACGGAGTGCACTTCGCATGGTTTGAACGAGCATCTCGTTGCTCTTAGCCGCACTCGATGAGCCTCGAAGGAGAACCGCGTTGCCAGATTTAAGGCAAATTCCAGCAGCATCGACGGTGACGTTTGGTCTGGCCTCATAGACCATCCCAACTACGCCAAATGGCACCCGAATCTGTCGAATCTCGAGTCCGTTGGCCAAAGTGTTGCCGCGAACAACTTCGCCGACTGGATCTGCCAGGTCGACCAATTGACGCAGCCCCTCGGCAATCCCCTCAACCCGAGCAATCGTCAAGGTCAACCGATCGATGTACTGATCCGTGGCACCAGCGGCCTTTGCCGCCTCAATATCAAGTTTATTTGCAGCGACGATCGCAGAACTGTTTCGCAACAGAGCATCTGCCATCTCGTTCAGGGCAGCGTCTTTCTGGGCACGCGTGAGCCCAGCCAGAACCATGGCGGCACTCCGTGACCTTAAGGCCATGGCAGCAACAGTGGCAACGGCTTCGCTTGCGGACATGGGGTGAATCCTACTTCAATCAGCCATGACAACTTTTGACCTCGTCGTTAGCAATGCCAGGATCAGGCAAGCCAATCACCTCGCACACCTCGGAATCCTGGGAGACCGGATCGCCGCAATCTCGCCGACCCCGCTCAATGGTGCGATCGAGATTGATGCCAAACAGAACCTGGTGACCGAGTCGTTCGTCGACGGTCATATGCACCTGTGCAAGGTTTATACCTATCGAAGTTTTGGTGACGCCGCAAATACTGAATATGCCGCCGGGACGATGGGTGGGGCAATGACGGGGATCGAACTCGCGTCGAAAATCAAAGAGACCTATCACGAGTCTTGGATTTACGACAATGCCCGCAAAGCCGCGTTGGAAGCCATCCGCCACGGGGTGCTCCACATGCAGGCTTTCGTGGACACTGACTCAAAAGCCAAACTTGAAGGCATCAAAGGAGTTATGCGAGTACGCGACGAATTGAAAAAAGTAATCCGAATTGAAATCGTCGCTTTCCCGCAAGATGGATTACTGCGAGACCCAGGTGCAGAAGCATTCGTGCGGGAAGCGATGACTCTTGGCGCGGATCGAGTGGGCGGTATTCCTTGGATTGAAAATAGCGATGCCGATGCAGAAGAGCACATAAGGCGCATGCTTGAACTGGCGAAGAAACATAACGCCCGCGTCGCAATGCTCACCGACGACGCTGGGGACCCAAGCCTGCGTACCACGGCGATGTTGGCCACTGCTGCACTTGAACACGGACTTGAGGGTCGAATCACTAGTTGCCATGCGCGAGCAATGGCTCTCTACCCAGAACCAACGTTCCGGCGCCTGGCTGCTCTCGCTAAGCAAGCCGGAATGGGTTTCATCACTGATCCGCATACGGGCCCACTCCATTTGCGGGCGCTCGATCTGTTTGACCAAGGACAGGCGGTTGGGATCGGGCACGATGACATAGAGGATCCGTACTATCCATGGGGTCGTTACAACTTTTTGGAAATCGCCTACCTCGCTTCACATCTCCTCGGCGCTATGACAAGGGCGCGGATGGAAGACCTGTTCGACATGATCACGACCAGAGCGGCCGCGGCCATCGGAATTGATGGACACCAGATTGCCGTCGATCACGAAGCCAACCTATTAATTCACGGACAAGCGGATGTTCACGAGGTACTAAATCACCACGAGGCACCTCAAGTGGTGATAAGCCGAGGAAAAGTAGTTGCCGAGACGGCCACCGAGAGCACACTTTTCATTTAACCTAGAGACATGGTCAGGTTCCTATTCAAGACAACTCGCGCACTTGTCGTCGTTCTCGTTGTTCTCTTCGCGTTGGCATGGGCGGGCACGATCTACATTCATTACCCGAATCCGATTCAAGCCGTACGTCTCGGATTAGCCGCACCATCGGACACGCCGACCCTGATGCCTGCAAATGAGATAAGCCCTGCCACTGCGCCCCTCGGTTGGCCCGAGACTGTCATGCCCGTACCGAGTAGCGTCGATTGGTATGGCAAGAAGGTGCCAATCACTACCTTCTTGAGCGCTACCCACACAAACGCGTTCCTCATCGTTAGGAATGGCTCGATCGCCTATGAATGGTACGCAAAGGGTGTTTCGAAAGATCGACGACTTCCTTCGTATTCGGTGGCGAAGACGATCGTCGCGATGGCGACCGGAGAATTGATCAAGGAAGGCAAGATCCACGAGACCGATACTTTTGTCTCATTCTTTCCAGAATTTAAGACCGGAACTGAATTCGACAAGATCACAGTTGGACAGTTGCTTGATATGCGCGGCGGCGTGAATGTGCCAGATGACTACCCAACTGGTCCTTCAGGTTGGGGAGCGCCTATCGCTCAAATGTATGCCAGCACGGACCTCATTAACTTTATGAACAACCATCGTGGAATGGCGTTCGCCCCTGGAAGTCAAGCTATTTATCGAAGTGTCGACACGCAGATGATGGGCATGATCATCACGAAAGCGAGCGGCAAATCACTGGCCGATTTCGTGCAAGAACATTTTTGGAATCCCATCGGTGCCCAGTATTTAGCAACTTGGAACATCGACCATAAGGGTGGATACGAGAAAAGTTATTGTTGCTTTAATGCCGCGGCCCGCGACTATGCAAAACTGGGCCAGCTTATGCTCAATGGTGGAGCAGTAAATGGTACGCAAATCATCGATCCAGTCTGGCTGACCCGACTCACGACTTCGGTGGAGCCAATGTCGATCGGTACTAAGGGTGATCACTGGGGTTATGCCGCGTTC
>JANXYY010000031.1 GCA_025355805.1 Actinomycetes bacterium
CGAAGGGGTAGATCGTGGCTCGAATTGGCATTATCGCAGGAACTGGTTTTTACCAGTTGCCAGTGCTGGAGGGCATTTCCCCCGAAGTGGTCGAGACGAATTTTGGCAAGGCAGTGGTCACCTCAGGGTCGTGGCATGGGAGAGAGATTTCATTTCTAACTCGCCACGGAGTCGATCACAGCGTTCCACCTAGCGCCGTTAATTATCGGGCGAATATTTCAGCCCTTAAAAATCTTGGCGTCGATATGGTCATCGCCATCAATGTAGTCGGTGGGATTGACCCCGCGCTTGTAGCCGGCTCACTTTCGCTGATTAACGATTTCATCGATTTTACCTCAGGGAGAGAAGACACATTTTTTGATGGTATCCAGCCTGGGGGAGTTCAGCACATTGATATGAGCGATGCTTACGATTCTGAAATTCGAAAGGCACTTCTTGTATCCGCTCGAAATGCCAAAATCCCGTTGTACCCAAAAGGTGTGTACGCAGGATTTAATGGACCGAGGTTTGAAACTCCGGCTGAGATTCGCCTCGCCGCGCTTGCTGGTGCCACGGTTGTTGGTATGACTGGTTGCCCTGAGGTGAGCCTCGCGCGTGAAGCTGGGCTCCGATATGCATCAATCGCGGTTGTCGTGAATCCGGCCGCAGGTATCAACGACCAGCCGATCATGATGGAGGAGATCAAGCGCACGATAGATGAAGCAAGCGCGAAGGTCATCAGCATCATTGATGGCGCAATTGAGTTGATGCAATGAAGGTTGACCTTCTGATTCACAATGCTAAATATGTGGTGAGCGTCGATCAGGCCGGCTCAATTTTTGAACTCTCCTCTATCGCCGTTACTAACGGTCGCATTTCACACCTTGGCAGTGCGACAGAACTTGCTGAACTTGAGGCCACAGAAGTTTTCGATGCCGCTCATCACTTGATCATGCCCGGGATGGTCAATTCACATACTCATCTGGCCATGACACTGCTTCGCGGATGGGCGGAGGGCGTCAATCTTCAGGGTTTTTTGGAGAGAGTGTGGGCAGCTGAAGGCGCCATCATGGATGAGGCAACCTGCGAACTGGGTACTGAACTCGGGGCTGCTGAAGCGCTTCTATCTGGAACCACCACAGCTTTGGATATGTATTTGAATCATGTGGCAACGCACCGTGGTGCAGTCCGCGTGGGATTGCGGCATGTGGGCGGACCCATCTTCTTTGATTTTCCTGGACTCGATGGGCTTGAATGGAATGAGCGAATTTCATACGCGAGTACGTGGGAAGAGACTCTCAGTGAAATTGGTGGACCCCACGTTCCCATTTTTTTTATGCCACATAGTTGTTACACAGATTCGCCTGAACACCTTGCGGAAGTGGCTGCTCTGGCAACGAAGTTCAAGGCCCGAATCCACCTGCATGTCTCTGAGACAGTGGCGGAGAACGAGCAGGTGCAATCTCTTTATAACCGGACACCTACACAATTACTGAAAGAAGTTGGTGTGCTCGATCATCCAACGATTTTTGGCCACGGGGTTCACTTGAGTGAGAGCGACATCGTTGAATTGGCTCGCACCGGCGGCGCGGTTGCGCATTGTCCAGGAAGCAACCTCAAACTTGGCAGTGGTATTGCGGACTTCCAAAAACTCCGTGCGGCCGGTATCAAGGTGGGACTCGGCACGGATGGCTGCTCGTCGAGTAATGATCTTGACATGTGGCAGGTACTCCGCCTTGCTGCTCACATGGTGGCATTTAAGAATTCGCCGGCGGAAGTTGATCTCGCAGCCATCATACGAGCTGCGACAATCGAGGGGGCAGAGGCCATTGGCTTAGGAGATCGCATCGGAAGCATCGAAATTGGTAAAGAGGCAGACTTGATCGCACTCGATCTTCGCGCTGCACATCTCACTCCTATCCATAACGTTCTCGCGCTCCTGGTATACGCCGCAGGACGGGGCGATGTTACCGATGTGTGGGTAGCTGGCTCGCGCGTTGTCGCATCCAGGGTATTGACGAGAATTAGCCTTGAAGATGTGATCTCGCGCGTTGAAGAGCGTTGTCTTAAGTTGGCGGGTCTCAAGTGAATCTTGATCAACTCTCAGGCCGGCATGTTGCAACTCTTCTCCAACTCTCAGCGCTGATTGGCGAAGGTGGCATGTGGGGAGCCGTTCATCGCGAAGAGTTCGGAAACTCCATTCTTTATTTGATGGTCAGCCCCGATTTTTCTTCTTGGCATCGCTTGAAAGAGAGCGAAACCTGGATTCTGATAGGAGGTGCACCCGTTGCCCTCCATACGATTGATCACAAACACACCCACCGCGAACTATCCCATGACGCCGAGAATCTTCTGTTGACACACACGGTTCCGACGGGAGTATGGATGGCCGCCGAGTCGTTGGGCGAGTGGTCGCTTTTGGCGTGCTTGGTTACTCCGGCATTTACTGAACTAGAATTGGCCAATCGCGATCTCGTCGATGAATGGAGCGTACGATTTGGGCCAGAGATTGGTAGATTCTTCCATGAATAGCAATTTTGCCGGGAAGAGAATTCTCGTTACAGGCGCGAGCGGAATGATCGGCACAGCACTCGTGCTTCATTTCCTTGAAAGAGGCGCTTTGGTGGTTGCCCACGTCAACCAGCGGGCGTTAGAAATCCCGGCACACCCGAATCTATCAAGCGTTATTGCAGATCTCGGGAAAATTGGAGCGGGTAGAGAATTAGTGGCTGCTGCAGGTCCGATTGACTTCGCCATTAATAACGCGGCTCAGCAAGATGTCTCACTATTAACGGAGACAAGCACCGAAGCAATGGCCGAACTCTTCCAAGTCAACCTGCTTGCTGCGTGCGATGTGATGATCCATGCACACGCCTTAGGCGCTCAGGCGGTCGTTAATCTTTCATCAAGCGAAGCGATCGCACCGCGTCGCGGGCATGCCGTTTATGGTGCGACAAAGGCCGCTCTAGATTCAATAACCCGCTCGGGAGCCGCCGAGCTCGCGCCGATGAGGGTCAATGGGCTGCGCCTTGGACTCATAGGGCGACCAAGTATCGACCAGAGTTGGCCCGCGGGCGTTGCTTCTTGGAACTCACGAAGCCCGCTGGGGCGGTATGGCTCGCCCGAAGAGGTTTGCGGAGCGGTGGAGTTTCTGCTCTCTGACGCAAGCGCATGGTGTACCGGGGCGATTCTAGATTTCGACGGAGGGATGGGCACCGTTGCCCCGTGGTGATCCCGGATGCGCCCCGATTTTGGATGGATTCTAGGCGCGTTCCAAAGGCTATTTGTCAGATAGAGTAAAGCAACGTTCAAGCCACCCCTGGATTAGAACGATCGACCAACTATGTCAGTTGGTCTGTGAGAGGAGTTCCATGATTAAGCGCGTTACTGCTGGTGTAGTCACCGTCGCACTAGCGGCACTTGGATTCGCTCTGCCGGTAAATGCGGCAGTGAGAACCGTTAGTGAGGCATCCTGTGGCACCGCTAGCGCATTCTGTGTTGGCCTTGTTACCGATACCGGAAAAGTTGACGATAAATCGTTCAACCAATCCGCTTGGGAAGGTGCAAAAGCTGCTGCAGCAACTGCTGGTGGGTTCTCGAAGTACATCGAGACCATTGATCCAAAGGATTACGCCAGCAACATCGATCTTTTTGCTGCCAAGAAATACAACGTCATTGTTACCGTTGGATTCTTGATGGCTGACGCGACTGCGGCCGCTGCTGTGAAGTACCCAACCATTAAGTTCATTGGCGTTGACCAATTCAATGGCAGCACCGCCGGCAACTACAGCGGTCTGATCTTCCCAGAAGATAAGGCCGGATTCTTGGCTGGTTACCTTGCTGGTTACCTAACTAAGACCAAGAAGGTTGGCGCCGTACTTGGTACCGACGTAGTTCCACCTGTTAAGCGATACGGCGAAGGCTTTAAGAACGGCATTGCATATGCCGCCAAGGAGCAGAATAAGAAGATCAAGACAACCATCGTCTATCACGCACCAGATAACGCATTCAACGATCCAGCATGGGGAGCCACGACCGCAGGTCAACTCCTCGGCCAGGGTTATGACGTGATCTTCGGTGCAGGCGGAAAAACCGGCAATGGTGCCCTCGGTAAGGTTGCAAAGAAGAAGGGTGCACTCTGCATCGGTGTTGACACCGACCAGTGGCTCACCGTTCCAGAAGCACAACCATGCTTGGTCACTTCAGCAATGAAGCTCCTCGCCAACGGCGTATCGAGTCTGGTTGCCCAAGCAAAGGCTGGCAGCATGAAGGGCGGCAACTTCATGGGCGCGATTGGAATTGCGCCATTCCATGCCCTGTCCAAAGTCGTGCCTGCAGCAGTAGCGAAGAAAGTTAAGGCGCTTACTGCAAAGGTGCTCAGCGGAACGGTCAAGACTGGCGTCAAGGCCTAGTCTGATCCAATAACAAGAAAAGTCAGGGAGCGCATTTCGGTGCGCTCCCTGACTTCCAAACGGGGAGAAGAGCGCAAGCGGGAAGAGAAAGCGTGAGCGTAAATACCGAAAAGAAAAGCGCTGTTCTCAAGGAACGGCGAACCTTCGACGTGGGTAGTTGGCTCATCCCCTTTGTCGCAGTTCTTGTTGCAATGTTTATCGCAGCTGTACTGATGTATCTACAAGGCGCATCACCGCTGACCGCTTACACCTCACTGCTAAAGAGTGCTTTTGGTTCGGCCCCGGGAATCGGCAAGACGCTGGGTAAAGCCACGCCTCTAGTACTCAGCGGGCTCGCCGTGACGATCGGTTTACGAGCAGGACTGTTTAATATTGGTGCTCAAGGACAATTAATTTCGGGAGCACTCGCTTCAGCATGGGCCGGTTATGCGATCCATGGTTTACCAATGGCAATTCATCTTCCGCTGGCACTTCTAATTGGTGCTTTCTTCGGTTCGTTGACTGGCCTCATCGCCGGCGCGCTTAAGGCATACCGAGGAATTCACGAAGTTATTTCCACGATCATGTTGAACAGCATTGTGATCTCACTCGTTGATTACCTAGCGAGCGGTCCGTTTAAAGAACACGGGCAACCGCTCACCCGTACGGCACCAGTACTCAAATCCGCTCTCGTGCCAAAATTTTTTGGTTTACCACTCGGGTTCTTCATCGCGCTCGCACTTTCGTACGCTGTTTGGTGGGTTTTCAGACGAACAACGTCGGGATTCCGGCTCGAGACCGTCGGGCGTAATAAAAATGCTGCCTGGTATGCGGGAATTAACGTGAAAAGATCCATCTTGATCGCCATGGCCGTTGGTGGCGCAGTTGCTGGGTTGGGTGGCGCGGTCGAGACGCTGGGGATCACAGGGCGTTTTGAACCGGCGTTTAACGCTGGTTTAGGTTTCGATGGCATCACGATTGCCCTACTAGGTCGTGCAAATCCACTCGGCATAATCCCGGGTGCAATTTTGATTGGTGGAATGCGAGCAGGTGCAGCGAGTATGCAATTTGATGCTGGTGTCGCGCCAGAAATCGTTGACCTTCTCATGGCACTGATTCTCTTCTTTGTTTCGGCACCTCTGCTCACCCGATGGTTGCGTCGAGGAAAAGGCGCAGCATCCAGCGTGACTGGGGGCTGGGGTAGCTAATGAGCCAATTGAAGAGTAAGCGCAATTATTTATTAATCGCAGTGGCAGCGGTCTTTGCTTACTTCTACCACAAGGATGGCGCCGTAACCACGTCGGTAGTATCAACTGCAATTTCATTTGGACTCCCACTAGCTCTCGCCGCGATGGTCGGCATCATGTGTGAGCGGACTGGCATTGTGAACATCGGTATAGAAGGAACGATGTTGATTTCTGCGTTCGCCGCCTTCTTTGTCGCTTCAACTGTCAAGAGCATCATCATCGGGCTTATCGCCGCAATTGTTGTAGGCATGCTCGCGGGGTTCTTGCTCGCGCTTATGGCGGTGTCGTGGCGGATGGATCAAATCATTGCTGGGACGATTATCAATATTTTGGCCACAGGCTTGACCTCATTTCTCTTTAAGCAAGGGCATACGCTTCCTTCCGCTATGCCGGAGATTGATATCCCGGTTTTGCAGAACATTCCCTTCTTTGGACCAGTGCTCTTCATGCACGGACCAATCACTTATTTCGGTCTAATTTTCATCGTCTTTCTCTGGGTTGCGCTCTTCCATACAGTTTGGGGACTTCGGACTCGAGCTGTTGGGGAGCACCCGGGAAGTGCCGACACAGCAGGTGTTTCAGTGCTTCGCTTGCGATACTTGAATGTCACTCTGGCAGGTGCGGTTGGCGGAATTGCTGGGGCATTCCTCAGCCTGGAACTGGTTGGTTCATTTGAGCGCGGCTTTACTGCAGGCAAAGGCTTCACCGCACTGGCTCTAATGATCTTCGGACGTTGGAACCCACTCGGAGCCCTCGCCGCTGCGATGTTTTTTGGAATTGCTCAGGCTGTAACGAATCAACTCATGATTGATCAAGTAGTAAACATTCCACAGCAGTTCGTGAATATGTTGCCTTATGTGATGACGATCTTGGTTCTTGCTTTTGCGGCGGGAAAGGTGAGGCCACCTGCCGCCGAAGGCCAACCTTATGAAAAGGAGCAAGCCTGATGGCTCCGTTACTTGAAGTCATTGGTGTTTCCAAGCAGTATCCCGGTGTACTCGCCAACGACGATATCTCGTTGACGGTCGATAGCGGCGAAGTCGTTGCCCTCCTTGGCGAAAATGGCGCTGGAAAATCGACACTTGTGAAGGCCGTATTCGGACTTTTACGCCCAGATGCTGGAGAGATCCGCATTAAGGGCGAGCCCATTGTCTTTGGTGACACTAACGCGGTAATTGGCCGCGGAGTTGGTATGGTGCATCAACATTTTCAACTGGTACCTGTGATGAGCGTCGCGGAGAACATTGTTCTCGGTGATGAACCTCGCCGGGGTGGTCTGCTCAACATGAAGAAAGCCCGCGCCGAAGTCCGTGCGCTTTCCGAACGCTATGGTCTTGCGGTTGATCCAGCGGCAATGGTCGAAGACCTTCCAGTCGGTATGCAGCAGCGGATAGAAATCTTGAAGGCGCTACGCAAGGAAGTTGACCTCCTAATTTTAGATGAGCCCACGGCAGTGCTCACCCCACAAGAGATAGATGAATTTCTCAATGTCGTGCGAGTCCTTGCCTCTCAGGGAGTTGGAATCGTGCTCATAACCCACAAGTTGCGTGAGGTAATGGCCGTTGCTGATCGTGTGGTTGTGCTTCGCGGCGGGAAAGTGGTCGGGATTACCACCCCGAAAGAAAGCAACGAAGAAGGGCTCGCACAACTCATGGTCGGGCGTAGCGTGGTGCTCCGAGTGAACAAGGGTGATGCCCATCCTGGCAAGCCCGTCCTAACCATCAAAGGTCTTGAGGTGCGCGACGATCGAAAACTGAAAGCTGTCGATGGCGTGAATCTCGAAGTGCTCTCGGGTGAGATTGTGGGAGTTGCCGGCGTTGAAGGTAATGGCCAACGCGAACTTGTGGAAGCTATTTGTGGAATGAGACCTCGTGCGGCGGGTGAGGTGCTCGTGGGCGGGGTCCCTACCGAGAACATGCATCCCCACGCGGTTCACCTTTCGGGTATTTCGCACATTCCTGAAGATCGTGAAAAGCATGGACTTGTCTCGTCCTACAGCATCGCTGACAATCTCGTGCTCAATCAATTTGATCAAGAGCCCTTTGCTCGTGGTTGGATTCGCAATGCAGGCGAGATTACAAAGAACGCCCACGTGCTTGTGAAACAATTCGATATTCGTACGCCATCAATTAAGGCAACGGCGGGAACGCTCTCTGGTGGGAATATGCAGAAAGTCATAGTTGCGCGCGAATTGAGCCAAGACTTTCACGTGCTCGTTGCAGCTCAGCCCACGCGAGGAATCGATGTCGGTTCTATTGAATTCATCCATAAACAACTCATTGCAGCGCGCGACAGGGGTGCCGGTGTTCTACTGGTTTCTGCTGAACTTGATGAGATTCTTTCCCTTTCCGACCGAGTCGCTGTGATGTCGGGGGGCAAGATTGTCGCGGTGCTAGATGCCACAGGTGCCGACCGAGCCTATATTGGCCGCCTAATGGCAGGTTTGCACGACTAGGCCTGAGAAAGGGATTTCAAAGTGACCATCGATTGGGAGCAGTTACACATCGCAGCATTCGGGATGATTGAAAAGGCTTACGCGCCTTACTCAAACTTTCCCGTTGGCGTCGCAGCGCTTGTTGATGATGGTCGAATCGTGGTTGGCTGCAATGTTGAAAATGCCTCTTATGGATTGACGCTCTGCGCTGAATGCGGATTAGTTTCATCACTACTTGCTTCTGGCGGTGGACGGCTTGTGGCCGTTTACTGCGTTGATGCCAAAGGCGATGCACTAATGCCATGTGGTCGCTGTCGCCAACTTCTGTTTGAGCACGGAGGCCCCCAACTGCAGGTTTACATGCCAACTGGGATTCAGAGCATGTCGGAGATCTTGCCTGGTGCATTCGGTCCAGAACGTTTGCCGCGTTCGGTAAACCTAGAGAGCAGTCCGTAATTCTATGAACACCACCACTGAACCATTTGCTGCCGTCGAAGTTATTGCGGCTAAGCGTGATCGCAATGTAATAAGCGATCCGATGATTGATTGGGTCGTCGATGCGTACACACGCGGCATTGTCGCGGACGAACAAATGTCTGCGCTGCTTATGGCGATTTTGCTTAATGGAATGAATCCCAACGAGATTTCACGTTGGACACAAGCGATGATAAACAGCGGCGAGCGGTTGAATTGGTCGATGTTGAAGCGACCAACTGCCGACAAACATTCCACGGGCGGCGTTGGCGACAAAATCACGCTGCCACTGTCGCCTTTGGTATCGGCTTGTGGTGCATCAGTACCACAATTGTCAGGCCGTGGACTCGGCCACACTGGTGGAACACTAGATAAACTTGAATCCATTTCTGGGTGGCGAGCTGATTTGAGCAACCAAGAGATGCTTGCCGTACTCGAGTCTTGTGGTGCGGTTATTTGCGCCGCTGGCGCGGGCCTGGCCCCTGCAGACAAGAAGTTATACGCGCTACGTGATGTAACTGGAACCGTCGAATCGATTCCGCTTATTGCCTCATCAATTATGAGCAAGAAGATTGCAGAAGGTACTGGCTCGTTAGTTCTCGACGTAAAAACCGGATCAGGTGCTTTTATGTCTGATCCGGAACGGGCTCGCGAATTGGCCCGCACGATGGTCCAACTTGGAGTAGCCGCCGGAGTTAAGACCGTGGCACTGGTGACTGCCATGGATGTGCCGCTCGGGCTCACCGTTGGCAACGCGCTTGAGGTAAGGGAATCCGTCGAGGTGTTGGCCGGCGGCGGTCCTGCTGACGTTGTGGAATTAACCCTCACATTAGCGCGTGAAATGTTGGCGATCGCGGGGATCAGCGGTGGGAAGGACCCGGCGGATGCGCTCAAAGACGGGAGCGCGATGGACGTCTGGCGGAAAATGATTAAGGCGCAAGGGGGCGATCCGGATGCAGCGTTGCCCGTCGCAGCACATCAAGAACAGGTGCTTGCCGATCGTGACGGCGTCATAGCAAACCTTGATGCTCTCTCGGTTGGTGTTGCCGCTTGGCGATTGGGAGCCGGGCGCTCACGTCAAGGGGAACGCGTGCAAGCTGGTGCTGGTGTCGAGATTTTTGCAAAACCGGGGGATACGGTCAAAAAAGGGCAGCCGATCATGACTCTGCACACGGACACCCCTGAGCGATTCGCGCGCGCTCTCGAAGCGCTCGATGGTGGCTGGTCGGTTGGCGAAAAAACAGCTCCGCGAATGCCTCTGATACTTGATCGAATAGGATCGCAAGATGGCCATATTAATTAGCACCCCCGCTCGCATTCCCGTCCCAGGCGGTAAAATAATCGACGAACATGTCGGCCTGGTGGCAACCGGAGATGGGCATGTTTCCGTTGCCAGAATGATCGCGCCTCCGGGCTGGAGTGAGCCCGCTCAAACTCCAGAATTTGATGAGATCACTCTCGTTCTTACGGGGGAGTTACTCGTGGAGACAGATGATGGCGATCTCTTGGTCGTCGCCGGACAATCTGTTGTAACGCACGCTGGCGAGCGCGTTCGTTATCTGGTGGGATCTAGTGGCGCCGAGTATGTCGCCATCTGTATGCCAGCCTTCGCGCCTGAATTAGTGAACCGCGAAGAGGAATAGTCGTGCTTGATCGAATTCCATCAGCAAGTGAGATAAAGCGGGCACCTAAAGCATTGCTTCATGATCACCTTGATGGGGGACTACGGGCTCAGACCGTAATTGATCTAGCGCGCGAAATTGGTTACAACGGGCTGCCAGCCGATCATGCACCAGAACTCGCAACTTGGTTTCACGAGGCCGCCGATTCTGGATCCCTCGAACGTTACCTCGAAACTTTCGCACACACCGTCGCCGTAATGCAGACTGCAGAAAGCCTGGCCCGCGTGGCCCGAGAATCTGCCATCGACTTAGCTTCGGATGGAGTTGTGTACGCCGAGATTCGGTTCGCGCCCGAACTCCACACCGAAAAAGGCCTTAAGCACGTTGAGGTAATTGACGCGGTGCTTCGGGGATTCAGAGAAGGTGAAGTGATTGCGGCGGCGCAAGGAACTCCGATCCGGATGGAGGGGCTTCTGATCGCTATGCGTCACGCGGCAAAGTCGAGTGCGATAGCTGAACTCGTCGTCGCCTATCGCGACCGTGGAATCGTTGGCTTTGATATTGCCGGTGCTGAAGCTGGTTTCCCTCCGACGCGACACCTTGATGCATTCGAATATTTACGACGTGAAAACGCGCACTTCACCATTCATGCCGGAGAAGGTTTCGGACTTCCCTCAATTTGGGAAGCAATTCAATGGTGTGGCGCTGAGCGGCTCGGCCATGGAGTTCGCATCATGGATGACATCGTCAAAGTGGGAGATAGGTACGAATTAGGGCGTCTCGCTTCTTACGTGCGTGATCGGCGAGTGCCACTCGAACTTTGCCCGTCGTCCAATTTGCAGACGGGTGCCGCGCCATCGATCGCAGAGCACCCAATCGGTGCCTTAGCGAAACTGCGCTTCCGGGTAACCGTAAATACTGATAATCGCTTAATGAGTCAGACCTCAATGAGTCGTGAAATGTCTTTGCTCGTTGATGCTTTTGGCTGGACCCTGGCCGATCTTCAACGCGTGACGGTGAATGCTATGAAAAGCGCTTTTATCCCCTTTGAAGAACGTTTGGCGATCATCGAAAAAATTGTTAAGCCTGGATACGCCGCGCTGTGACTTAGGATTCTAAGTTATGGGAATACTGGTTGAACCATACGACGAATTGTGGCCAACTCAGTTTGAGGTACTAAAGCAAAATTACGAAGACGCTCTTGTCGGAGTTCCAATAGTGTCAATAGAACATATTGGAAGCACGTCGGTCCCAGGGCTCTGGGCAAAACCCATAATTGATATCGACATAGTTGTTAATGCGGAGCACTTTCAGGATGCGATTTCTGCCTTGGCGACCTATGGCTATAAGTCAAGAGGCGAACTTGGAATTGAAGGTCGTTGGGCATTTGAAGCGACGAATGCCGCACATAAGACAAACACATACGTAGTCCGCGCAGATTCACTCGCGCTTAAGAATCATTTGGCGGTGCGAGATGTCTTGAGAAGTAACCCGGAATTGCGGGATGAATACAGCGCGGTAAAACGAGAACTAGCAATAAAGACTTCAGATATAGATATCTATATCAGGGGAAAGATAGAAGTTCTCCAATGGGTTCTGAAACTTGGTGGACTGAGCGACGAAGAACTAGACGAAATTGCAAGTGTGAATAGAAAATGATGTTGAGCTTTTCTTGCTCGTTCAGTTGGTGAGTGTGAACCTGATCGTTTTCTCGTCCTTGTACCCAGAGAAACTCGCTGTGAGAGAGTACACGCCCGCCTTGATTGGCTTCGCCTGGCCCCCCGTCTGTTGGTCCCAGATGGCCGTGGCAGAATATCGTGCTCCGGCTTTGAGCGTCTTCAGTATCAGGGACATTCTGCACGCGCCGGGTTGCCCGTTCACGTAACAGTTGTTCCACACCAGAACACCTTTTATATTTGTGATCAAGAAGGAGGGAGAGTTCTGTCCCACCACGACGGTGCACGTTCTCGAGGAGGTGTTGCGGATCGATGCCGTCATTTTCACGGGAGTTCCGAGTCGGTAACCGTATTGAGTTGTGGAGGCCGCTATATTCACGGCCGACGATGCGCATTGTGTAACAACTCCGACCGTCGTCAGCGAAATCGCGGTTGCTTTGCTCACGGCGTAAACAGGAGACACCGTGATTTCTCCGCAACGCAACTTCGCAATGGTGCTACCTCCAAAGGGCTGCAAGTGCCACCGTGCACCAAGTGGCACTAAATTGTTCGGTGGTGTGAGGGTTACTCGTGCAGATGTTGGACAAGTCGCTGTGCCGTAACCAGTTTGATTGGCGTATCCAAGATCGAATTTCGCAGTTACGCCGGGCCTAAGCGTGACCAGCTTCATCGCAATGGGGGGCACCGATGCGGAGGCTCCATGCATGATATGAGTCGCGATACGACGGCCCTTGGCGTCATACATTTGCAAGGACGGATAGCCTCTCAACGTACATGCCGACTTCGAGACATTTTTAAAGCGAGCGCCCGTTATGCCGATGCTTCCCATTGCCGCACCGACGCGTCCTTGTTCGACCTTCAGTTGGGAGGAGTGACAGTTGGGCACGGTGGCGACCGACGAAGCGCTGGCCACCACGCTCGAGCCGACTACGAGCCCCGATGCGATTATTGCCACGATCGAAGCTATGCGAATAAATTTCATGGCCGTACCCCCTCGCCATCGCCGTCTTTCTGCGTCGATTATGCGCTTTCAACCTGTCAATTCTCTAAATAAAGGGGTTCAAACAACGAATACATCCAGTATGAAAGGATCGCTTCATGATTTTAAGACCCCTTAACGCCGACGATAATGCCGAAGCCGTGCAGGCACATCATGAAATGGCACTCGACGGATTCGATTTCTTGTTGGATTCAACGGGCTCTTACGATGAGACGGGCCCATGGGAGGCTTATCTTGCAAGACTTGCCGCAATCGAGGATGGAGAGAATGTACCCGAATCGTGGGTGCCATCTACATTTTTGGTCGCCGAGGTCGACGGGCAAATAGTTGGGCGCGTCTCGATCCGCCATCGATTAAATGATTTCCTTGAGACAAGAGGAGGACATATTGGTTACGGAGTCCGACCGGCTTACCGTAGGCGTGGATACGCCACCCAAATCCTCGGTCGAGCGCTAGAAATAGCCCGAGGTTTGGGCGTCAAAAGCGTCCTGGTTACCTGTGATGACGCGAACGCGGCTTCGAGCAAAGTTATTGAGAAAGCCGGCGGAGTATTGGAAAATATATTCCAAGAGGGTGATGACAAAATAAGGCGATACTGGATCGCCCCCGAATAATGGGCATTAAAGTGGTGGCAGATTTGATAAGCCACCCTACAATTTGCAGATGGCGGAAAAGATTGAAACCGAACGACTTTTACTTAGAAATTGGCGCGACTCCGATCTAGAGACTTGGATCGAGATGAATCAAAATCCCGACGTCATGCGTTTCTTTCCCAAACTGATGACCAGAGAAGAAGCCACTGCGACGAAAATACGAGTACAGACATTTTTGGATGAACATGAATTTGGATTCTGGGCAGTTGAAGTGAAGGGCCACGATCCGTTTATCGGATTCGTTGGATTGAACGATCCGCAATTGGGCATCGAAGCCATGCCCGGAGTTGAGATTGGCTGGAGACTCCATACGCGTGGATGGGGTAAGGGCTATGCAACCGAGGCTGCTGCACGAGCTCTGTCCTTTGGATTACAGGAGTTGCAGATTCCAGAGATTATTTCTTTCACATCTCTGCTCAATAAGC
>JANXYY010000069.1 GCA_025355805.1 Actinomycetes bacterium
GAGCGGTAGCGCACCGCCGTTACAGCCAGGACAAACCCAAGCACGCTAACGCTCAATGCGGTGACGACGCAGGCCCTTGCGAAAGCTAGTGGATGTAGCAGGGACACGTTGATACCGAAAGCAAATCGTCCCCACAGCAAGGTGGCGACCAGACTATAAAGTCCAATCGTGGCCATCGAAAGAGTGATCGGCACCACGATCAACGGAAGTGGCGTGGGTGAGGCTACGAGCAGTTCGAGGGTGCCCTGACGACGCTCACGTTGAAGGGAAGTCGCAGCAGTCGTGGCGACGGCAGACCAGACGCCCATAACACTCGCACCGACGGCTGCCGCGACCAACGCCGAGGAGCTCGCACCCTGACGGTAAATGAAAAAGACCGACGTCGCGAAGAAGATCGGATAGACGATAGATAGAGCGCCGTCGAATGCGGACCGGCTGCGCATTTTCATCTGCAACCACCAGCCAAGGCCAATCAGTCGTGGCACGCTCACGTACCGCTCACCAACTGCACATAAGCGTCCTCGAGTGTCGGCTCCCTAGTTGCGACCCGACCAAGCCGCAGCCCACCAAGATGGGCCAAAATATCGGAGGTGACTTCGGCTCCGACGTCCACGCGTACGATAACCAACTGCGCTTGATCACGGTCTTCCAAACTTACCGAGATGACCCCTGACAACGCGCGAAGGCCCTCTAGCGACGCTTCGGCATCGCCGAAAACCTCGACTTCAACAACTCGGCCACTAACAACGCCCTGCTTAAGTTCGGCAGGTGTCCCCTGGGCGACAATCCGACCATCGGCGATCACGGCTATCCGATTGCACAACTCGTCGGCCTCAAACATGTAGTGCGTAGTGAGCAGTACGGTCGTGCCTTGTTCTACAAGTCGGGCCACAGTCAGGCGCAGTTCGCGTGCGCCAACGGGATCAATTCCGATACTTGGCTCGTCCAAGAAAAGCACCTCTGGCCGGTGGAGTAAGCCGCGCGCGATATGCAGGCGCTGGCGCATGCCACGCGAATAACCCTCGACGCGCTCACCCTCTCTGCCAGTAAGCCCAACGAGTTCAATTAATTCGCCAATGCGCACCTTCTGCTCGCGTGCCGGTACGGCGTACAACTCAGAGAAATAGCGCAAGTTGTCCACGGCCGATAAGCGTTCGTAGAGCCCGCGATCGCCACCGAAAACATAACCGACGCGCTTACGTATTTCTTGCGCATCGCGCACCAAGTCGTAGCCTAAAACTCGCGCTGAACCACCGCTGGGCAGCAGCAAGGTAATGAGCATTTTAATAGTGGTGGTTTTGCCAGCACCGTTCGGGCCGAGCAGCCCGAATAATTCTCCACGCTCGACTTCAAAGTTGATCCCGCGCACAGCTTCGACTTCGGGGGCGGAACGTCGACGAAGACCGGTACGCGCACGATAGCGACGCTGGAGATTCTCGACCTCGATGACCGACACGTCGCCCCCTATTTGGTTAACTGACAAAGTAGTTGTATCGACGACGAACTCTGGTGATAGCCACGCGGTCGGAATTGCCACAGAACCGCTTCGACAAAACTACTTACTCAAGTGAGCGAGTAAGAGCTCCCGCACCTTCGCCGCATCAGCCTGGCCCTTGGTCTCCTTCATCACCAAACCGATAAGAGCCCCTGCCGCAGCAAGGATGCCATTTCGCACCTTTTCGGCAGCGGCAGGTTCGGCAGCGATTGCGCGCTCAATAGCCGCCATCAATTCGCTGTCGTCAGAAACCACCTTTATTCCGCGCGCGGCGATGACCGCATCGGGATCGCCTTCGCCAGACAGAACTCCCTCAATCACCTGTCGTGCGAGTTTGTCCGTCAGCTCGCCTGCGGCAACCAACTCGACAATGCGAGCGACATCTTTTGGCGTAATTGGAAGTGCACTGGCCTCAATTTCTCGCTCGTTGGCTATCCGAGCGATCTCGCCGAGCCACCAGCCACGAGCCCGTGCCGGATCTGCACCATGAGTGACCGTTGCTTCGACTAAATCGAGAACACCAGCATTGACCATCGCTGACATTTCTAGATCAGGAACTCCCCAATCAGATTTGAGTCTGGCTCGTCGTAAAGATGGACGTTCAGGTAGCGAGGCGCGCAACTTTTCGATCCATGCCGCATCGGGAGCGACCGGTACTAAATCAGGTTCGGGGAAGTAACGATAATCCTCTGCCGTTTCTTTCGATCTTCCCGGCGTTGTTAGTCCGGTGTCTTCATGAAAGTGGCGGGTCTCTTGATGGACTTTCTGACCAGCTGCAAGCCGAGCACCATGGCGTTGCATCTCGCTCCGAATTGCCCGCTCAACGGAACGAAGTGAATTTACGTTCTTGGT
>JANXYY010000074.1 GCA_025355805.1 Actinomycetes bacterium
GTCTTGACTTTTGCCCGTAATTGGATCCAATATACCAATATCTTCGACGGAGGGAACGGGATGACGAGCAAGACTTCCGCAGGCATTCCGGGTCTGCGTGGCACCGAACACATCGGATTCACGGTCCCAGATTTGGACCAAGCGGAACGTTTTTTCGTGGATGTGATTGGCTGCGAACTGGTCTATTCGCTCGGCCCCTTCATTCGCGATGACGATGATTGGATGCTCGAGCACCTGAACGTTCATCCCAGAACCGTGATGCGGGAACTGCGTTTCTTCCGATGTAAACAGGGACCAAATTTCGAAATCTTTCAATTCGAACCAGTCGAACCTCCCAGCCTACAACCGAGGAACAGCGACATCGGCGGACACCATCTCGCATTTTACGTCGATGATTTTGATGAAGCGCTTAATTACTTACGCACGAAAAATGTTCAGATTCTTGGCGAGCCCACTTATAGTAAGAATGCAAGCGAAGGTCAGCGCTGGGTTTACTTTCTCTCGCCTTGGGGCATGCAATTTGAATTGCTCAGCTTCCCCAACGGCAAGGCATATGAGAAGGAATCGCAGATGAAACTCTGGCACCCTGCTCATCCAGCGGAGTGAAAGCAAGAAAACTTCTAGAGGACGGTGGCCAACGGTGGCGGTAAGTATTGAAGGCGATCTCGCAACGAGTCACCGGATCGCCGCCAGTCTCAGAGAAGAGATTTTGTCAGGACAATTTGCGCCAGGGACACGTATCCGCCAAGAAGATATCGCTGAACAATTTGGTGCGAGTCGCTCGCCCGTACGTGAAGCGTTAAGAATGCTTGATGCCGAAGGACTTGTCACACTTGTGGCAAATACGGGTGCCTGGATTGCGCAATTGAGTTTGACTGAATGTGAAGAGATGTATCAGATCCGCGAGCGCGTTGAACCTTTACTGCTCAATGCAAGCATGCCTAATCTGACGAAAGAAGGCCTTGAGCGGCTGGCAATTCTCGCTCAAGAAATGGAAGCAAACCAGGACGTCGAAACATTCTTGCGATTGGATCGCGAATTTCATCTTCTTTCATATAGCGGCGCCTCAACAGCGTTACTGGGGGATATGGTTCAACGTTTGTGGAATACCACTCAACATTATCGACGTGCATATACCCGTCTCTTGGCGACAAATGGGTTCAAGACTGCGCACTATGAACATCACTTGCTTCTGGCCGCGATTACTAGAGGTGACGCGGAAGACGCGGAGAGAATTCTTTACGGGCATATTCGACGGACTCGACTGGAACTTGCCAAGCATCCGGAAGTCTTTCCTTAACATGGGCACCCAACTCGAGGTCGGGACATTTACTAGGTCACTACTGATTCATGTGGCGCGGGCTGCGGGCGCACTTGATCGCGCTGGAATTGAAGTGCAAGAGACGTTGGTCGCCTCCTCTCCAGCCCAGTTCAAATCTCTTGCCGCAGGAGAGTTCGATCTCGTCATGACAAGCCCGGATAATGTTCTGGCTTATCGGTTTCTAACGCAGAATCCGCTTGGCCAAAACATCCCCGTAAAAATTCTTGCTGCCATCGACCGTGGCCTCGGGCTTTCGCTCTGCCTGGCTCCACAGCTAGAAAATGTTGAATCAGTATTCGGGCAAATAGTAGGAGTAGATGTTCCACAATCTGGATTCGCATTCGTGGCCTATGCATTGCTGGAAGAATCTGGATTGGCTCCCGATACTTACCAAGTTCAGGCTCTCGGGTCAACGCCCAAGAGGGCTACTGCACTCATTGCCGGCGACTGTGCGGCGACTGTGCTCAATGCGGGCAACGAATTGCGCGCAATCGGTAAGGGATGCGCTCTGGTGAGTCAGGTTACGAAACTCGGTCCATACCTCGGAACAGTGCTGGCTGCCATCCCTTCGCAAGACCAGCGCAACGAAGCAATCTGTCTACGATTTGCCGATGTTCTTTTGGAAACATCGCAACAAATTCAGTCTGGCCAGTGGGAGTCTGAAGTCATACAAGGGGCAATGACTTTGCTTGGTCTCACCGAGCCCCAAGCTCAAAGTCATCGTGCAATTCTTCGCGACCCACAACAGGGTCTGGTCCCAAGTGGCGTAGTGGATCGGGCGTCAATCTCCACGTTGATCGATCTGCGTTCCAAGTACTTGCCTTCCGTCCAGCTTGGCACAATTTTCGCTTCCCTTAGCAGTTTTGTGATCCCACGCGCATTGGACGAATCTGCTGATTCAACAAATGCCTAGGTCCAACGCGGCCGATCAACGCCGACTCCAACTCGCCAGTTTTGCGAGCGCTTTCGATCGGTTCGCTATGCCTCCAATGTTGATTGCGATCGCCCACGATCTCCGTGTTCCATTGGCGCAAGTGGTGGGCGCGGCCAGCTTCTACTTCCTTATCTATGGCGTTCTACAACCACTCTGGGGAATGTTTTCGAATCGGATCGGTCTGGCGGCCACGATCAGATGGTGCACGCTTGCGGGTTCGATTGCCACGCTCTCGGCCGCTGGTGCAAATAATGTCTTCACCTTGACGATTTCGCGTGCGCTGGCAGGTGGATTTTTCAGCGCAAGTATTCCCGCTGCCCTGATTTATATCGGTGAAACCTCCTTACCTCAGCGGCGCCATCGTGCAATCACCGATTTGATGACCGGGGTCGCACTTGGCACTGCACTATCAACTGCAATCGCGGGTGCCTTAACTGCATTTGTTGGTTGGCGTTGGGGTTTTGTCTTTACCGGATGCTTGGGGATTGCCTCATCGTTTTACCTGGCACGTTTAGTGGAGCTGCCGCGCACTTCGTTCCGCGCCCCGTTCGTGGCCCCTGTGCTAGAGGTTTTAAGCAACCGCTCGGTTCGACAACTATTACTGCTTGCATTCCTTGACGGTGCTGCAATCCTGGGAGCCCTAACCTTCATTCCATCCGCCGTGGAATTCGCCGGACATAACGCAGCAGTCGCATCCGCAGTAGCCGGTACCTACGGATTCGCCGTCTTAATCGGTGCTCGAATCACTGGGCGGCTCTCCCACCGTTTCGCCAGATCGCGCTTCATTCTCGTCGGAGCGGGAATTGGCGCCTTGGCGTGCGTGCTGCTCGCCACCTCGACGCAGTTAGTTGTGGTGGTACTTGCTTGCACTTTGCTCGGCTTTGCTTGGGCTTCGATGCATTCCTCACTCCAGACGTGGGCGACGGAGGTGCTCCCGTCACAACGATCAATTGCGGTCTCGTTCTTCGCTGGGACCCTCTTCGCCGGCAGCGCGATAGCCGCTGCCCTCGGTGGAACGCTGGCACAGCACCACGAATTTGGTCCCCTATTCTTACGCGGCAGCGCGGTCTTAGCCGCGGTTGGTATCGTCGGCTACTTCGCCAGACTCAAGTGGGAAATCCGCAACAACCCACCCCTAACCGCTCCTGATTACTCCTGAATTCTCCTAAATACTGGTGTCCCCTCAGGGATTCGGGTAGCCTGCAATCGATTGCAAAGGTTGCAATATTAGCGCCGACGGAAGCGAAGGAGCCGAGCGTTGAGAGACGGTGGCTTTGACTCACATCGACCACTAGCGAGCGCGAACTTGCCTGGTTCAGACCGGCCCGTCGAATACTTCCTCGCCGAAACCCTCGATGGGATCTACACCCCTTACGCACTGCGCACTCCTGCGGACGAGGGCACCTTCCCTTTCATCTTTTTGGCCTACGGTAATGGCGGGGGCGGTCTGGAGTGGCTCGAAGATCGCATGCGAAATTTTGCTTACATCACCGAGAAATTTCTTGCCGCCGGGTACGCCTGCGCCTGGGGGCGGTATCGTGCCGAAGTCGAACTTGGCTTCAATCGGGGCGGCTCGCTAATCATCGATCGTCGGCAAGGAATGGATTTGTTAAACCGTGCCCCACTCGAGTTTGAAGACGAGGTGGCGATCATCGAACATGTTCGTCACCATCCCCGAATCGACGCCAAACGAATCGGTCATGTTGGTGTCAGCCATGCTGGCGAAATGCTTTTCAAAATTGCTTCCCTTTATCCTGATCTGATTCAAGCCGGCGTCGCCTGCGAACCTGCCAATCATGAGTTCTTGGACCTGACCCCCGACAACACTGCTTTCATTAATCCGGAAACGCTCCTTCGCAATATCGAAGAGATGCAAATGCGCGACCCAATCGTGGTTCGCTCGAGGATTAACGAAGATGTAGCGCTCAGAAGGATGGCGAAGATCAGGACGCCAATCTTGGTGATGGGACGCGATGATGATCATCTCCAAGGAATCTTTCGGCTTAGTTATGACTTGCTCGCCGAAAGCGGAAAAGAGTGCGAGTGGGTGTCCTGGAATCACCCACTCCACGGGTACATATTTCCAGTGCGCGGCGACGATGGAACCGTGATCGTCGACGAGACCCAGGAACGCGCTATTGAAGGTCTCATCGCCTTTCTAGATCGTTATCTCAGCCCGAGTCGAATTTAGGGAGTGCGATGGAAAACAAAACGAAACAACGCATAAGTTACGTTCCGCTAGAGGAATTAGATGAATTAATGCAAGCAGAACTTCATCGTTGCGCGCAGGAGGGCACTCCACGTCCCGAGAGCTCTGCGGTGCGCGCACACGCTCCCAATGCATTCTGGGCTTTCGCCGACTCCTGGAAAGCCCTGTTTCACAATGGCATTTGTGACCACGCGATCAAAGATCTATGCCGCGTTTACATTTCCCGCACAGTGAAATGCGAATTCTGCGGCAATCAACGCTCCGAGAAGGCGACCACGGCGGGCCTTATCGAACAGCAATACGACGACCTATTGAACTTTGAAAAGTCAGAGCTTTATGACGAACGCCAGAAAGCGGCACTGGCTTACACAGAAGCCATCGCCTGGCGTTTGCAGACCGATGATGCCTTCTGGGAAAGGCTCCACAGCCACTTCTCCGAAGCTGAACTAGTCGAACTTGGTTGCTTCGTCGCGCTCACGTTTGGGCAACAAAGTTGGATCCAAATGCTCGGCATTGAACACCACCAATACCTGGCCGGGACAAGTGCCTCGATGGCACCCGGGTACCAGACTTCCGATGAACTTCAGGAGACCAAATCGAGCCCCGAGTACTGGGCCGCTGCGAAAAATGACTAATGACGAGGGGCTGGCGCTTTGAACCCTTTCCGTTTCACCGTGAACGGAGTTCCTCGCGAAGTCTGGTACCCGGGTGCCATCGAGGCACTTGTCCCGGCCAGGTATTGGTGGTGTTCAATGCCGAGCA
>JANXYY010000084.1 GCA_025355805.1 Actinomycetes bacterium
AACCCCGCTGGTAGCCTTGGCTAGTTATGCACAGGCGGGAAGGCGTGTCACCGTGTACCGAACCCGGGACCCCCGCTTCGATATGAAGGAGTGCCAAAAAGTAAATGGCTCTTAATAGTTCACAGAAGCAGCAGATCATCAGCGCTTATGGCAACTCCGCCGCAGATACCGGGAGCCCCGAGGCTCAGGTAGCGATGTTATCGAAGCGGATTGACGACCTCACCGGGCACCTAAAGAGCAACAAACACGACCACCACGGTCGGCGCGGCCTTTTGCTGATGGTTGGTCGCCGTCGTCGTCTTCTCCAATATTTGGCTAAGACAGACATTGAGCGTTACCGCTCACTCATTGAGCGTCTCGGCCTCCGTCGCTAATCCGAGCCAGCCGAACAAGTTCACAAAGCACCTCAACAATTTACCTAAAGATGCGGGTTCGATCCGGTCCTCGGTAGTGGCCTCCGGGGTTGCGTGCGGAATATTTCCGCCCAGCGCCCGTGGGCTTCGATCGAAGACCGTCGCTCCCGAAATAGTTCCTCAGTGATGGGGAGAATGGAGAGACCCGTGCAGGGTCAGGTCTACACAACTGAAGCAGTACTTGATAATGGAAAATACGGCACCCGTAAGGTGCGATTTGAAACTGGACTACTCGCTCGCCAAGCCGGCGGATCCGTGGTGGTCTACCTAGACGAAGACACGATGCTGCTTTCGGCAACTACTGCGTCAAAAAATCCGAAAGAACAATTTGATTTCTTCCCACTGACGGTCGATGTGGAAGAGCGCATGTATGCGCTAGGTCGCATCCCAGGATCGTTTTTTCGACGTGAAGGCCGTCCAAGCGAAGATGCAATTCTCACGTGTCGCTTGATCGATCGTCCATTGCGCCCATCATTCGTAAAAGGTTTGCGTAATGAAGTACAGGTTGTCGTGACCGTGATGGCACTCAACCCTGATGTTCTCTACGACGTAGTCGCAATTAACGCTGCTTCTATGTCCACTCAACTTGCCGGTCTGCCGTTCACTGGACCAATCGGTGGCGTTCGCGTCGCCTTGATTGAAGGCCAATGGGTTGCTTTCCCAACGCACTCGCAGTTGGAGACTGCCGTCTTCGACATGGTCGTTGCTGGCAGCATTGCTGACGACGATGTGGCAATCATGATGGTTGAAGCCGAAGCCACAACTCGTACGCTCGAATTGATCGCTGGTGGCGCAACTGCTCCAACCGAAGAGGTTGTTGCTCAGGGCCTTGAGGCTTCGAAGCCGTTCATTCGGGCACTTTGTGCAGCGCAGCAATCTTTGGCGGACCAAGCAGCCAAGCCAACAGGGGACTTTCCGGTATTCCTGGAATACCAGCCCGATGTCTTCGCGGCCGTCGAATCTGCGGTTTCAAAGGATCTAGCAGCAGCCTTGACCATCTCAGGTAAGCAGGAACGCGAAACCGAAATCGATCGGGTCAAGAACCTCGCAACCCAAAATTTGGCTGGCCAATTCGATGGACGCGAAAAGGAAATCGGTGGCGCATTCAGGTCGCTGACCAAGAATTTGGTTCGCCAGCGGGTCCTTCGTGACAAGGTTCGAATTGATGGTCGTGGACTTCGCGACATTCGTCAGCTTTCGGCTGAAGTTGCGGTTGTTCCACGCGTTCACGGATCTTCGCTCTTCGAGCGAGGCGAAACTCAGATCATGGGTATCACCACTTTGAACATGCTCAAAATGGAACAGCAACTCGACACACTTAATCCTGAGCGATTCAAGCGCTACATGCACAATTACAACTTCCCGCCATATTCAGTCGGCGAGACTGGTCGCGTTGGTTCACCTAAGCGTCGTGAAATTGGACATGGTGCACTCGCTGAACGCGCACTTTTGCCAGTCTTGCCCACGCGTCAAGAATTTCCATACGCAATTCGCCAGGTATCTGAAGCATTTGGCTCAAATGGATCCACTTCAATGGGCTCCGTCTGTGCATCTACAATGTCGCTGCTCAATGCCGGTGTGCCACTAAAGGCGCCGGTGGCGGGAATCGCAATGGGACTAATTTCTGATGATGTTGACGGCAAAATTGAGTATGTGGCCCTAACCGACATTCTCGGTGCTGAAGATGCTTTCGGTGACATGGACTTCAAGGTTGCAGGCACTAAAGATTTCATCACGGCACTTCAACTGGACACGAAACTTTCTGGAATTCCAGCGAGTGTTCTTGCCGGTGCTTTGCATCAGGCTCGTGAAGCGCGTCTCCACATTCTTGACGTTATGGCAGAAGCCATTGATGCTCCAGATGAGATGAGTGAATTTGCACCACGGATCATCTCTATCAAGATCCCAGTCGATCAGATCGGTGCTGTCATTGGGCCTAAGGGCAAAATCATTAACCAGATTCAAGATGAAACTGGCGCTGATATCTCGATCGAAGACGATGGAACGATTTACATCGGCGCGACCAATGGCGCGGCTGCAGAGGCGGCTCGAGCGCAGATCAATGCCATTGCGAATCCACAGATGCCTGAAATTGGCGAACGCTACCTAGGTACTGTCGTGAAGTTGGCCGCCTTTGGCGCCTTCATCTCGCTGGTGCCGGGTCGGGACGGCCTGCTTCACGTCTCTCAGATCCGAAAAATGCATGGTGGAAAGCGCATTGAGAACCTGGAAGAAGTCATGAAGATTGGCGACAAGATTCAGGTTGAGATTGCGGAGATTGATCCAAAGGGCAAGTTCTCGCTCGTGCCAGTACTCGAGGGTGAAGCGGCTTCGGCGACCGAGTGACCACTAACAATATCCGCAAGGCGGTGTTGCCAAGCGGCCTGCGAATCGTCACGGAAGAACTTCCAACGGTTCGTAGCGCCGCTTTTGGCGTTTGGGTAAATGTGGGCTCACGAGATGAATCGCCGTCAGTTGCCGGCGCCTCGCACTTCTTAGAGCACTTACTCTTCAAAGGTACCAAGCGTCGTACTGCCCTCGATATTTCGTCGACGATCGAGGCAGTCGGTGGTGAGATGAATGCCTTCACCGGCAAGGAATCCACCTGTTTTTATGCCAGGGTGCTCGATCAAAACCTTCCACTCGCGATTGACGTGATCTCAGATCTCATCACCTCGTCACGAGTTGTTCCGGCCGACGTCGATGCCGAGCGGGGCGTAGTGCTCGAAGAGATTCACATGCGAGACGACGATCCGAGCGATCTGATTCACGATCTATTTACCGAAACAATCTATGGCGATACACCTCTCGGCAGACCGATTTTGGGGAGTATTGAATCGATCACGGAGATGACTCGTACTTCGGTAAATGGTTATTACAAACGTCGGTACCGCCCTAGTGAATTAGTTGTGGCGGTCGCTGGAAATATCAAACATGACGACGTGATCAGGCAGGTTAAACGCGCCTTTGCTTCTGATGGATTCTTGGATGAGCGTGCCAAACCAGCACAGGTGCGAAGCGCAGGAGCCGTGAAACATCAAGGAGTCGGCGAGTTTAGAGTTTTGACCAAAGAGACCGAGCAGGCCCACATACTTTTAGGGATGCCGGGGGTCTCGCGTGAGGATGAACGACGCTTCGCACTTGGCGTTCTAAATCTGGCCCTTGGCGGCGGCATGTCATCTCGGCTCTTCCAAGAGATCCGCGAAAAGCGGGGTCTTGCCTATTCAGTTTATTCTTATTCGCAGCAATTTGCTGGCAGTGGAATCTTTGGAATTTATGCTGGTTGCCAGCCACAGAAAGTTCACGAAGTTCTAGCGATCACCCGTGATCTGCTCGCTGACGTCGCGACCAATGGCTTGAGCTCAGAGGAACTTGAGCGAGCCAAAGGACAGGCCCGAGGAGGGCTCGTACTTGGACTCGAAGATACGGGTTCCCGAATGAGCAGAATTGGGAAGAGCGAGTTGATGTTCGGAGATTTGAAGACCATTGATGAGATGCTTGCCGACATTGATGCGGTCACAGAAGAAGATGTGCGTGGTGTTGCATCTGCGATTCTGGGCAAGCGCCCGACGCTGGCAGTAATTGGTCCATTTAAGGATCGTGCGACGGCTAAATTTCAAAAGGCGGTGGAATTGTGATCAAGGTTGGAGTGCTTGGTGCCCGCGGGCGCATGGGTGGTGAGGTCGTGAAGGCCGTCAATTCTGCGTCCGATATGGAGCTCGTGGCTGCGCTCGATATTGATGACTCGCTCGACCAACTTGTTGAAGTCGGTGCCGAGGTGGTCGTTGATTTCACTCATCCTGAATCTGTAATGGCCAATCTCGAATTCTTGATCAACAAGGGAATTCATGTGGTGGTCGGAACCACGGGTTTTAACCAAGCTCGATTAGACAAAGTGTCTGCTCTAGTTGGAGCTAATCGCAAAGTCGGGGTTTTGGTCGCTCCGAATTTCGGTATGGGTGCGGTGCTCATGATGAAATTCGCGGAGCAAGCTGCGCGTTTTTTTGAGTCAGTCGAGATTGTGGAACTCCACCATCCCGAAAAAGTCGATGCCCCTAGCGGAACCGCTCGACGGACTGCGGAGCGGATTGCTCAAGCGCGAAAGTCAGCGTCTCTCGGAAATCAGCCAGATGCCACGACTTCATCACTTGATGGCGCGCGTGGTGCACTTGTTGATGGAATCCCAGTGCACTCAGTTCGGCTACGGGGTCTGGTCGCACATCAAGAAGTACTTTTTGGCGACCAAGGTGAGACCCTCACGATCCGACATGACTCGATCGATCGATCCGGCTTTATGCCTGGCGTCCTGCTTGGGATTCGCAATATTGCCAAGCACCCGGGCTTGACGCACGGCCTCGACGATTTCCTAGACCTCTAGGCCTGGCGATGGAAAGCATCGATCGGGTGAACCTCAGAAGCCAGTGTCTTTTCTGCAAGATTGCCGATGGCGTGATTTCAGCGGAAATCATACTTTCCAACGAATGGGCAGTCGCCTTTCAAGATCTCACTCCAACAGCCCCTACTCACGTTTTGATAATCCCACGTGAGCACTTTTCGAACGCAGAAGAAATAGCGTTGCACGCGCCGCACTTACTTGCGGAAATGATCAAACTTGCCGGCGAAGTTAGCACCTTGCAGGGACTTGATGGCTATCGGCTCGTCTTTAACACCGGAGCCATCGCTGGGCAGAGCGTGTTTCATGCCCATCTTCACCTCCTAGGTGGGCGACCGCTCCAGTGGCCAGCCGGCTAGAGACCGATAAGGTTATTTCAATGGAAGAAGCAACTTCACTCATCAGGATTCCGGCGAGCGTGCCACCGGTGGCACTGCTTGGCGTTGGCGATTCTCTAATCAAGCGGGTCGAGCAGGTTTTTGCCGGCGTCGCGTTTCAGATTCGCGGAAATGAAATCTCTCTGCGTGGCGATGTTGAAGAGGTCAGTTTAGTAGAGCGCCTATTCTCCGAACTGGTACTAATCATTCGGAGCGGGCAGGCCTTGTCGCCGGAAGCCATTGATCGCAGCATTGCCATGTTGCGTAATGAACCTACCCAGCGCCCAGCTGAAGTTCTGTCGTTAAATATCATTTCGAATCGCGGACGTACGATTCGTCCAAAAACGTTAAATCAGAAGCACTATGTAGATGCCATCGATAAGCACACAATTGTTTTTGGAATTGGTCCGGCTGGAACTGGGAAGACGTACTTGGCGGTGGCTAAAGCCGTTCAAGCTCTGCAGGCAAAGCAGGTCAATCGAATAATTCTGACGCGCCCTGCTGTGGAAGCGGGGGAGCGCCTCGGTTTTCTGCCAGGGACTCTCTACGAGAAGATCGACCCATATCTACGGCCCCTTTATGACGCACTTCATGACATGATCGATCCTGATTCGATTCCTCGCCTCATGCAATCTGGAACTATTGAAGTTGCACCGCTGGCTTATATGCGTGGTCGGACCTTGAACGATGCCTTCATTATTTTGGACGAAGCGCAGAACACCACTCCTGAGCAGATGAAGATGTTCCTCACTCGGCTTGGCTTTGGGTCGAAGATTGTAATTACCGGTGATGTCACTCAAGTGGATTTGCCGAATGGCACGCAATCGGGGTTGAGAATCGTTCGCGATATCCTCGAGGGCGTCGAAGACGTTGCCTTTCCAGCGCTCACTTCAGCCGACGTAGTGCGACCCCGTTTGGTGGCCGACATAGTTGAAGCATATGGACGCTGGGACATCGCAACTCAAAATTTGGTTCGGCCAAGTCGAGGAAAATCTTGAACATCGACTTCAGCAACGAATCGGGCGTAATCATTGACGAAGACGCACTGAGTTCGCTGAGTAGTTTTGTGATTGGCGATCTGCGAGTTCATCGCGATGCGGAACTCTCAGTCTTGATAACGAACGAAGCGCGGATGAGTCAACTTCATATCGAGTGGATGAATCTGACGGGGCCAACCGATGTCCTTTCGTTTCCGATGGATGAGGTTCGCCCTGGCAGTTGGTCTGGTGATGACGAAGTCGCGGCCCCGATTCTTGGTGATCTAGTTTTGTGTCCCGCCATTGCCGCAGAGCAAGCGCGATCGGCGGGTCATTCAACTGATGCCGAACTCGAATTGCTCACGGCACACGGAATTTTGCATCTGCTCGGATACGATCATGCCGAACCGGAAGAGGAAGCGGCGATGTTTGCTTTGCAGACAGACCTTTTGGACCGATGGCGGGCGCAGCGATGACCGCCGCCACTCTTCTCGCGGCGATTTTCTTAGTGGCATTCGCTGGCATTCTTGCCGGAATCGAAAGCGCACTAACTTCAATTTCGCGCTTGCGAGTAGATGAAATGATCGACGACGAGCGTCGAGGGGCGGAACGAGTTCGACGCGTTCTGGCGGATATGCCTCGGTACCTAAATGTCATCCTGCTGGTTCGTAAGGGATGCGAACTCACCGCGACGGTTCTGGTTGCGGTTCTGTTGCTCGATCGAAATGCCAGCCAAGGCATGGCATTAGCCCAAACAGTGGCGATCATGCTTGTTGTTTCATACGTCGTGGTTGGAGTGGGTCCGCGCACGCTGGGCAAACAACGCCCTGAATCCTGGGTGCGTCCTGGTGCACTTTTGGCAATAGTGCTGGCCACAGTGCTCGGCCCCGTAACTCGAATTTTGATCACACTCGGTAATGCCATCACACCCGGGAAAGGCTTCCGCTCGGGACCTTTCTCGTCTGAAGAGGAGTTGCGCGACCTCGTGGATCAGGCCAGAGAGCGTGGTCTCGTCGAGGATGAGCAACATGAAATGATCCACTCCGTATTCGAACTTGGCGACACGATTGCGCGAGAGCTAATGGTTCCGCGAACGGAAATGGTTTGGATTGAAAAAGGTAAAACCCTTCGACAAACGCTCTCGCTT
>JANXYY010000103.1 GCA_025355805.1 Actinomycetes bacterium
GAAAACAAACCAATGCGCAATTCCGATCAACTGCCACTGGCGCATTCGAGTATGGCCGAGGACTTCTCTCACGAGTGTGCGAACTCGATGTCCCCGATTGTTCCTCCGGTTCGGGTCGGGTTGCCCCAGCCTGATGGTGGCCAACATCTTTCGGATTCCAATGACCAGAAGGACCAGGGCGAGAACGGTAATCCCGTAGGAAATGGCGATGGCGGCGAACATGCCACAAGGCTAGCCATCCACGCTCATCTTGAGCGCCGAGTTGCCCGCAAAAGCTTAGATTCGAAGAGTTGAGCCACATCGACTCAATCTTTTGACAGAAGCCAACGCAAGGTGTCAGAATTACCCTCATAACCGGTGGCTATCCCACCCCAGAAGCGGAAAGGCACTTCCCATGTCCAGAGCGGTCGGAATCGATTTAGGTACCACAAACTCGTGTGTCAGCGTGCTCGAAGGTGGCGAACCCACAGTCATCGCCAACGCAGAGGGCGCACGCACGACTCCCTCGGTCGTCGCCTTTGCCAAAAATGGTGAAGTGCTAGTAGGCGAGGTCGCCAAGCGCCAGGCGGTCACCAACGTTGATCGAACTATTCGCTCAGTTAAGCGTCACATGGGAACCGACTGGAGCATCGACATCGATGGGAAGGCCTATACCGCTCAGGAAATCAGCGCTCGAGTACTTCAAAAGCTCAAGCGCGACGCCGAGTCTTACCTAGGCGAGACCGTCACGGATGCTGTTATTACTGTGCCGGCATATTTCAATGACGCGCAGCGACAGGCGACAAAAGAGGCTGGCGAGATTGCCGGGCTTAACGTTCTGCGGATTGTCAACGAGCCGACAGCTGCGGCACTTGCTTACGGTCTCGACAAGGGCGATAAAGAACAGACAATTCTCGTCTTTGACCTTGGCGGTGGCACTTTCGACGTCTCCCTTCTTGAAATCGGAGAAGGAGTCGTTGAGGTCAAGGCGACCAATGGTGACAACCACCTCGGCGGCGATGATTGGGATCAGGCCCTAGTTGATCACCTAGTAAAGAATTTCCAGAGCGCCCAGGGAATCGATTTGACCAAAGACAAAATGGCCATGCAACGCATCCGCGAGGCGGCGGAGAAGGCCAAGATCGAACTTTCATCTTCGCAACAGACAAGCATCAACCTTCCCTACATCACGGTCGATGCCGAAAAGAACCCGCTTTTTCTTGATGAAACGGTTACACGGGCACAATTTCAATCACTGACTGCCGCATTATTAGATCGATGCCGCAAACCGTTTGAGAACGTAATTAAGGATGCCGGCATTTCGATTGGCGAGATTCACCATGTTGTCCTGGTTGGTGGGTCCACCCGTATGCCTGCTGTTGTCGACCTAGTGCGTTCGCTCACTGGTGGTCGAGAGCCGAATAAAGGCGTGAACCCAGACGAAGTTGTCGCCGTCGGCGCAAGTTTGCAAGCTGGTGTTCTCAGAGGCGAAGTCAAAGACGTGCTTCTGCTCGACGTAACCCCACTCTCTCTTGGCATCGAGACGAAGGGCGGAATCATGACCAAGCTCATTGAGCGGAACACAACGATTCCTACCAAGCGCTCTGAAATTTTCACGACTGCTGACGACAATCAGCCAAGCGTGCAAATTCAAGTATTTCAAGGCGAGCGCGAAATGGCTGCCTACAACAAGAAACTCGGAATGTTTGAGTTGACCGGCCTGCCTCCTGCTCCTCGCGGGATTCCACAGATCGAAGTTACTTTTGATATCGACGCCAACGGAATCGTGCACGTATCGGCGAAGGATCTAGGGACTGGCAAAGAACAACGCATGACCATTTCCGGCGGATCAGCACTTCCAAAGGAGGATATTGAACGGATGATGAAGGATGCGGAAGCGCACGCCTCTGAAGATCACCAACGTCGTGAGGAAGCAGAGATTCGCAATAGCGCCGACTCCTTGGTCTACCAGACCGAGAAGTTCATCGCCGACAACACGGCCGCTCTCTCCGAAGGCGAAGCTGCAACGTCAAAGATCGAAGTCGATGCGGCCATGACCGAATTGAAAGAGACATTGAAGGGCAGTGACTTCTCCGCGATCAAGACTGCGACTGAGAAAGTTTCAAAACTCAGTCAAGTTATGGGTGCCGCGATGTATGCTGCCGCTTCCAGTGCTAATGCCAACGCCGATGAGACTACGAGCGAGTCGGGTGAAAAGGGTCCAAGCGATGACGACGTTGTGGATGCCGAGATCGTTGATGATCAAAAGTGAGTGAAGGATTTGCTGAGGGCACTTCTCCCGATCAAGTCTCGGGAGAGGTCACTCAATCTGAGCTGATTGAGATAAACGAGGCCGAAGAGATTGACGAAGTGCTCTCGTTGACTGCTGATTTGCAAAGGCTCCAGGCCGAGTATGCGAATTATCGGAAGCGCGTTGAACGAGACCGCGAAGTGACTCGCGATCGTGCTGTCGCGGACGTGATGATGGAACTGATACCGGTTCTTGATGATCTCGAACGCGCCCGAGGGCATGGCGAACTCGAAGGCGGGTTTAAGGCGGTCGCAGAACAACTTGAACGACTTTCTGCCAAATTCGGCTTAGAACGTTTCGGCGATGCCGGCGTCGAGTTTAATCCAGCCATTCATGAAGCCCTCACTCATTCCGTATCTGAAGACGTAGAGACGACTACCGCGATTGAAATATTGCAACCTGGATATCGATTGAAGGAGCGCACATTACGACCTGCTCGAGTCGCAGTAGCCGACCCGGCTTGAGTTAACCAAAAATTCTCGAATTTGGAGGTGACAGATGAGCGCTCGCGATATGTATGAAAAAGATTATTACTCGGCGCTTGGCGTCACCAAAGATTCAGAGGCAACCGCGATAAAGAAGGCATATCGAAAATTGGCTCGAGAATTCCACCCAGACACAAGTAAGGGTGACAAGAAGGACGAGTCGCGTTTTAAGGAAATCTCTGAAGCTTACGAAATACTTTCCGATCCCAAGTCCCGTGCAGAATACGACGAGGCCCGGGCTCTTTATGCCGGAGGTGGCTTCCGAAATCGGAACGCCAATCCGGGTACCGAGTACAGCGATATGTTCTCCGGCTCTGGCGATTTGAGTGATGTGTTAAGTGGTCTCTTTGGCCAACGGAGCCGAGGTCCCCGCCGTGGCGCTGATCTGCAAACTGAAGCGACGATTTCATTTCGAGATTCCATCTCCGGCTTGACGTTGCCTCTTCGCCTATCAGTCGACGGGCGAGCGGCGACCACCATCAACGCACGGATCCCTGCGGGGGTGGGCGACGGGTCGAAGATCCGGCTCAAAGGCAAGGGTGGCGCTGGCGAGAGGAATGCTCCGGCAGGCGACCTTTTCATTCAGATTCACGTCACTGCGCACCCAGTTTTTTCCCGAAAGGGTGACAACCTCACTGCCACCGTGCCCGTGACCTTTACGGAAGCTGCGCTGGGAGCCGACATAGAGGTGCCAACTCTCGATTCGGGAACAGTGAGGGTGCGCTTAGCGCCCGGTACGGCAAGCGGACGCACTCTTCGGGTCAAAGGTAAGGGCATCGCCAAAGCCCACGGCGCCTTCGGCGACTTACTCGTAACAATCGAAGTTGTGGTGCCTCAAAGACTTGAAGCCAATGAAAAAGAGGCGCTTGAAAAGTTTGCCGAAGCCACGGCGCATCATGACGCTCGTGCAGAGTTTCAGAGGAAGGCGAGGCAATAATGAACGAATTCACGCCGGCAGAAGATGCGGCCGTATATGTAATTAGCATCGCCGCCGAAATCTCAGGCATGCATGCCCAAACGCTGAGGCAATATGACCGGCTTGGACTCGTCTCACCCGATCGAGCCACTGGTCGCGGACGTCGATACTCCCTGCGTGATATCGCGATGCTCCGCGAAGTGCAGCGCCTGGTAAACGAGGGGATCAATCTCGCCGGGATAAAGCGGATCCTTGAATTAGAAGATGTCAATCGTGTACTTAGCGAGGAACTAACCAATTTGCGAAGTCAATTAGCTGGAGCGCCACAACGTCGTGACTTGGTTCCG
>JANXYY010000130.1 GCA_025355805.1 Actinomycetes bacterium
GTTTCGACAATAAATTGAACCACGTTCTTATACGCGTTCGCCCTAAATTGAAGATTAATCAAATGACGGTTTGATTCATAGTTGCGTTTGCTTTCCGCCTTCGTTACCGAGACAAGAAAAAGGGTAGCGATGCCAGGAAGAAGTGCTGCGGCAATGGTCAAGGTAGCGGTTGCGTGGTGTTGAAACCACGTTAGTAAGTGGCTCTTGTCTGGGGGTTTTGTAATTCTTACAATGAATGCAGTGGAGACTTCCGTCCATATGCCCATGATTCACCAGTCCTTGCGAAGCATGGGCATATTTCATGTTAAGTCTCGTCGTTGAACGAGTTCCAACGGCATCCTGGACTTTATTTGAACAGAAATACAACTCCTGAAGGCTATGTCTTATCCAGACTCGCTTGTCGAGTTGAGAGACGGCGGCCGCAATCTCTGGTCACCGGCCAATATGATCTGAGGTCATGATGCCAGTGCAGCGCCTGACTGTGAGAGAGATGCAGCTTGCCGACGTCGAGATTCGGATAAACTACTTTCACGACGCGTCGGACGAAGATCTTCATACTCTGGGAGTCGATCGGGCACTACTGCCAACGCAGGAAGCCTGGCACTCCTTCTACGAGGAAGATTACGCACGCCCGATTCAAGATCGGGTCAACTTTTCGTTGGTGTGGGAACTGGACGGGCGAGCAGTTGGGTTCAGTTCGGTCTCCAAAATTGTCTTTGGCAAGGAAGCTTTCATGCACATGCACATCCTTAGTCCGACGGAGCGACAGGGCGGTCTAGGCGTCGGGTTCGTGCAGAAGTCGACGAGGATTTATTTCCAGGTTCTTGAGTTGAAGCAACTCTTCTCTGAGCCGAATGCGTTCAACGTTGCACCAAATCGGACGCTGCAACGGGCCGGGTTCCGCTATCTGTTCACGCATGAGACAACGCCGAGTCCGATCAACTTCCCGCAAGTAGCGACCCGATGGGTGGTCGATCGACGAGGAGGCCGCGCCAATGACTCATGACGCGATAGAGGACTTTGCCAAAAGTCACCTGTTCCGGGCTTTGCCACGGAAACGCATGGGTGTTGGGCTGGTTGCTGTCGACGACCAGAAGCGAATCCTCATGGTAGAGCCGACCTATAAGCTGCACTGGGAAGTGCCGGGTGGATTGGTCGAGTCGGGTGAATCACCTCGAGATGCGGCATGCCGCGAGGAACTTGGCTTCGATGTGGCCGTAGGACGTTTACTCGTCATCGACTGGGTTCCGCCGGGACTCTTGCCGGACGACGGGCTCATGCTGCTGTACGAGGCTGGACCAATCGATACATCTCAGATCGAACTTCCACCCCATGAGCTTCGTTCCTGGGAGTGGGGTGATCGTGAAACCGTCATGGCTCGTGTCCCGGATTTCATGTTTCGACGACTGGACGCCGCGCTCGAGGCCTTGACCACTGGTTCGGTATTGGAACTCCAAAACGGAGAAGTCGTCGGCTCTGTCTGACCGTCAGCACGGCGTATCACCTCACGCGAACCGATGTGCCGTTATATGTGGCACTTCGGTTTCAATCTTTTATTCCTCCGAGTAGCGGAGATTTATGCAATACTGCCTCGCATCTTGTGATTGGCAGGTTAAGGGACCCAATTTATTTGGGTCCCTTAACTTTTGAGTTTTCTACAGGTGTTATTAGTCCACAGGCGATCGATCTCCAGAGGTCTTCAAGATCTACATACTCGAAAATTCCCTAGCGATGTTGTCGTGGTGCAACTGGTAGCACATGTGTTTCTGCCAATCACAAGATGCGAGTTCGAATCCCGTCGGCAGCACCGCAGCCTCAAAGTCTCTTGACTGATCTATTGGCACAGATCAAAGAGTTAAGGAAGTTGAGCAGGGGTCCTGGGCGCAAACCTAGGGCCCCTTATTTATGTCGACCAAGTTTTGTGGCGTACAAGGGATTTTCGGCGTACAAGGAAAGATTGAAGTACCAATTCATACCTAGCAGATGGTAGAGGCTCTCGAACACGCCGGCGCACCGTTGAAACATCAGCCTTTACTCGTCGCAGATCTTTGGTGGTTACGAAGTGGCTACGTGCTGGCAAAATGAGGTTCATGACACAGGTCGATCGCCAAGTAATGCGTGACTACTATGACGAACTCGGACATGCCGAGTGGGAGCGACTTGCAAGCGGCATTACTGGACGAGTAAGTCTCGAAGTCCACAAACGATTCCTGGCTCGTTTCATTGGTGCTGGGCAGCGTGTGTTGGAAGTCGGAGCAGGCCCCGGGCGTTTCACGTTAGAACTGGCCGACTGAGGTGCGCGAATTGCCGTCACTGATTTTTCTCACGTTCAACTTGAATTAAACCAGGTGCGTCTTGCTAATTCTCCCGCCGTCGAGTCATGGGACCTACTAGATGTTTGCGACACGTCCTCGTATGCCGATGGTGAATTCGACGCCGTCGTCGCTTTCGGAGGGCCATTGTCATATGCGTTCGAACATGTAGAGGATGCATTAACGGGGTTGTTCCGCATCACGCGCTCCGGCGGAGTGGTGGTGGCATCCGTAATGTCGTTACTTGGAGCGTGGCGACATTTCCTAGCGGGCACAGTGGCCGACGCGGAAACGTTAGGAGAGGATGCCAACGACGCGGTACTGCGTACCGGGGACCTCCGTTACGCCGCCAATCGCCACATCTGTCAAATGTTTCGCTCCCGAGAGATTTTGGCACTTGTCCAACGATGCGGCGGCGAGATGTTGGCCATCAGTGCGAGTAACTGGGCCTCGCTTGACGATCCTGAAGCACTCGCCCGGCTCGAGGCGGATCCCGATCGATGGCGGCGATTTCTTGATCATGAAGTTGCCGCATGTGAAGAACCAGGTGCCTTGGACGGGGGCACCCATATCCTGTTCGCCGCTCGGCAGAGCCTCTAAAACGCATTCGGGACCGGCCCTGCGGGGATTTCCCTACACGTGGGCCTAGAGTGAAAGAAGGCACGGCGAATGCCGCTCGCCCGACAACGTTCTGAAAAGAAGATGTCATGACGAAGACATATTCCTGGCGAGCGACCGCGTCGGTGGCCGTGCTGGCCGTGATTGTTTTAGCGATTGGCATGTACTCGCTGGGTCTGTTTTCGCCAGACCCGATGGGGACCTCGGAAGAGACCCGAGTTGAGCACGCGTTCCAGGCGATGTCGCTTATGGTGGCGCAGAAGGAAGGTGTCCCATCACTTGAACTTTCTCCAGTGAGAGCGGGCGTTGCGTCATACCCCGATGGCACTAAAGCCACATTGTGGGTTTCAGATCCGATGCCTCTTGGTACGCGTTCTCTGTGCTATTACGTTGACGAGAACATCGCGGGAGGGTTGTCGGGATACAGCGAATCTGCGTGCGGGGCTCCTGGAAGAGATGTGATCTTGGAGCGTCAAGGCGCCATCGTGATCGGATATATCGGCCTAACGCCGGCTCGTACCATCTTCGTAACCGTCAATGGCTCGACAACAAAACTACCCATCACATTGGGATACTTCATTCTCCCTGGTGCGCTCTCCACCGATCCCAATGCTAAGTTTATGATTACTTTGATGAGTAAGGCCGGCCAATCCCTCGGCACCGTAAATGACTTAATGGCTCCCGGAAGTGCCACCCCGCACTAGTTCTTTATACATCTGTGTCGATGCGACCTGATACCCGGCCGACTCATAAAGACTTCGTGCAGTTGTGTTTGATCCAAAGACATTCAGCCCTATTTTGCTAATCCCATGTCGGGCTGTCTCTTCCTCGGCGGCCACCAACAAGGCGCGACCGAAGCCTTTCCCGCGGTGCTCCGGTTCGATCTCTATGTCATATATCCAAGCTCGGCTCCCCGAACCAGGTGGGCGCTGCAACGCCACCCACACGTGTCCAATCTGAACACCCTCTGGAGTCTCGGCGATCAAGAGAAGGGTTCCTGGAGTTTCGATTCCCAGGGGGAGAAGCGAATCAGTCTGCTCCGCCGAGCGAGATTCGGCTTCATCCTGGGTCCAATTGCCTGCACTTACCTGCTCATTGGCGTATCCGCGTATTTCGCGCTCTCTAAATGCATCGAATTCTGTCGACGACATTGGCCGCATGATCAACTTTTCCATTGCAACATCATGCCTCAGGACGCAGGGCCAGGCCAGATGCTAGCGGCTTCGAATGATGACTGGTAACAACGGGCACTTCACAATTATCAATGTCATCGAATAGGTTGCCGAATAGGCCGTCGTCTAACACGGCAAGATATGGTCAGCACGTGGATTTGTTCGAAGAATCAGGTGAGCAGCGAGTCCGTGAAGGCGCTCCACTCGCCGCCAGAATGCGACCGGCCAGCCTTGATGAGGTTGTCGGCCAAGACCATCTTTTAGGCGAGGGTTCGCCACTTCGACGTCTACTGCAAACAGCATCTGGTCCAGCGAAGGTGGCAAGCATCATCCTCTTCGGACCGCCGGGTTCTGGGAAAACCACTCTGGCGCAATTGGTTGCGCACGCGAGCGGACGCCGATTCGTGGAACTCTCCGCGGTAGCGGCCGGAGTGAAGGACGTGCGCGAAGCGATTGAACGGGCCAAGTATGAACTTGGGTCGACCGGTGTCGAAACCGTTCTTTTCGTCGATGAGGTACATCGATTTAACAAGGCGCAGCAAGATGCTTTGCTTCCCGCCGTGGAGAATCGACTAGTCACTTTGGTCGCAGCCACGACGGAGAACCCAGCTTTCTCGATAATATCGCCGCTGCTCTCACGATCATTATTGCTGACCCTTCGCCCGTTAGATGAGCAGGCCATTAGAAATTTAGTGGAACGGGCAAGGGTCGATACCAGGGGCCTCAATGACACGATCACCATTTCCGATTCGGCAGTTGAAGCCCTGGTTCGACTGTCCGGCGGAGATGCCCGTCGTTCGTTGACCTATTTAGAGGCGGCCGCCGGAGCTGCACTCGCGCGTGGTGCCTCGATGATTGACGATGAAACACTCGCCCTCGCAGTGGATCGAATGATCGTTAATTACGACCGAAACGGAGATCAGCACTACGACGTTGCCAGCGCCTTGATCAAAAGCATTCGAGGATCCGACGCGGATGCGGCATTGCACTATCTGGCGCGGATGTTGGAAGCCGGCGAAGACCCACGTTTTATTGCTCGTCGCCTCATGATCAGTGCC
>JANXYY010000151.1 GCA_025355805.1 Actinomycetes bacterium
CTGGTAGCAGACTTCCGGCAAAGCGCTTAACGCCTGAGCGGCTTCGAGTCAAAGTTTATGAAGCAATGGGTCGCACGGAAGGCGCACGCAATATTGCGGATGCCTTTTCGACGGCAGGGGGACCGGTAGCAGCAAGTAATGCAATAGAAAGAATGTTAAGGAACTAGAACATGCGCGCCTGAACTGATTGGAACCCCTGGACTTCTAATTTGTCGCCGGTTGCCGAACGCTGTCACGGGTAAGAAAGACCAAGCCAATGAAGATTAATGCGACACCAAACCAGGCGATAGCGGCCGGATGTTCATGTAGGAGCACCGTTCCAAGGATCGTTGCAGTTAAAGGCTCGGCAAGGGTCAGGGTTGATGCCTCATTTGCATGCACGTAACGAAGTCCCGCGCCGTAGGCCAGGTACGCGATTGCGGTAGGCACCAATCCGAGCCAGAGTGCCAGTGCGATTCCACGCGGCGTAAAGAGCCAGTGCGTATTGCCGATCAAGAGAATGGGCAAAAGCGGCACTGCTCCGATTGCAAAGATTCTTGCCATTGCATTTTCCGTTGAGATTCCTGAATGAAGAATCTCTTTACTCGAAACCGCGAAGAGCGCGTACGAAAGTCCGGCACCCAGGGCAAGCAGCACTCCAACTGGCTTTACGTGTGCGCTTGCGCCAGAGGTCGCGATTGTTGAGACGCCGATGACCGCGATTGCGGTGGCCACGAACCAGATACGACTTGGACGGTGCCTGTTGACGATCCAAGAAAGTAGGCCGGTGAGGGCAGGCGCGCTACCTAGGGCAACCACGGTTCCAACCGCGACACCTGTCGAACGGACGGCGGCGAAGAAGGTGAGTTGGTAGAAGGACATCGCAATACCCGCGACAAACCAAGTTCTAGCTCGAACCGGGGTCACTGTTCTCGTCGCTGACTTTCGACTAACCGTGGCTACCAGAATCAACATCAAGGAACCAACCAGGAGACGAACCGCGCCGATCGATAGGGATGATGCTCCTTTGGGGCCTAACGCCTGGGCGGTGCCGGTCGTACCAAAGCAGATTCCAGCGAAGATGACCAGGAGCCGAGCGCGCACTCACGCACCCTAGCGTGGCAAAGAGCCGTACGATCAGAGATTATGAGCCGGAGCATTCGAGCCTTCAAAGGGCATGGCACCGAGAATGACTTCATCCTTATTCCAGATCTCGACGACACGATTTCGCTAGCGACCGAGTTCGTCGCCGCTATTTGCGATCGTCATCGAGGCGTCGGAGCTGATGGGCTAATTCGCATTGCGCCGGCCGAAACGGGAAATGCTGCCGAATGGTTTATGGATTACCGAAATCACGATGGATCGCTCGCCGAAATGTGTGGGAACGGGATCAGGGTGATGGCTCGTTATCTTGTCGACACCGGTTTAGCGTCGACGGGCCTTCTACTCATTGATACCCGAGATGGAATTAAGGAACTTACGGTTCCTACTTCCGGCGACGTGAGCGTTGCGATGGGGAAAGTATCTGCCGTTCTCGGAGACGTAAACGTCTCCGTTCAAGCGCACGAATATCCTGCGATCAAGATTGATGTTGGGAATCCACACGCAGTTGTATTCGTTGAATCCCTTGCGGATGCCGGTGCGCTGTTATCAGCCCCTGAGGTATCTCCCTTGAGTGCTTTTCCCGATGGTGTAAATGTTGAATTTGTTAAGATCGACGGAGAACGCGAAGTGTCCATGCGAGTTTTCGAACGCGGTGTTGGTGAGACGCGATCTTGCGGCACTGGTACCTGTGCCGTTGCCTTGGCTACCGCCGAACGATTTGGATTGGTCGGCCCCAGTTCATGGACCGTCCATGTATTAGGTGGAACAATTACGGTCGATTTGGATGCAAGCGGCAATGCCCTGATGACCGGACCAGCTGTGATCGTCGCTGAATTGGTGGTGGATCTTGACCTACGATGAACGCGATTTTGATGGCGAGCAACTCGACCTAGAAGAAAGACAATCGCTTCGGCGCGTCGCTGGGCTCTCAACCGAACTCGAGGATGTCACCGAGGTTGAATATCGCCAACTGCGACTCGAACGGGTCGTGCTGGTTGGCGTTTGGACTTCTGGGAGCGCCAAGGATGCCGAGAATTCATTGGCGGAACTAGCTGCGCTCGCCGAGACGGCAGGGTCTCAAGTTTTAGAGGCCCTCATTCAGCGTCGCGACAAACCAGATACAGCAACTTTTATTGGTTCAGGCAAGGTGCGTGAACTTCGCGACGTCGTGATTGCCACCGGTGCTGACACGGTGATTTGCGACGGTGAACTTTCACCCGGGCAATTGCGTCAGCTCGAAGCGCTCGTGAAGGTAAAAGTCGTTGATCGCACCGCGCTTATTCTCGATATTTTTGCCCAGCACGCTCGAAGTAGGGAAGGTAAGGCGCAAGTCGAACTCGCTCAAATGACCTATATGTTGCCCAGACTTCGAGGATGGGGTGAATCTCTTTCGCGCCAGGCAGGTGGGCGGGTTGGTGGCGGCGCTGGGATTGGCGGACGTGGGCCGGGTGAAACAAAGATTGAGACCGATCGTCGGCGGATTCGTGACCGAATGGCGAAGTTGCGACGCGAACTCAAAGAGATGAAAACTGCTCGCCTTACCAAGCGCCAAGAGCGAACTCGATATTCAATTCCCTCCGTTGCGATTACGGGTTACACAAATTCAGGGAAATCCTCGCTGCTCAATCGCTTAACCGGTGCCGGCGTTCTAGTTGAAAATGCGCTCTTTGCCACGCTTGATCCCACAGTGCGAAAAACTCAAACTAAAGAAGGCCGCGTTTATACCCTCACTGACACGGTTGGATTCGTGCGCCATCTTCCGCATCAACTCGTCGAAGCTTTTAAGTCGACGCTCGAAGAGGTAAGCGAAGCCGATTTGATTCTTCACATCGTTGACGGTTCCCATGTCGATCCATTTGGCCAAATTGCCGCCGTGCGCGAAGTTTTTGGGGAGATTGGCGCGAACCAGATATATGAAATAATCGTTATAAATAAGGCGGATTTAGCAGATCCTGAGGTGCTTCTCGAGATTAAGCGACGAGAGCCCCATTCGATTGTTGTGTCCGCGCGTACAGGTCTAGGAATTGAAGAACTTCTTGCCATGGTGGCTCATGAGTTACCAAGACTTAAGGTGTTAGTAGAAGCGACAATTCCGTATAGCCGCGGAGATTTAGTGAATCGCGTTCATCTGTCGGGGGAGTTGCTCGAAGAAGAACATCGAGAAAATGGGACTTTTATTCGAGCACGGTTAGACGCTGCTCTGGCGAGTCAGATCAAAGCGCTTGTTAGCGGAGTGAACGAAGCACGGCAGTGACTTTGCCGAGGATTGTGGCTTCATCGCCCATTATTGGTGCGTAACTTGAATTTGCTGGCAATAACCAGACGTGCCCATCGCGTTTCTTGAACGTTTTTACCGTTGCTTCGCCATCAATCATTGCGGCAACAATTTCACCTTGTTCGCAAGTGTTCTGCGAACGAATTACGACGAAGTCGCCGTCGCAGATCGCCGCATCAACCATTGAATCGCCGACAACTTTAAGCAAGAAAAGTTCGCCATCGCCGACGAGTTGCTGAGGCAGTGCAAAAAATTCTTCTACCTCTTGTTCGGCCAGAATCGGTGCACCCGCCGCGATTCTTCCGACGAGGGGAACTTGGCGCGTGGGTGAGATTAGCGGAGCCTCGGGAACTAGGTGCTCTTCACCAGGGATGATGATTTCCATCGCCCGACCCTTCTGTGAATCGCGCCTGATCCAGCCTTTCTGCTCGAGATTGGTCAATTGGTGACGCACGCTCGATGGGCTAGCTAAGCCAGCTGCTTCACCGATTTCGCGCATGCTCGGCGGGTAGCCGTTGCGCTGAACTGCCTCTTTGATGACGGTCAAAATTCGAACTTGGCGTGGGGTAAGACCTTCGCCATCTTCAGGCCCATCTGGTAGTTCGCTGATTGAGTTAATGCTCTTCGAATCTGGCGTCAGGTGGCTACTCATAGCCTGAAGATAAGGCAATTTGAGGCAGAATTCAAACACCTGTTCGATTTTTCACTTGATTGTGTCGGCGGTCGGGTGTACAAATAGCACATGCGTTCTTTCGAACAGGCGTTCGATGAAGCTTTTAGCATGCCTTCTAGCAAAGGAGCCCGAGGATGACCACAGGTTTAACCGCCAGAGGGCGCGGCCTTCTCCGGCTGGCCAGCTTTGCTTCAATTCTGGTTCTAGCGTTCGCCCTTTTTGGCGCCAAAGCCCAGGGAGCAACGAGTGCGACCAGCCCTACTCCTCAAAACGAGATCACTCACTACCAACAGATCACGGTCGCGCCGGGCGAAACCCTTTGGGAACTGGCCTCAATGGTTCGCGCCAGCACCGGATCTCATGGTGATATTAGAGATTTGGTCGACGAGATTACTTCGCTCAATGGTCTGGATTCGCCGGCGATTTTGGCCGGTTCTCACCTGTTTATCCCGCTTCCTAAATAGCACAGAGTTGGGCCGCTGCTGCCCGACACGCCCAACACGCCGAGTTAGCGTTGCCTGTTGAAAAGTCTCGAGTACTCCTCTATGGTTACCCCTAGATCTAGTAGTCGCAATGGGGTTCGTACTCCACAGATTGTGGTTGGTAGGTCACAGGTTCTCCACACCTTTATCCACAGGGACGGCTCTTTTGGGCAAAAAATCCCTCAGATTGACGGCTGGAACCTGCTGATTAAAGTTCTTTTTTGAAGTGCGTTTAGGGGAGGTGCGATGAACTGTCCATTCTGTCGTCACGAGGATTCTCGGGTCGTCGATTCCCGCCCGATTGATGATGGCACCACGATTCGCCGTCGTCGTGAATGCACCGACTGTGGCCGTCGATTTACCACCCAAGAAAGTGCCGCCCTCTCGATTATCAAGCGGAGCGGTGCAACCGAGCCATTTAGTCGAGCCAAGGTGGTCGCCGGCGTACGCAAAGCCTGCCAAGGTCGCCCGGTCAATGAAGATGACCTGGCCCTTCTGGCTCAACGCGTCGAAGAGGCGCTCAGATCTACCGGACAGGCTGAGATGGAAGCCCAGGAGGTTGGTATGGCGATTCTGGCTCCGCTACGCGAACTCGATGAAGTGGCTTACCTCCGATATGCCTCGGTCTATCGAGGCTTTACCTCGCTCGAAGACTTCGAAGGAGAGATTGCTCTTCTTCGCGCCGTACCTTTTGAACCAACCGAGAGCGGAACTCGCAATTACGTCTCTGCGCCTTACCGTGAAGATCGCTAAAGATTCATAACTTAAAACTAAATCTCGAATATCCAATAAAGGAGTACTACATGTCCGACACGGTGAGCAGCCGCCCTGCAATCAAGAGCACAAAGTTAAGCAAGGGCCTGCACATTGAACGCATCTTCACCACACCTGGCGTACATCCGTATGACGAGGTGGTGTGGGAAAGACGCGATGTCGTGCAAACCAACTGGCGAAGCGGCGAGGTCATCTTCGAACAGCGAGGAGCAGAGTTCCCCGATTTTTGGTCAGTCAATGCTTCGACCATCGTCACGACCAAATACTTCCGCGGCGTCATCGGCACCGAAGATCGCGAATGGTCGCTCCGTCAATTAATCGATCGGGTAGTTCTTACCTACGTCAAAGCCGGCAAAGAATATGGTTATTTTGCCACCGAAACAGATGCCGATGTTTTCGAACACGAACTCACCTGGTCGCTTTTGCACCAATACTTTTCATTCAACTCACCTGTCTGGTTCAACGTCGGTACTCAAGCTCCACAACAAGTAAGCGCCTGCTTCATCTTGAGTGTGGATGACACCATGGATTCGATCCTAAATTGGTACCGC
>JANXYY010000011.1 GCA_025355805.1 Actinomycetes bacterium
GTAGTCACACTTTTTGAGATTGCGAAGGAGTCGGGCGCAACAACAATTCTCAACCCCGCCCCGGCGACTAAGTTGACGGCCGAACTCTTGGCTTTAACCGACTACTTGATTCCAAACGAACACGAAGCAGCGCAACTCACCAAAATTGAAACTGGGCAGGATGTAGGGGCAATCGCTGCGGCGCAGGAACTGCTGCGCTCCGGCGTGAAAACCTGTGTGGTAACTCTCGGCGCAAGGGGAGCCGTTCTGGTCGATGGTGACGGATCCACTGCTCAGCCAGCCTTCCGCGTCACTCCAATCGATACGACGGCCGCTGGCGATGCGTTCTGCGGCGCATTCGCTGCTTCACTCGCCCATGGTGAAGCCAAAGTGCAAGCTCTCACCTTTGCTGCTGCAGCCGGCGCACTTGCAACGACGATAGCTGGCGCCTCAACTTCGCTACCGCAGCGAGAGAGGATTCTGGCCTTAATAAAAAATGGAGACGTGCGATGAATCGAGCAATCATAACGATTTGATTACCAGCGGAAGGAATCCGGCATTTCCTCTAGAGAAATGGCTCTCGCTCCGATAGAAATGGAGCGCTCCAACTGATCCCTATCCGAAAGGACCACTAGATGACCAAGCGCACTTTGCGCAGAAGCACCAAGATCGCCGTAATCGCGGCCATTGGCGCATCCTCACTCCTGCTCGCCGCCTGCTCCTCATCATCGAGCAGTTCGACCGCGAGTTCCACTACTCCTGCGGCGAAAAAAATCGCCGTATCGCTGATCACAAAAGACTCGACAAACCCATTCTTCGTTGCCATGCAAGGTGGCGCGAAGAAGGCCGCAGCCGATCTTGGCGTAGACATCACCATCGCCTCAGGTAAAGCCGAAGGCGACGATGCCGGTCAAATTGCCGCGATTGAGAATGCAATCTCGGCAAAACAGCAGGGCATCCTGATCACCCCAATGTCCACCGGCGTCAACGATGCGATCAAGAAGGCTCGCGCAGCCGGCCTTTTTGTAATTGCGCTTGACACCCCACCAGATCCCGCAAGCACGGTTGACATCACCTTTGCCACCGACAACCGCCAAGCCGGCCACTTAATCGGCCAGTATGCGGCTGCCAAGCTCGGCGGAAAAAAAGCCGTCATCGCTCTGCTTGACATCTTCAACGACAAGATCGTCTCGGTTGACTATAACCGCGACCAGGGATTCCTTGAAGGCATGGGCATCCCAGTCAATGACCCGAAGAAGAATGGTGACGAGGCCAAGACCGGCAAGTACTCCGGTGGCGCTTACAAGATCTGCGGCAACGAAGCTACGGGCGCAAACGAAGAAGGCGGCCGTACCGGCATGGAGAAACTCCTTGTCAAGTGCCCAGACATCAACATCGTTTACACGATCAACGAGCCAACCGCCGCAGGTGCCTCAGCCGCACTAAAGGCAGCTGGTAGCAAGGCCATGATCGTCTCTGTGGATGGTGGCAAGGCTGGCGTCGAGAACGTCAAGTCCGGCATCATCGCGGCAACTTCACAGCAGTACCCACTCAAGATGGCCTCGCTTGGCGTTCAAGCAATCTTCGACCTCATCACCAAGGGCACCAAGCCTGCGGTGAGCCCAGGTTTAGATTTCTTCAACACTGGCGTGAACCTGATTACGGCTAACCCGGCAACGGGCGTCGAGAGTAAGGATGTTCAATTCGGTCTAGATAACGCCTGGGGCTAAAACCTTCGGGATTTAATCTGGGAGCAATGCCAACGGGGTGGCTGCGAAAGCGGTCACCCCGTTGTCTGGCTGTTGCCCTTAACGAAAGTCCGTGTTAGACAGGGCGACACCAAATAGCCACCGATTAGCCACCAGAATTCGGGCACGTAGCGCTTCGCTCTCTATGACTTGAAAGGCGACAGTTGTGACGCAAACAGAGCCTGCTGTACACGACGCGGCAGAGTTTATGGATCGACGCACCTTCCCAGCGCGAATGCAATCTTTACTTCACAGGTATCCCTGGATCAGCCCGGCCCTTGTACTACTTATCGCCGTCTTCACGCTCAGCTTCTTCAATCAATATTTCGCGACTCCCAACAACCTCTCGTTGATCGCGCAACAGGTTGCCGTCGTGGGGTCGATCGCGGTCGGTCAAACGATCATCATTTTGACAGCTGGCATCGATCTATCTTGTGGGGCGATCGCGGTCTTTGCGTCGATGGTCATGGCCAAAACGGCCTTTGAAAATCACGTGCCGGGTTGGATCGCCTTTATTTTAGGTCTGGTCGTGGGCACCGCAGCGGGTGGATTTAACGGATATTTAATCACGAAAGTTAAACTCCCGCCCTTCATCGTAACCTTGGGAACTTTCAACATCTTCACCGCACTCACTCTTCTTTACGCTACCGGCCGCACTGTTCGAGACACCGAAGTTGATCCGTTCCTACTCAAGCTTGGTTCGATTTTCAGTATCGGAACGTTCCACATCACCGTTGGTGTACTAGTCATGCTTTTGATGTATGCAGCAGTCGCATTTGTACTTCGATACACCGCCTGGGGTCGACACGTTTATGCGACCGGTGGCGACATCGAAGCAGCACGGCTTGCCGGTATTCAAGTGAATCGCGTTTTGATGAGTGTCTACATGGTTGCTGGATTCATTTTTGCAATCACCGCGTGGGTCTTGATTGGGCGGGTGAATGCTGCAAGTCCTAACTCCGGAATTGATCTCAACCTCGACAGCATCACGGCAGTCGTGATCGGTGGAACCAGCCTTTTTGGTGGCCGAGGAACCGTCGTGGGATCACTGCTCGGAGCGCTTATCGTCGGCGTGTTCCGCAATGGACTTACCCTCGCCGGACTTGATGTTTACTATCAAACGCTGGCAGTAGGTCTGCTAATTATCTTTGCTGTCTCCGTTGACCAATGGATCCGGAGGTCAAAGTCATGACCGCCGAAACCCGGAAACCCATTCTCGAAGCAAAGGGACTAGTCAAGACTTTCGGTCGCGTGGTTGGCCTTGATGTTTCAGATCTGGCCCTGTATCCCGGTGAAGTACTCGCAGTCGTTGGCGATAACGGTGCAGGCAAATCCACTTTGATCAAATGCCTCTCTGGGGCTGAAGTGGCAGATGAAGGTGAGATCGAACTCGATGGCGAAATCGTATCTTTCAAACGTCCGCAAGATAGCCGGGCAGTTGGAATCGAAACGGTTTACCAGACCCTAGCCGTTGCACCGGCCCTTGATATTGCAAGCAATTTATATCTTGGACGTGAACTACGTCGGTCTGGACTATTGGGATCTGTGTTCCGGATGCTAGATAACAAGACCATGAAGCAGCACGCAAAAGAGCAGATCGCTGCACTTGGTATCGGCACTATTCAAAATATTGGCCAAGCCGTCGAAACTCTTTCGGGCGGCCAGCGTCAAGCCGTAGCGGTGGCTCGCGCAGCTGCCTTCGGTAGCAAAGTGATGATCCTTGACGAACCAACCGCTGCACTTGGCGTGCGCGAATCTAATCAGGTTCTCAAATTGATCGTGAAATTGCGCGAGCGTGGGATGCCGGTGATTCTGATCAGTCACAACATGCCACAGGTATTCGAAGTCGCAGATCGGATCCACATTCAACGTTTGGGCAAGCGCGCTGCGGTCGTAACGCCGCTAACCCACACGATGGTCGAAGTGGTTGGAATCATGACTGGTGCGCTCAAGATCGATGAATCGGGCCAGACACTGCACTCAGTTCGCTGAGAAACGGAGTCAAGGGTTAACCTCGTTCAACCATCACGCCAGTCTTTGACTTTGTCGATTCCGCTACGGCGATAGCCACCGCAAGTGAGCGCACTCCGTCTTCGCCAGTAACGATCGGCTCGCCTTCTCCACGCACCGCGGCGACGAAGGCGTGAATCGTACGCTCGTAAAGATCTTGGCGATCAGGAATTTCAACCTCGCTCCATTCATGATTGCGATAGAGCGCAAGAGTGCCGACTGGATCTCCCGTGTTGCAATTGTCGGCGATCAATGCTCCATCGGTGCCGAGAATGTGCACACTCGTCGGAAGGTGCGCATTGTTGTACGAATCATGGGTTGAAACCAAGACGCCATCGGTCCATTCGATACTTGACATAACCGCATCGACGGGACCGTTTGGATCGTTATCTTGATTGAACCCAATTGCCATTGCCCGAATCGCGTCGGTGCCTAATATCGCGGCCGTGGCGGCCGCATCATGGACGGTGACGTCGTAAATCACGCCACCCTCGCTTGGGTCGTCGACGCGCCAGCCTTGGAGCCGTTCCGGCAACATCACGGCGTGATGAAATCTAATCGCGCGAATCTCGCCAAGTTGTCCAGCGCGAACGAAGGCTTTCATAACTCGGTGGGTAGGGGAAGCCGGTAAGTGATGGTTAGTAGCCATCACTACGCCGGCATTGCGGCAGGCCTCGACCATGGCGCTCGCATCTAACAAATTCATCGCTAATGGCTTTTCAGCTAAAACATGTTTACCCGCACGGGCGGCCGCTTCAACGTGGCTCCGATGCAAAGTGTTAAGCGAACTTACGTAGACCGCGTCAACATCTGATCGATCGAGCGCCGCGGACAAATCAGTGACGGATTCTGCCACTCCATTTGCGCGTGCCCAACTCGATCCGTGGTCGGCATGACCGCTTCGCACAACAACAGCCTCGCCGCCGGCTGCCCGAATGGCTGGCAGAATTCGAGTGGCCGCAATGTCACTGGCGCCAATGAGCGCCCACCTCAGAGAAGTCTGCATTTTTTCACCTTTTTAGAGTCATGGGTAAAGGAAAAGTAACGATCCCGATTTGAAGGTAGACCAAGGTAGCCACAGTCCACGCGGTGGAATACGCTCACACCATAAAACCTAGCATCGGGCATGGAAAAGAGTGAAAAAATGAGCACGGCTCCTATCTCAATTGAACAGCTGAAAAGCCAAATTGAAAATGGCACGATCGACACGGTCATCGTCGCAATTACGGATATGCAGGGGCGGCTCCAGGGAAAGCGAATTCACGCCCCCTTCTTTCTTGCTGACACCGTCAAACATGGAACCGAAGGCTGCAACTACCTCCTTGCCGTCGACGTCGACATGAACACCGTCGATGGCTATGCAATGTCATCGTGGGATAGCGGCTATGGAGACCTTGCGATGATCCCCGACTTTGACACCCTCCGACTGATCCCCTGGTTGCCAGGAACCGCGATGGTTCTTGCCGATATCGCCTGGCTTGACGGCAAGCCGGTTACGGCATCTCCACGCCAAATCTTGCGACGTCAGATCGAGGCGCTCAAAGCAGAAAATATGCTGGCATTTGTTGGAACGGAACTCGAATTCATTGTCTTTAAAGATTCGTTTGAGACAGCCTGGAGTAAGTCCTACCGGGATTTGATTCCAGCCAACCAGTACAACGTCGATTACTCCATCATCGGAACAAGTCGAGTGGAACCGTTATTGCGGGCGATCCGTCTTGGAATGGCTGAAGCGGGGTTAACCGTCGAGTCGGCGAAAGGCGAATGCAACTTGGGTCAGCACGAAATTGCCTTTCGTTATGAGCAGGCTTTAACTTCGTGTGACCACCACGTCATATACAAAACTGGTGCCAAGGAGATCGCAGATCAGCAGAACTGTTCGCTCACATTCATGGCTAAATTCAACGAGCGTGAAGGGAATTCCTGCCATATTCACCTCTCTTATCGAGGGGTTGACGGCTCATTCGTGATGACGGATGAAAACGATAAGGAGAATGGGTTATCTGATCTCGGTCGCGCCTTCATTGCTGGACAGATTGCCCACATGAAGGAATTAACTCTCCTGTACGCGCCGAACATAAATTCATACAAACGGTATGTGCCGGGATCTTTCGCGCCAACTTCAATTCGGTGGGGACGAGATAACCGCACCTGCTCCTTCCGCCTCGTCGGCCATGGTCCGAGTTTGCGTCTTGAGAATCGAGTTCCTGGCGGAGACGTAAATCCCTATTTGGCGGTCGCTGGCATGATTGCGGCCGGTCTCGATGGGGTTAAGCGAAACTTGCCGCTTGAACCAGCCTTTGCTGGTAACGCATACACATCAGATTCGGAGCGAGTCCCATCTACCATGACGGAAGCGCTTAAATTGTGGCGTGAAAGTGAATGGGTCACCGCAACTTTCGGTGAGGATGTGCAAGCGCACTATGCCAACATGGCGGAAATTGAATTAGCAGCCTACGGGCGAAGTGTTACCGATTGGGAGCGCTTCCGTAACTTCGAAAGGTTCTAAGCGTGTCTACGCAATACCAAGTCATCAATCCAGCAACCGAAGAAATCGTCACCACCATTGAGCATTTCGACGTTGCCCACACCGATGCGGCAATAGATCGCGCTGCCAAAGCGTTTGAGTCTTGGCGAAACGTCGCACCTGGCGACCGGGCCCGGCTCCTGCGCGCATTCGCAAGCAAAGTCAGCGAACACCGTGAAGAACTGGCCAACCTGGAAATCGCCAACTCTGGGCACACTAGGGGTAACGCGCTCTGGGAGGCAGATAACGTAGCCAACGTTCTTAATTACTACTCGGCTACCCCAGAACGTTTATTCGGAAGACAGATCCCGGTGCCAGGCGGAGTCGATTTCACATTCAAGGAACCACTTGGAGTGATCGGCATAATCGTGCCTTGGAACTTTCCAATGCCAATTGCAGGCTGGGGTTTTGGGCCTGCGTTGGCCGCCGGAAATACCGTCGTTTTAAAGCCAGCCGAATTGACGCCACTTACTGCCATCCGTCTGGGTGAGTTGGCACTGGAGGCTGGCCTCCCCAAAGATGTATTTCAAGTGTTGCCAGGAAAGGGCTCAATCGTTGGTGAACGTTTTGTGACCCACCCAGCCGTGCGAAAGATTGTTTTCACAGGTTCTACCGAGGTTGGGAAACACATCATGGTTGGCTGCGCCGACCAGGTAAAGCGGTTAACCCTAGAACTTGGCGGTAAGAGTGCGAACGTAATTTTTGCGGACGCTGATCTCGAAAAGGCGGCAGCCGCAGCGCCCGGGTCTGTCTTTGATAACGCGGGCCAAGATTGCTGTGCAAGGTCGCGAATATTGGTGCAACGCTCGGTATTCGATCGATTCATGTCGCTCTTCGAAACCAGTGTTAAGGCCTTCCGAGTTGAAGATCCGAACCTTGAGAGTTCTGAAATGGGTCCTCTGATTTCGGCGAAACAATTTGAAGCAGTCTCTTCTTATCTTGGTTCCAACGTTGCCTTTAGCGGTTCAAAGCCAGAAGGCAAGGGCTATTGGATGGCACCAACGGTGGTCACGCCAAAGGACACCAGCGATCGCGCTTGGCGTGAAGAGATTTTCGGACCTATTGTCGCCGTGTTGCCATTTGAAGACGAAGCGGATGCGATTCGGCTCGCTAACGACTCTGAATACGGTCTCTCTGGTTCAATTTGGACTCGCGATGTGGGCCGAGCCTTCCGTGTGGCGCGCGGCATCGACACTGGGAACCTCTCGGTTAACAGTCATTCATCGGTTAGATTTTGGACGCCGTTTGGCGGCTTTAAACAATCTGGCCTTGGGCGAGAACTCGGCCCGGATGCACCGGATGCCTTCACGGAGGTTAAGAATATTTTTATCGCCACCACTGAATAATGACTGGATAATCGGTAACTGGAAAGAATGGGAGTAAGCGTGAGCAGGAGATTGGAAGGGCGCGTTGCGGTTATTACTGGAGCCGCTAGTGGATTAGGCCTGGCAACCGCAAAACGATTTGCCAGCGAAGGTGCACACGTCGTGGTCGTCGATATGAACGAAGAAGCCGGGATAGCAGCGGCGAAAGAAGTCGGGGGAATTTTCGTCAAGGCGGATGTGACGAATCCTGAGCAAGTTGAGCATATGTACAAGGTCGCTTTTGACACCTTCGGTCGAATCGACATCGCGTTTAACAACGCGGGAATTTCGCCACCAGATGACGATTCGATTTTGACTACCGAACTCGATGCCTGGCGACGAGTTCAGGAAGTTAACCTGACGAGTGTTTTCTTGTGTTGCAAGGCTGTCATTCCTTACATGCAGAAGCAAGGCAAAGGCTCCATCATCAATACTGCTTCGTTCGTCGCAACTCTTGGCGCAGCCACGTCGCAGATTTCTTACACCGCGTCCAAAGGTGGCGTACTCGCGATGAGCCGCGAACTCGGCGTCCAATTTGCTCGAGAAGGCATCCGGGTAAATGCGCTTTCTCCTGGACCAGTGAATACTCCGCTCTTGGTCGAGCTCTTTGCTAAAGATCCCGAGCGCGCAGCACGTCGCCTGGTTCACATCCCAATGGGGCGTTTCGGCGAGCCACACGAGATCGCGGGCGCCGTGGCGTTCCTAGCAAGTGATGACTCTTCGTTCATCACCGCAGCCAACTTCTTGGTTGACGGCGGCATCACCGGTGCCTATGTAACACCGCTATAAGGTTTGAGAATTACGGAGTCTCCCCGACTAAGAAATTTCGCGCACACCAGCAAGTACAAAAGCGCGAGTCATCATAATTTCTGAATCGGCGTCGCAACCTGCATCAATCCGGCGGGTTGCTGCGTCGATCGCTCCATTAACGTACATGGCACATGCAGTGGCGTTTGGCACGCCTCCACTGTCAAGTGCATCAATCAGCGGTTGAACAAGGCGCAAATGTGCTTGTCGAACCGCCGACACTCGAGCCAGTGGTAGCGAAACAGCCCCAAGCTCCCGCGCTAATCGATGTTTACCAGCAGAGATATATCCAAAGACCGAATCAATCCAGGCGGCCACTCGCGCCATTGGATCCGATTCACTCTCGACGGCGGTGGCCAAGACCGTTGCCAAGATGTTTAAGTCGTCGAGGATGACATCGGCGATTAAGTCAGAACTGGATTCAAAATATTCATAGACGCTAGACCGCGAAATTCCAGTCCGCTTTGCGACCTCGCCCATTGTCACAGCCCCGCTGCCACTCTCTAAAGCAATGGCCACTGCGGCTTCCAAGAGCGCTTCGCGACGCATCGCTCGGTGTTCAAGCAGCGTAGGGGCTTGAATTTTAGGCACTTCTTATTCTCTCACGCTTTCCCTGCCACAAATGGCGACCCTGCCAGCCCGCGACCGCCAGCGTGATGATGAGGGCAAAACCCAGAGCTAAATAGCGGTTGATTACGGGGCCTAGCAGCGCGACGGTCAGCGCAAACGAAGTCGCACCAGGAAGCGACAAGAGGAGCCCTCGGAGAAATTGAAGAGGACCGCTGGGGCCGAAACTGCGATGGGTAGCGGCGCAGAGCACGATCGAGATCACTGGCAGAGTGGCCAATCCACCGGCCAAAGAAGCGCCAAGGTGCGGAGCGATCTGAGTGAGTCCGACCAAAATCAAGAGAGTCACTAGGAGCCGGGTCGGTAACTCCCACCTTGCCTGCACAACTTGCGCGCGCTCAGCCGACGTAGTGGGCCACAGCCGTAGCGTCGCCCACCAGAACAGAACCAGAACCCCAATGGTGAGCAGTGGCGGAAAGAGGTGTTTGGAGATCAAAATTGTGGCGAGCAGACAGAGCGAAGTAGAACTGCTTAACGTAAGCCACCATGGCCAACTGACTGGTGCTCGCGCATAAGAAATCAGGAAGAGAACCAGAGCAATTTGCCCTTGCAGCACGCCCTGTGCTGACTGGATCGTAAATTGCGATCCATGTTGAATGGCGACGAGTAAAAGGTAAGGCGCTGTAGTTATCGGCAACCCAACTAAAAAGCCACTGGCACGATGACCATAATGACGCTGCACTAACGTCGCTGCAGCCACAAGCGCAGTGGAGAGCAAAACCTTTACTAAAAGAAGTTGCATGGAGGATCAATAGCTCTCGATCACTTAGCTGATTTTA
>JANXYY010000086.1 GCA_025355805.1 Actinomycetes bacterium
CCCGACTCACGACTTCGGTGGAGCCAATGTCGATCGGTACTAAGGGTGATCACTGGGGTTATGGCGCGTTCGTTTGGCATCCATATCCAGATACAAACCTGATGCTCGGGCTGCACGATCAATTTGTGTTTATGGTTCCAAACTCGAAGACTGTCATTGTTAAGTTGAGCGACAACACCCAGGAAGTGGATGAGGTTGAGACGGCGAAAGTTCTTCACGCTCTCGCTCTGGGGAATTAGATCAAAACTAAATCGTCGCGATGCACGAGTTCTCGCTCATACTCGGCACCCATACTCACTCCGAGTTCTTTAGTGCTCCGCCCCATAAGCAGTGGTATTTCCGACGAATCAAAGGCAATCAAGCCGCGGGCTACAACAACACCGGCCTCATCTACAAGATCTACGGGCTCACCAGCGGCAAAATCGCCAGAGACTCCTACGACGCCGGCTGGCAGAAGCGAAAGCCGGCGATCCACGACGGCCGCAACCGCTCCGCTATCAAGTACCACGCGCCCACGCGGAGAAGAGGCATGAGCCAGCCACAGTAATCTCAAAGATCTGCGCTGATCCGAGCCGTAAAATAGTGTGCCGATCTCTTCGCCAGCTAGGGCGTGAGCGGCGTGAGTCATCGAAGTAAGAACAACTGGAATTCCCGCCGTCATCGCGATACGGGCCGCCTCAATCTTGGTGGCCATGCCCCCAGTACCCACCCCGGCTCCACCGATCTTGCGCACTTCAATCTCGCCGAGTGCTTCGATTGAACGGACTTCACGAATGGGTGAAACACCGGAGCGTTTGGGATCAGCGGTATAGAGAGAATCAACATCTGAGAGTAGGACGAGCAAATCGGCGTGTACCAGGTGCGCAACCAAGGCAGCGAGGCGATCGTTGTCACCCAATCGAATCTCGTGAGTGGCCACGGTGTCGTTCTCATTGATGATCGGGACCACGTTAAGCGCCAGCAGACGCGTTAAGGTGCGCTGAGCATTCTGATAGTGACTGCGTCGAATAACATCCTCGGCGGTCAACAGGATCTGTCCAGCGGTCATTCCATGACGGGCAAAAGATTCGGTGTATCGATGCATGAGCAGCCCTTGGCCAACCGATGCCGCGGCCTGCTGCGTTGCCAAATCTTTGGGTCGTACCTTCAAGCCGAGTGGGCCAAGCCCGGTGGCAATTGCGCCGGATGAGACGAGTAAGACTTCGCGCCCCGTTTTGCGAGTGGTTGCAAGTGCATCGACCAGACCATCAATTGCATTGTTATCTAAAGTCGAACCCTCGGCGCCCGTCAGAGAAGAGGAGCCAACTTTGACGACGATGCGTTTTGCACTGGATACCCGTTCACGCATCATCTTCTTCGCTCTCCTCATCGGGTTCGATACCACGCTCAAGTCGGAGATCACCACCGCGAGGACCGTGTAACAATTCTGCACCGGCTTCAATGCTGGGCTCCCAATCAAAGATCACACCAGCAGTTCCTTCGCCGATCCGGACTTCATCGCCACGTTTTGCACCCAAGGCAACAAGGGCTTTTTCCACACCAAGTCGAGCGAGCCGATCAGCTAAATAACCAACGGCTTCAGTATTCGAGAACTCAGTCTGACGCACCCAGCGTTCTGGCTTATCGCCGCGGATCAGAAATGCGCCGTCTTGTTTGGTAATTGTAAATCCAGCATCGTTGACTGGGATTGGTTTGATGATTATGCGTGCCGATTCGCGGATTGGTGTGGCTTCACGTACTTGTTGAACAATTCTGCCCATCGCATAGGTGAGTTCGCGTAACCCCTCGTGGGTCGCCGCTGACACCGGATATACGTCGTACCCGCGCTCTTGCAAGGAAGCAGTAACCATTTCAGCCATCGCGCGACCATCGGGGAGATCAATTTTGTTGAGCGCAACAATCCGTGGCCGGTCCGCTAAGCCACCGTGAGCGGCAAGCTCGATTTCAATCGCATCGAGGTCACGCAGTGGATCGCGATCACTTTCAAGTGACCCACAATCTATGACGTGGACAATCGCGGCGCATCGCTCGATGTGTCGAAGAAATTCATGACCGAGGCCTTTACCTTCGCTGGCGCCGGGAATTAGCCCTGGAACGTCAGCAACGGTAAATCGCATTTCGCCCGCTTGCACAACACCTAAATTTGGTACCAGAGTTGTGAAGGGATAATCGGCAATCTTCGGCCGAGCCTGCGAAATCGAGGCGATCAACGACGATTTCCCCGCACTTGGAAATCCGACGAGCGCCACATCTGCAACGCTCTTAAGTACTAAACGAACATGCTTAAGTTCTCCGGGTTCACCGAGAAGGGCAAACCCTGGCGCTCGTCGCTTTGATGATGAGAGCGCTGCATTTCCCAGACCGCCTCGGCCACCACGCGCGAGTACGTAACGAACGCCAACACCCAGAAGGTCGATGATCTGGTTGCCCTGAAGATCTTCAACCACCGTGCCATCTGGCACCTTAAGAACGAGATCTTCGCCCGCGTATCCATCTTTGTTGGCGCCATAACCCTGCCGACCGCCAGTGGCCTTCCGGTGCGGCGAATGATGATATTCCAGGAGCGTGGTCGTGTTGCCATCAACTTCAAGAATGATGTCGCCACCGCGACCACCATTGCCGCCGTCAGGTCCGGCTAAAGGTTTAAATTTTTCCCGTCGAATTGACACGCAGCCTCGACCGCCATCACCAGCGGAGGCGTATAGGAGAACTTGGTCGACAAAGGTCGCCATCGTTACTCCTTTCAGCTATCAATACCTTTTAGAAAATAAATGAGGACGAACCGGAATCCCCGGCGCGCCCTCATTAAGGAGCGTGTCGGTTAAGCGACGGGGACCACGTTCACTACGCGTCGACCGCGGCGAGTACCAAACTCGACGGCACCAAACGCAAGGGCAAAAAGCGTGTCGTCGTTGCCGCGTCCCACATTCGCACCGGGGTGGAAGTGAGTGCCGCGTTGACGCACGATAATTTCGCCAGCACCTACTACTTGGCCTCCGAAGCGCTTAACACCAAGGCGCTGTGAATTGGAATCCCGACCGTTTCGGGTGGATGAGGCACCCTTCTTATGAGCCATGTGACTACTCCCCCTTCGAGATTTCGGTCACCTTGATGCGCGTGCGCTTCGCACGGAAGCCTTGGCGACGTCGGTAACCAGTTTTGTTTTTATAGCGGAGGATGTGAATCTTTTCGCCTTTGATTTCTTCGAGAATCTCAGCAGTGATGGTGAAGCCAGCCAAAGCTTTTGAATCCGTGGTGACTGCAGCTCCATCTACAACGAGCAGAGCAGGCAAATTAATTGAAGCACCCGGCGCTTGGTTGACGCGGTCGATTAGGAGGACGTCGCCTACGGCAACCTTCTCCTGGCGCCCACCAGCTTTAACGATGGCGTACACGGCACTTCTCACTTTCTAATCAGAAAAAACATCGATATTTACGAAAATCGTTGGCGACTATGGGTCGCAGGGGCTAAGGGTACGGATTAGGCGTGGGCCGGGTCAAACCAGCGCTCGCTGACCTCAGACGTCTCAGCCCTTTTTTGCCACTCTTGCCCGCTTGGCTGAAGCCGCCTTCTTTACGAGGCGACGACGGCCTTTTAGGGCCACTGCTGGAAAGGCCTCGAATTCTGGGCTCACTTCAGCCTCGAGATCGGCGATTGGATCTGCACTCGAACCAGAGTCTGCGCTCATGACCTCAATTTCTGCGCCAACCTCCAGTTCATGGCTATCGACTCGGTGTTCAAAGTGACGGTGCCGCCGTTGGCCCACGTTCTGATCAACCGGTGCCAATTGGATGATGACGCCACGACCGTGGCACTGCTCACAGGGGATAGAGAAGGCCTCAAGGAGGCCTTGGCCGATTCGCTTCCTGGTCATCTGCACCAGGCCAAGGGAGGTGACCTCAGCGACTTGGTGCTTCGTACGATCACGACCGAGACACTCGGTTAATCGTCTGAGGACCTGATCTCGATTCGATTCGAGCACCATGTCGATAAAGTCGATAACGATGATCCCGCCAAGGTCGCGAAGCCTAAGTTGACGTGCGATTTCCTCGGCTGCCTCGAGATTGTTCTTAGTTACCGTCTCTTCGAGGTTCCCGCCTTTACCTGTGAATTTCCCGGTATTGACATCAACAACCACCATCGCTTCAGTTCGATCAATTACTAGTGAACCGCCAGACGGCAACCAGACCTTCCGATCTAGCGCCTTCGCAAGTTGTTCCTCAACACGATATTCGGCGAAGAGATCCTTCTCCGAAGTCCAGTGACTGAGTTTGGTTACCAAGTCTGCCGCGATGTGACCGAGATAAGCGTTGACTTCATCCCACGCCTCATCACCTTGAACTGTGAGTTGACGAAAATCTTCATTGAAGATGTCGCGAATAACGCGGACGGTGAGATCTGGTTCACCGTAAAGGAGAACAGGTGCCGAACTATTGGCCTTCATCGCGGCCGTCGTTTTGTGTTCAATATCTTCCCACTGCGCTCGTAATCGATTTACATCTCGCGTAAGTTCCTCTTCGCTTACGCCTTCAGCAGCGGTGCGCACAATCACACCGGCATCTTCAGGTACGAGTTGCTTCAAAATCTGCTTTAAACGTGTGCGCTCGTTGTCCGGAAGTTTTCGACTAATGCCGCTCATTCCGCCACCGGGAACATAGACGAGGTAACGACCAGGAAGACTGATCTGACTAGTTAGGCGAGCGCCTTTTTGGCCGATTGGATCTTTCGTAACTTGCACCACAACGTTTTGCCCAGTCTTGAGGGCGGTTTCAATTCGTTTCGGGGTGCCGTCGGCTAGACCCGCTGCATCCCAGTTGACCTCTCCGGCATAGAGAACAGCATTGCGCCCCTTGCCGATATCTACGAATGCGGCTTCCATGCTTGGAAGTACGTTCTGGACCTTGCCCAAGTAAACGTTGCCAACGTATGAAGTGTTACTCGCTCGATTCACATAATGTTCGACAAGAATTTTGTCTTCAATCACTGCAATCTGCGTGCGATCACCACTTTGACGAACCAGCATTTGACGATCTACGGATTCGCGTCGCGCCAGGAATTGCGCTTCAGTAATGATTGGAGCACGTCGACGGACGGTGTCCCGGCTATCTCTTCGCCGTTGCTTCTTTGCATCAAGTCGAGTAGATCCAGAAATAGATGTCTCTTCAACATCGCGTTTGGGCCGGGCAGGTGTGCGTACCTCGCGCACTTTTACGACGGTCTTAACCCCATCTGGATCAATGATCTCGCCCTCAATGTCATCGCCGGTACTTCGACGGCGACGGCGACGGCGATGTGCAGTTGTTCCATCCTCCGAGCCATCTCCGGGCGAAGTGTCTTCCAAATCTGCGGAATCGCCAGATTGTTCGTCGTGCTCATCATCGGTTTCGTTCTCGTCATTGACGTCGCGGCCAGTGCGGCGGCGTCCACGCCCACCTCGACGGCGACGGCGACGGCGCTTCGCGATTTCTTCCTCGCTCAGTTCCTCGTTTGATTCTTCGAACTGACTGGAATCTTGGCTCGTCGAATCTTCGCTCGCGCCAACTTCCTCAATCTTGGAGATCTTGGAGACGGTGCCGCGCTTTGCCGCTCGTTTTGGCGCCTCAGGTTGCTGGATCGCTAAAGGCGGTTCGGCCTTGGGGGCCGCGACGGGGGCTTGGAATATTGGAGCGAAGGCGGAGACCCGCGCCACTTTCACTGGTTCGACAACCGGCAAAATTTCGAGGTTCTCGGCAGTTTTTTTGGCCGGGGCCTTCCTCGTCGTCACCTTCTTTGGTGTTTTTGCGGCAGCCCCTGCGCTCTTTTCGACGGCGTCTAGGACTGGCTCATCCAGAATCGGCGCAACTTTGTTGGGCTTGGCAACTTTGGCTGCTCGCGGTGTTCTGCTCGCCGTAGTCGTCGAGTCGGGGGCGGTGGTGGCTATGACCGTAGTTTCCTGAGGAATATTTGGGGGGCCAGCCGGACGGCTCGCACCGCGACGTCTGAGAGTCACGGGCTTGCTCGGAGTGGGGGAATCATTATTTGAATCGTTGTTGCCTAATTCGGCCATTGGATCGCTTTCGCGCACCTAGGTGCTTAGTCGCGCTCTGCAAGCAGAGCAAAGTCAGTGTGGGTCGTACTTGTGGACCGTTTCATCGAAACGATCGCGCGAATCACTGCCGGTCGGGGTCAAACGGGTCGACCACGTTGCCACTTGCATTAAGCGGTCCCTGCGCGAGCCGAGTCACCAGAGTGGGACTCGTAGGCGCGAGACCAGCCACGACGCGTAAGGCGGCGAGAAGATCATCGGGTCGTACGGACGGCGAACCGTTTCGAACGACCGCCTTCAGTATGACAGATGGAGGGCCATCTCCTGCTATCGGCACGTTCTCGGCACCATTTTTGCTGACCCAAAGGCCTGAAATCGCGCCCCTGGCATCAAATCTACGATTGCCATCCTTGGTCTTACGCTCAACGATCACCTCGCTTTCGACCAGGAGAGCCCGAATCGCGCCCTCGGCCGCATCTTGGTCTATTCCGACAAGCACCAACTGCCAAAGGCTGGCCTCCAAGCGCAGCGCGAAGTCTGGAGTCTTCGCTTCGACGACCTCAATCAGGTCCAGACCGATGGGTAGGGCAGCATCGAGGTTGGCTCGGATCTCTTCTGGGTTGCCCACCTCGTTGAGGGCAATCTCCAAATATTCAGCCTCGCTCGAAACACCGGTGGGAGTGGCGTTGGCATATGAAACTCGAGGGTGTGGGGAAAATCCAGATGAGAAGGCAATCGGTACTTGGGCTCGCCGTAGTGCTCGTTCAAAAGCGCGTGAAAAGTCTCGATGGCTGGTGAATCGAAGTCGCCCGCGCTTGGCATATTTGAAGCGAAGACGCTGCACAACTGGCGCCTGCTGGTGCGGCACATCCACTATGAGTGCGCCAACGATTCGAGGACAACCCCGGAGGTAGCGAGCGGTGAAATGGCTAGCAGCGGCATGCTCCTGCCGGTCGGTCCGATCTGAATTTCAGTTCCCATGCTCGGGCAGACGCCACAGTCAAAACACGGACTCCAACGACAATCGTCAACTTCGCCTCCCGCAAGAGCTTCCTGCCAATCGCTCCAGAGCCACTCCTTATCGAGTCCTGAATCAAGATGATCCCAAGGCAAGACTTCGTTCTCTAGACGTTGCCGAGTTGTGAACCAATCGAGAGAAATTGGTGTCTCGTTAAAAACATCGGCGGCTGCTAGCGCCCATCGATCGTAGGAAAAGTGTTCGCTCCACCCGTCGAATCTCTGTCCGCGTTGCCAGGCCGTGAGAATGACTTTTCCAACTCGACGATCACCGCGGGACAAGAGTCCTTCGATGATGCTCGGTTTGCCGTCGTGATACCGGAAGCCAATGTTCTTTGAGTAACGTCGATCGCTTTGCACTGCAGCACGAAGAATTTTCAATCTGTGATCCACGGTTTCATGGTCGCACTGCGCGGCCCACTGGAACGGGGTATGTGGTTTCGGCACAAAACCACCGATCGAAACCGTGCAACGAATATCTTTACCTCCAGTGGCTTGGCGACCGGCATCGATCACTCGTTTCGCTAACACTGCGATTTGCAAAACATCATCGTCTTGCTCGGTCGGAAGGCCGCACATGAAATAAAGCTTCACTTGGCGCCAACCATTTTGATACGCGGTGCGCACGGTATTAATCAAGTCATCTTCAGTGACCATCTTGTTGATCACCTGGCGCATGCGCTCGCTCCCGCCCTCGGGTGCAAAAGTCAAGCCTGAGCGGCGCCCATTACGCGTGAGTTCGTTCGCCAAATCGACATTAAATGCATCGACTCTTGTGGACGGTAAGGAAAGTCCTACGTTGGAGCCTTCGTAGCGGTCCGCCAAACCCTTTGCTATTTCACCGATTTCTGAGTGATCGGCGCTGGAGAGCGAGAGCAATCCCACCTCCGCAAATCCCGTCGCATCTAGCCCACGCTGAACCATTTCTGCGATTCCAGTGATTGAGCGCTCTCGCACCGGACGAGTGATCATGCCGGCTTGGCAGAAGCGGCAACCACGAGTGCAGCCTCTGAAAATTTCAACGCTCATCCGTTCATGCACCGTCTCAGCCAACGGCACCAATGGTTGTTTCGGATAAGGCCATTCATCGAGGTCCATCACCGTGTGCTTGCTCACTCGAAACGGCACGTTTGGACGATTGGGTGCGATTCGTTTAATCCGTCCATCCACCAAATATTCAACATCATAAAAGCGAGGCACATAGATGCCACCGGCGGCCGCCAGACGCTCGAGAACGCCATCTCTACCGCCAGGTCGGCCAGCAGCTTTCCACTCGCGTACCACTTTCGTAATTTTGATGACGGCCTCTTCACCATCACCGAGCACGGCACAATCAATAAAATCAGAAATTGGCTCTGGATTAAATGCAGCGTGACCACCCGCAATCACGATTGGGTGCTCTAAAGTTCTTTCCACGGCTGCGAGTGGAATGTTGGCGAGGTCGAGCGCGCTAAGCATATTTGTATAGCCGAGTTCAGTAGAGAATGAAATTCCGAGCAAATCAAAATCGGCAACACTGCGGTGACCATCCACAGTAAATTGAGGGACGCCATTCTCCCGCATTAGCTTTTCAAGATCAGGCCAGATGGCGTACGTTCGCTCGGCTAGGACACCGTCCATCTCGTTAAGAACTTCGTAGAGAATCATCACGCCCTGATTTGGCAGGCCAACTTCGTAGGCATCCGGGTACATGAGTGCCCATCGAACGTCGGACGAATCCCAATCTTTGACGCATGAGTTGAGTTCGCCGCCTACGTACTGAATCGGCTTGCTAACGCGCGGCAGCAGGGGTTCGAGTTCACTCCAGAGCGATCGCATTGGCTGAGCGTACCGGCACCCGTATCCAACCGCCCGAGTTGAGGGCTATTGAGCGGTCATCCCGCCATCCGCCGAGATGATGGAGCCAGTGATGAAGGATGATTCATCTGAGGCCAAAAATAGCGCTAAGTGTGCGATTTCTCGAGATTCACCTGGGCGCCCAATCGGTTGAAAGTTGCCAATCTCGGCATAGACCTTTTCTAAGCCGCCAAGGAGTTTGGCGTGAGCATGATTAATTGGGGTATCAACCCAACCCGGACATATGGCATTGCACCTGATTCCTTGTTTTGCATAATCAAGGGCAATCCCACGAGTCAGCATCACAACTGCTCCTTTGGAAGCGGAGTAAACGGCCAGGAATGGTTCAGAGACGAGTCCATTGACGCTAGAAATGTTTACGATCGAACCAGAACCTTGGCGGAGCATATGTGGAATTGCCGCGCGACAGCAATACATAGTGCCCTTCACATTTACGTCAAGAGTCTTGTCGATAATCGCATTAGGAACTTCATGAAAAACGCCGGGTAAATTAACGCCCGCACTATTCACGACCACGTCAACAGATGCGTATTCCTTGATGCATTCTGCAATCAGTGCATCACATTGTGCGAAGTCGGATACGTCAACCGTAAATGCAATGGCTTGCCCGCCACTTGCTACGATGGAATCGGCTGTTTGCTTTGCTGAATCTCTATTTAGATCTGCGCAGACAATCCGACCACCTTCTTCCGCAAGGCGCACCGCGGTTGCCGCTCCGATTCCCGATCCAGCGCCTGTGACAATGCAGGCTTTGCCGCTAACTCGACCAATGCTCATTTATGTAACTCCAATTCATCGCCAATAAGTTCGGGTTCGCTCGTATCGCTACGAGCGAACCCGAACAGAAAAATACTTTTTCTAGTCCTTCAAGAGGTGCGGATCAAGCGGCGTAGCCACGTTAATGACCGGTCCGGTGAACCACTTTCGAGCACTCGCGTACCACCAGAGCATGGCGCCGCCAACTACGATCAGCATCGCAACTGGTGCGTACTGGAAGGCGGTCCACGTGAAGGCCTTATTGCCAGGGATTCCTGCTGGAGTCGTCGGCATCATGAAGTAGATTGAGATGATAACAATCTCGAGCACTGCAATCGGTGCCATCCACTTCCACTTCTTGCCCAGGTTCCATGGTCCCTGGACGAAGTGTTCGCCAACCCTCCAGCGTAGGTAGATCGGGATCGCAAAGGCCGCGAAGAGACCAATAACGGTAACTGAGGTAACTGCGTAGAACGCGATGGGCACACCCGGAAGTCCTGCAGGTGCATAAAGCGCAGGAAGAGTGAGGACCACCGCTCCGGCGGCGACACCAGCTGCAGCATGGCTTGGATTACGGTTCTTGTCGAGCCTGGTCCAGTAGTTATGTCCAGGCACGGCACGGTCTCGCGAGAAGGCGAAGAGCATTCTCGAGGCCGCCGTAATGCACGACATTCCGCAGAAGAACTGGCCCACGTCGGAAATGATCAAGATCAATTTGGTCCAACCAAGTGGCAGCGAGGTGAGGAAGATGCCTACTACTGATCCGCCACCCTTAGTGATATCAGCTTCGTGAGTCGCCGCGAAGAGGAAGGCGAGCAGCATGATCCAGCCGCCAACCCCCGAATAGAAGATTGACCGCCAAAGACCTTTAGCAGCAGCTGACGAAGCACCGCCTGTTTCCTCCGAGACGTGCGCCGAAGCATCGAAACCAGTGATCGTGTACTGGGTAAGCAGGAAGCCAAGCGGCAATACGTAAAACCAGTACGAGCCGGCTGAGAATCCTGAATTGTTGATTCGGTGAGTGAATACCCAACTCACTGTCTGGTGGTGTGAAGGGATAAAGATCAGAACGAGCACAATGACCGCAACACCAAAAACGTGCCACCAAACGTTGATGTTTTGGAGACGATTGATGACTTTGGCCCCGTAGATATTCATCAGGACGTGGATGAAAACGGTGATCAGGAAGATCAGGAAGACCTGCTTCAGATTCCCTGGATCGAACGACTTGCTGTAAAGATTCGCAGTCGTCGTGAAGAAGTATGCGAAGCCGTAATCGACGCCGGCGATAACCGCAACTAGGCCGGCGAGGTTTAACCATCCGGTGATCCAACCATGTACCGGTTTACCAAGTTTGAAAGCCCAGTAATAAATACCGCCAGCGGTTGGCATCGCCGAAACAAGTTCGCTCATGCAAAGACCGATGATCAAAATGAAGGCGGCAATGATCGGCCAGCCAATAGAAATCGCTACTGGACCGCCGTTGTTCCATGCTTGCCCGAAAGTAGTAAACCCGCCAGAAAGTATGGAGATAATCGAAAACGAAATTGCAAAGTTAGAGAATCCGCTCCACTTGCGATCGAACTCTTGCTTGTAGCCCAGTTCGGCAAGTCGTTTGGCATCCTCGTCTTGGTACGGAACGTCAACCTCATTGGCTGGCACTCGGGGACTCCTCTCAGAAGAAGCAACGCGACCGAAGTCGCGGATAGGTACGACGGGCCGAGTTCACCCGACCTGCGCTAATAATGTGCGCTAGATCACAAGTAGGCAAGCACCGAGAGGTAATTCCTCAATAAATGTTGGTAAATGGGTCAGGCTCGACCGATGTGGACATTTTCTAAAAGGCCAACGCCGATCAAAACTGCAAAGAGGCTGGTGCCGCCATAGGAAAGTAAAGGCAGTGGAACGCCGGTCATCGGCATCAATCCCATTGCCATCCCAACATTTTCAAATATTTGAAACGCAAACCAGGCCATAATTCCGCCCGCGACGAGACGACCAAAAAGGTCAGTGCTCCGCCGCGCAATCCGTCCAGCCCGCCAAAGGATCACGCCAAACAATCCGATAACCGAAGCCGAGCCAACAAATCCCAGTTCCTCACCAGCCACGGTAAATATGAAGTCCGTCTGCTGTTCTGGCACAAAACGTCCATTTGTCTGAGGTCCTTTATACAAACCTTTCCCTAGCATTCCGCCGGAGCCAATCGTGATTCTGGCTTGACGGAGTTGATATCCACTCTGTTGCGGATCAGCCTTCGGGTCCACAAAAGATTGAAGACGTTTGATTTGATAATCATGTAGCACATGTAGTTTTACAGCACCAACGGATCCTATGCACGCGAGAAGTATGAGTCCGGCCACCCACTTCCATGACGCGCCGGAGATTGCGATAACCACCAGAACTGAAGCGCTAAGAATCATTACCGTCCCGAGATCAGGTTGGAGCATGATCAGAATCATCGGTAAAGCTGCGATGATCAGTGATTGCGCGACATCCCGAGCTTTAGGGTCTTTCTCCCCCTCCCTTCGTTCTGCGAGAAGCATCGCCATGCCTGCTATCACCGCAACTTTGGCGAACTCCCCAGGTTCAACCGAGTATCCACCAGGCAGTGTGATCCAGGCCTTTGCGCCATGAATTGTAGAACCAATGCCCGGGATAAGAACCGCGACCAACCCAAGAAAGGCAATGCCCCAAAGAATTGGGGTGTAAGCGCGGAGCAGTCGATAGTCAAAGAGCATGGTGGCTATTCCCAAGACCAAACCCACCACAATGTTTATCAAATGTCGCTTCAAATAATAATTTGGATCCAAGCCAGCCGCCGCGTACCAATTCCGAGTCCCAGCCGAAACCAGAATGGCTCCAATCACGAGCAGCAGAAGTACGGCGCTAACCAATACCCAGTCCATCCCCCGAATAAAACCTCCCCTGCGAAGCGCGCCATTAAACCGGTTTGTTACTCCTACGGGAGATTGATACGAATTCGCCATTAGGGCTTCCCATGCAGAGGCAAAATTCGACCAGCGAGCGTCAATCCCGGAAGAGCTGATGGTGGTCCCTTCGGGAACAGCGAAAGTGCGGGGTTTACTGTTGAACCGGTGACTCCGAACAGGGACTCATAGATCTTACGAACACTCGGCCCGCCAGTAAGCGATCCTGTTCCACCTTGGCTGACCATCATCACTACTGCGTATCGAGGTTTCTCACTTGGAGCGTAAGTGGCGAGCCAACTTGTGGTGTCCTTAGGTGATCCGTTGAGATTTTTACCGAAGACCTCGCCCGTGCCGGTTTTGGCACTAACCGAGATCGGAAACCCCGAGAACGGATAGACCGCAGTTCCTTGGGTCACGACTGCGCGTAAAGCATCCCGAACAAATGCGAGCGTCTTCTGATTCATCGGAATTCGTCCCAACTTTTGGGGTTTGATTTCTCGAACGAGCGTACCGTCTGGCTTAAGAATCGCTCGCCCAATCGTGGGACGCCAGAGCGTGCCACCATTTGCCACCGCCGCGTATATTTGAGCCAACTGCAGTGGAGTGATGGTGGTATCGCCTTGGCCGATTGCGAAGTTAACAGCATCGCCCGCCCTAACCTTCATCCCGTCCACGCAATTCTCTTTTGCGATTGCAATCAACATCGGGGTCCGTTGTGAGGGGATTGCTTCCTTCTGGTAATTACAGAAGAAGTGCGAATTATTTGCGTACCACTTCGTCTTCCATTGGCGATCGGCGAGCCGCCCTGTGACTTCAGAGGGTAAATCAATTCCCGTCCGTTCTCCGATCCGGTACGCCTTCGCCGCCTTGAAAAAGTAATCGGCGGGATTCTTCTTAGGTCTAAGACCACCATCTCGAACCCACATGTCATAGGCGATCTGATACCAGACCGTGTCACATGAAACTGCGATCGCAGTACGCATCGAGATCCGACCAAACCTTTCGCCTTCAAAGTTGGTAAAGACTCGGTTGCCAATCTTTAAATTGACGGGACAGTCATAGGTTGCATTCAAGTCATATCCCGCAGCAGCGGCCGCGGCCAAGGAGACGACCTTGAAGGTGGAAGCCGGGGCGAATTGCCCTTGGATCGCGCGCGAAAGCGCTGGAACAGAGGAAGCTTCACTAAAGAGCGTCTTGGCTTGCTTGTAACTCAGTCCATTCTCCCAAATATTGGGATCATAGGTTGGGTAGGACGCCATCGCGATTATCCGCCCGTTGGTGACGTCCATGACTATCGCGGCTCCGCCATCTGCACTATGCGATCCACGCCGATCCCCCGGCGGCCCGGCTCGGGCTCGCGCGATCGCCGCAGCGAGTTGTTGTTCCACAACCGTTTGGACGCGAGCGTCAATACTCGTGACCAAATGATTGCCAGGGGTCGCCGGAGTACTTCTTACAATTCGCGTAATCGCACCGGTACGGTCGACCACTACTTGACGAATCCCGCTCTCACCACGGAGATCAGTGTCATATTGGTATTCAAGCCCAGCCTTGCCAATTAGGTCATATTGGTGCAATCCGACATTGCGCGAACTCTTACTCTTCATATCCGCCGTCGAAACTGGCCCGATGTAGCCGAGAACGTGCGCAGCGTTCGCTCCCCCAACTGCGGGATAAAAACGAAACCCTTCAGGTTCGGCCGTTACGCCAGGAAACTTTTCAGCATGTTCAATAATCTGCAAAGCCATGTCTGAGTTTGCGGAATTTGTCAGCGGGATTGGCTGATATGGAGAGCCGTTCCAGCATCCAATCGTGACTGCGCTTTTAGCACCACAGAGCGTAGTGCGCGCCACAAGTGCCTCGTATGAGGTTCCAAGAATTTTTGCAAGCCGATTGAGTAACTCCTTGCCTCCGTCTTTAGCCTTCTGCAAAGCCTCGTGATCAAGGGAAATCACGAGACCAGTTCGATTCATCGCAAGTGGTACGCCCTTATCATCCAAAATCATCCCGCGCGCAGCCGGCGTAATAATGTCGCGACTTTGATTATCCATCGCAGCCGCCTGGTATCTGGGTCCAGAAGCAATCTGCATGTAATAAAGGCGTCCCAAAAGAGCAATTAGCATCGAGGCAATCAAGACTTGCACGATTACAAGTCTGCGCCAGGAACGGTCGCTCATCGCCGCGACTCGGCCTGTGGTGACAAAGCGAGATAAAGCCGCCCGCTAAGCCATAACCCAAGCGGGGCAAGGATCAAGTTCCAGGCAAGTAAGCCAAGTAAAGTTCTTGCCAACGATGAAATAATCGGTTGCGTCTCACCGATTGCGGATCCAATCGCCAACCGTCCGGCGAAAAGCGCAAATAGTCCCACGGCGAAGAAGAGCCAGGCCACTACAGGAGAATTCCCGATATCTTGGCTCCGGGCTGCAAGTGCCCCGACACCATAACCAACAGCGGTCAGTACGACAGTCCAAACACCCGCGGTCGAGACTGCCGGCGGAGCGAAATCCATCAGCAGCCCAACGATAAAACCAATCAGGGCACCTGACATTGCATCATGTCGCAGTACCCATGCGAGAAAGAACACGAAGATGAAGTTGGGTCCACCTAAAGGCAAATTTAGTCGACTGACGACAGATGTCTGGAGAACATAGATGAATAACAGTGCCACAAACGCACTCACCTCACGCGACCCGCGCATGCTAATTCGACGGCTTCGGAGTTGGGATCGGAGTTGGGAAAGGAGTTACCGTGACTGTAACCGTCGGAATCGGAGTCGGTGTAGGAGCTGGCGGTAAGAGTGCATCACGTGGATCCGATTTCGGCGGCTTTACAACGATGCCGACTATATTTAGCGTTCCTAAGTGTGCGTAAGGACGGACTCTGGCAAATCTCGTGAGCGCACCGGGTGTTACTGAGAGGTCAGTAATCACGCCAATCGGAACTCCAGGAACGAAGGGATGCCCCCCGACGCTACCTCGCGCTACCAATTGGTCTCCAACTTTCACGTCAACCTGAGGATCCAGAACTTCCAGCGACAGTGGTTGCGATCCATGACCAGAAACAATTCCTAGCGCCTGAGTACCTGCCAGCCGAGCGCCGATTTTGAAATTCAGATCACTAATTAGAATCACGGTGCTGGCGTGTGTCCCCACGCTATGGACCCGTCCCACCAGACCTTCGGCTGAAATGACCGTCATGTCTGGCGTAACGCCATCTGCAGAACCGGCATCAACGGTTATCGTCTGCGCGAAACCTGCGGCCGAACCCATCGCCACGACGCGGGCAGCGACCATTCGGTATTTTCCCGCACCGGCCAGATTAAGAACCCCCCGAAGTTGCGAAAGTTCACCAGAAATATTTGTTCGATTGATCAAAGCTGCCCGAAGTTCGGCATTTTTCTTCTGTAAATCTTGTATCTGCTGTCGGTTACGCCCAAGCGAACCAATCTCTCCAAAAAAATGACCCACTGGCGAAGTGACTCCGGTCGCGACTCGTTGAAGAGGCGCAATCAACGAACTGGCGATCGAACGTGGCCCCTGCAACGCAGAGCCGCTACGTAGATCAAGGGTGATCAGCAGAAGCGAGAGAACAATGAGAAATCCGAGCATAAACCGTGAGCGTCGGGTATCCCGATTCATTGCGGCAATCGCAGCTAGCGTCGTGGTTCAGAGATGAGAACCTGTTGCAGCGCCTCAAACTCTTCAACACATTTACCAGAACCCAGAACGACCGCGTCGAGCGGGTGTTCCGTGATATGAACCGGCATCCCAGTTTCATGACGAAGTCGCTCGTCAAGTCCACGCAGGAGTGCCCCGCCCCCAGTGAGAACGATTCCGCGATCCATAATGTCGCCAGACAATTCCGGTGGGCACTTATCGAGTGTTGATTTCACAGCGTCAACTATTGCATTGACGGGCTCTTCGATGGCGCGTCGAATCTCTTCGGAAGAGACCAGAATTGTCTTGGGCAAACCGCTTACTAGGTCGCGCCCTCTGATCTCAGCGTCGGGCTCGCCAGGAAGTGGAAATGCTGAGCCAATTGCCATCTTGATCTCTTCGGCTGTTCGTTCGCCGAGCAGAAGGGAATACTCCTTTTTCACCCAACTGATGATCGCGTTATCTAACTCATCGCCACCAACGCGAATTGACTGCGCGGTAACAATTCCACCAAGCGAAATGACCGCGACCTCAGTCGTGCCGCCACCAATATCGACGACCATATTTCCAGTTGGTTCATGAATTGGTAATCCCGCACCGATCGCAGCAGCCATCGGTTCTTCGATGATGTAAACCTTCCGCGCTCCCGCGGCATACCCCGCGTCCTTTACCGCACGTTGTTCCACGCCGGTGATTCCCGATGGCACGCAGACGACGATTCGTGGTTTTGCTAAGTGACGGCGCTTATGAACTTTCTGAATGAAGTAGCGAAGCATTCGCTCCGTGGTGTCAAAGTCTGCAATCACGCCATCTTTGAGCGGCCTAATTGCAACAATGTTGCCGGGCGTGCGCCCGATCATCCGCTTGGCTTCAAGTCCTACGGCCAAGATCCCGCCTGTGTTCTGATTGATCGCGACCACGCTCGGCTCGTTGAGTACGATTCCGCGACCGCGCACATAAACCAAGGTGTTGGCAGTACCAAGATCGACCGCCATATCACGACCGATGAAGGCCATCCGGTTGGTCTTCTTCGCCATCAGTTAGTCACCTTTCAAATGAGCTCAAAGAGTAAGTCACGATGAGCGAACGACTATGAGCCAGGAGCCAATGCTAACGGGCGGGAGTTAGTAGCCAGTAATGTGAATTTCCTGATCCAGATTTACCCAAAGAAGAGTGCGATTTCGCGACTCGCGGATTCAGGCGAATCAGAGCCGTGAACAAGGTTCTGTACGACTTTGGTCCCCAGATCGCGGCCCAAATCGCCTCGAATCGTGCCTGGTAGCGCCACCGTCGGGTCCGTTGCGCCCGCCAG
>JANXYY010000091.1 GCA_025355805.1 Actinomycetes bacterium
CCGCATGTATCTACGTTGGGCCGAACGCCACGGTTACAAGAGTGAAATCTTTGATATCTCTTACGCCGAAGAAGCGGGAATCAAGTCAGCGACTTTCAAAATCAGTGCGCCCTACGCATATGGCACTCTCTCCGTCGAGCAAGGTACCCATCGTCTCGTACGCATTTCGCCTTTTGATAATCAAGGGCGCCGTCAGACCTCGTTTGCCGGTGTGGAAGTGGTGCCGGTTGTGGAACGCAGCGATCACATCGAGATTGATGAGAAGGATCTGCGAATAGATGTTTATCGTTCTAGTGGACCAGGCGGCCAAGGGGTAAACACGACGGATTCGGCAGTTCGAATTACGCATTTATCCACGGGCATTGTCGTCTCATGTCAGAATGAACGCTCGCAATTACAGAACAAGGCCAGCGCGATGGCTGTCCTGCAGGCCAAATTGCTTGAACGGCGTCGGAATGAGGAGCGGGAGAAGATGGACGCTCTCAAAGGGGATACCAGCGGGTCGTGGGGCAATCAGATGCGCTCCTATGTGCTCCACCCCTATCAAATGGTGAAAGACCTGAGAACTGAATATGAAACCGGCAACACCTCGGCCGTCCTGGACGGAGAAATTGACGCATTTATTGAGGCTGGTATCCGCTGGCGGCGTGGCTCAAGTACCTAGATCGGGCTCGCCCACCTAAAATTCGATTGGTGATGACGTTGTGATTCGGTTGGAAAACGTAAGTAAGGTCTACCCGCGCGCCGCACGGGCAGCCCTTGATGACATAACCCTTGAGGTCGCCAAGGGTGAGTTTGTCTTTCTTGTAGGACAGTCTGGTTCCGGGAAATCCACGTTGTTGCGCCTCGTGCTGAAAGAGGAACGCCCAAGTTCTGGAACGATTCACGTCGCGGGCAAAGAGTTGAATTCGCTTTCGCAATGGAAGGTCCCGGAATTGCGTCGCCAAATCGGTACGGTGTTTCAAGATTTTCGATTGCTGCCGAATAAAACTGTGACCGAAAATGTTGCCTTCGCGATGCACGTGCTTGGAGCCAGCGTTAAGGAAGTAAGGCGGGCTGTCCCTGAAGTATTGGAGCTTGTTGGACTTGACGGGTATGGGAAACGGCGACCGAATCAACTCAGTGGTGGTGAGCAGCAACGAGTGGCGATTGCTCGAGCGTTTGTTAATCAACCAAAAATTTTGCTCGCGGATGAACCCACAGGAAACTTAGATCCGACGACCAGCGTAGGAATTATGAAACTTTTAGATCGGATTAATCGCACGGGCACCACAGTTGTCATGGCGACTCATGACAGTGGAATTGTTGATCAAATGCGGAAGCGCGTCATTGAACTGGATTCCGGATGCATTGTGCGAGATCAAGTTCGTGGCGTCTACGGATACAGTGGCTGAGGAGAACAGATGCGCGCTCGTTTTCTAGCCTCAGAGGTAGGCCTTGGCCTTCGCCGTAACTTGACGCTCACAGTGGCCGTTGTTGTAACTGTCGCAATCTCGCTTGCGCTGCTTGGAGTCGGGCTCCTTGCTAACAGCCAAGTCAAGGTGATGAAGGATTACTGGTACGACAAAATCGAGGTCTCGGTCTTCCTTTGCGGAAATCTCTCCGAATCGCCGTCTTGCACGGGTGGGGCAGTTACGGCTGAGCAAAGAGATGCCATCGAAGGAGACCTAAGAGCGCTACCCGTGGTTTCGACCGTCTACTACGAGTCGCAAGCTCAGGCGTTTGCCCGTTTCAAAGATCGTTTCAAAGGCTCTGCGATCGCGGCGAACGTTACTCAGGATCAATTGCCGGATTCATTCCGAGTCAAACTCAAAGATCCAAAACAGTTTGCGGTTGTCCAAAGTGCTTTTGCTGGGCGCCCTGGTGTCGATAGTGTGCAAGACCAGCGCGCAGTACTTGAGAAGTTCTTCAGTCTTCTGGGCGTCCTTCGAGATGGTGCGTTGGCGATCGGTCTGATCAGTGTTCTGACTGCGGCGCTATTGATTTCAAATACTTTGCGAATCGCTGCATTTAACCGTCGACGAGAAACTGGCGTGATGAGATTAGTTGGGGCATCGTCATTTTCGATTCAGTTACCCTTCATTCTCGAGGGAGTAATTGCTTCGATCATTGGCTGGGCCATTTCCACCGGACTTCTGGCCGCGCTCAAAAGTTTGATCGATACTCGGGTTGCTCCGCTTCTGACGTTCACGAAATTCTTTGCCTGGTCGGCCGTCTGGCAAGCCTCAGGATTCCTGCTGATTACCGGATTCCTGGTTTCTTCCATTGCCTCATTGCTCACGTTGCGCAAATACCTACGCGTGTAAGCCAAACTGCGCCTGGTCGATCACGCGTGGCCAATACGGCCCCGCACCAGGCAGGGCGAACCCCGCGCCTAGAATGAGCGACTATGTCCCCTAAGTCACGAGCCGGTGCAGCAATCTTGGTTGTTGCAGCGTTGGTGACCTCCTATCTGCTTGGGTGGCGGGCGGCGAGTTCAAACCAATCTCCGGTGGAGCAAGCCACGGCTTCGATATTGGCGCGCTCGGCAAAGACGATTGATAGAGCTGCACTCCAGCGTGCAGCGATCGAGGGAATGCTCAGGGCATCGGGGGATCGTTGGTCCAGTTTTTATAACGCCAAGCAATTTGCCTTTTACAACGAGGTGCTAGCCGGACGTTTCACGGGGGTTGGAATTTGGCTCCGCGCCGCCGCGACCGGAGGTGTCGAAGTTGCGAGCGTTCAGGCGGGATCCCCGGCGGCGATCGCAGGGGTGAAGAGCGCGGATGCCATCGTGGGAATCGATGGAACAGATTTAAGTAATGCTGGGGTGCCGACGGTCGCGGCCGCTTTGCGTGGGGTGGCAGGCACCACTCTCATTTTGCACACCGTTCGCGCTGGCTCGGATCTTGCCTTGAGGATTACTCGAGGCGAAGTGACAACCCCAGATGTCCAGGCTTTAAAACTCGGGAACGGAGATCTCCTAATTCAAATTACGGCATTCACCTCTGGCGTCGGCGATCTTGTCGCTAGGGAACTGCGCACGCTGAAGCATCCAGGTGGCGTGATCCTCGATCTGCGCAATAATCCTGGAGGTTTGATTGAACAGGCCGTTAGCGTCGCGGGACTCTTTCTCGACGGAGGAGTCGTCGTTTCATATGAGCGTCGGGGCCAAGACACGCTGGTGCTCGAAGCTCCACCGGGTCCAGAGGTGCGCGAGCCACTTGTTGTACTAGTAAATAAGCAGAGCGCTAGTGCCGCTGAAGTCGTCGCTGGTGCATTGCAAGATCGAAATCGCGCGGTGATCGTGGGATCTCGAACTTATGGGAAGGGCAGTGTCCAGGAGTCGCTAACAATGAACGACGGATCTTCGATTCAATTGACCGTTGGTCGGTATCGCACCCCGACTGGACGCTATCTCGAAGGCATTGGGGTATCGCCAGATGTTCAAGCTAGCGATACTTATTCCGTGTCCACTGGGGTTGCCGTGTTAAGAAATCTAAACTCCGTCTTAGCACACGGAGGTAAGAAGTAATGGTTAAGGAAGTAGGGCGTAAATTGATCGCCCAAAATAAAAAGGCGCGTCATGATTACTTCATTGATGAAGTGTACGAATGCGGACTTGTTCTCACCGGAACCGAAGTCAAGTCTTTGCGTGCCGGTCGCGCCTCACTCATCGATGGATATGCGACGGTGCGCGATGGTGAATTGTGGCTACAAGGGGTGCACATACCGGAATACACGGAAGCCACTTGGACCAATCATGAGCCGCGAAGAGATCGAAAACTACTGTTACATAAGAGAGAGATCTTGAAGTTGATTGGTAAGACGAAAGAGGGCGGTGTCACTCTGGTCCCACTGGCGCTGTACTTCAAAGATGGGCGAGCCAAGGTTGAAATTGCCCTGGCTCGGGGGCGAAAAATGCACGATAAACGCGCAGCTTTGATGGAGAAACAGGCTGGCCGCGAGGTCGCTCGTGAACTTTCTAGGCGGGCCAGCGGCAAAGACCAGGCTCGACGTTAACTAGCCCGTCACGCTAAAAGATAGGTCTTACGAGGTAAATGCCGTAATCTCTAGGCACGTGCGATTCATAAATCAGATGCCTGCTTACGACCTCACCTATGACGATGTTTTCATGGTGCCATCGGAATCTCAGGTGGCCAGCCGTCTTGATGTAAACCTCGAGTCAAAAGATGGGACCGGCACAACGATTCCCATTGTCGTTGCGAACATGACTGCGATCTCGGGGCGCAGGATGGCTGAGACTGTGGCCCGGCGTGGCGGACTTAGCGTTATTCCGCAAGACATCCCACTCGACGTCGTTTCCGACGTTATCGCTTGGGTGAAATCTCGCGATCTGATTTTTGATACTCCGATAACTTTGACGCCGTTAAACACTGTCGCGGATGCTCTTGATCTATTGAACAAGCGAGCCCATGGTGCGCTCGTCGTCGTTGACGCAGATCGTAAGCCAATCGGAATTGTTACTCAAAGTGATTGCGAAAGTGTTGATCGCTTCACCCAATTAACTCGTGTGATGAGTTCTGATCTGGTGACGCTGGAGAACACCGCAGACCCGCGCGCGGCGTTCGATCGATTAAATTCAGAACGACGCAAACTCGCACCTGTGGTTGATGACGAAGGTCGGCTGGTTGGCATCCTGACCAGGGTTGGCGCACTTCGCGCCACGATGTATCAACCGGCAATAGATGCAAACGGTAAATTGAGAGTTGCTGCGGCCGTTGGTATTAATGGCGATATTGCTGGGCGTGCCAAAATTTTGATCGATGCTGGCGTTGATTGCCTGGTAATTGATACGGCACATGGACATCAGAAGAAAATGCTCGAAGCAATTGCGGCAGTGCGCGCAGTCTCGTCCTCGATTCTGATCGTGGCGGGAAATGTTGTTACTCCAGAAGGAACTCGCGACTTGATTACAGCTGGAGCCGACATCGTGAAGGTGGGCGTAGGGCCCGGCGCCATGTGCACCACCCGGATGCAGACCGGTGTTGGACGCCCACAATTTTCTGCAGTGCTTGAGTGCGCCAAGGCCGCCCACGATCTAGGTAAACACGTCTGGGCCGACGGCGGAGTGCGACACCCACGCGATGTCGCGCTCGCGCTCGCGGCGGGTGCGTCGAATGTCATGATCGGTTCCTGGTTTGCTGGAACTTATGAATCGCCGGGCGACTTGCGAATCGATGC
>JANXYY010000111.1 GCA_025355805.1 Actinomycetes bacterium
ACTGGAGCAACCGGCGGCGGTGCTGAGTTGGATTCTGGAACATTTTGATAATGGTCAGCCACCTGCAGATGTGGTTGCTCTACTAATAAATTCAGCGGCATCGAATCAAGGATCGCATCTACCTGTCTTCCCAGTTCCCGATAAGAAAGCGATTCTCCTAGCAGAGCTTTCTGCGCTCGAAGGATCATCTCTTCGGCCTCGTTTGGGTTTTGAATAAAAGTGATTAAATCTTCTAGATTGCCCAAATTACTGTCTAATGGAAAATAGTGTTCCCAAGGGCGAATGATTCCGGAGTACTCACCAGGCAAGAGCGCCATCAACGCCCCGGCCTCCGTGTACTCGAACAGTCTCGGACTAATCGCGGAATAGGTGGTCACCTTAGCCACCCGAATCATGCTCTCAAGCGAGGCTGGATATGCGTAATTTGACTTGCCTTTTCGATTCTCATCTGAGTGTTGCATTTCCTGACTCAAATCTATTGAACTGCTCCCAGATTCACTACCCACGCAGATTGTGGAGTTGCGAAGAAACTCAAGCCAGGCCTTCCCATAAATCCGATCCGATTCGCGAGCAGAGACATTCACGGGGAGTTTGTTGGCTCGGGCAAAATCTTCAACTCGTTCGGCAATTCTCACTTTCTGGTCGCCCAACTCACCCAGGTACGAAGGAGTGACTCGCCCGCGATATCCCACGAGCCACTCTCTCTGTCCCGCAAGCGGGCTACTGACACCCAACTCGCTGGGGCTGTAGTAACCGGTCAGTACGCGGCTCAACTCGAAATCTCGAAACTCTTTGGGATACATAACTGGCCAGATCGATTCTTCAGCCAGCGTAAACAGATGAGTGATTCCCATCGCGTTGAGCGTCCTGATCCGTTGCAAACAAGCACGATATTCGTCCTGCGCAAAAGCAAGTTTTGGACCATTGAACTGCGCTATTTGCCCGCGCATGAATGAAGTCAGTTGGCCCTCGGATTCAAACGGATAACCAAAAAGATCATAATGAAGAATCAAAGCTTCAAATTGATTGAGATCACAATCCTTGAGGTTTCCTACTTGAATGATCTCAATTTGACGCCGAGAATTTGACTGAACTCCGATCGCATACTCTCTAATCGTTGCTGCTTGTCTCTCGGGAAAGTCAACCAGCATCGCAACCGCCATCTGGCAAATGTACAGGAGTAGCATGGGCGTCATGGCTCTAGACAATCCAGACGAGCAGAACGCTGACTTTTGGGACGAGCCTTGTGGTATGGCTTTCGCCGGTCAGCGCGGATACGACATCGATGTACCTGCCGGCCTGGACGGCTTCGATGAGGCCTACTTCGAATTTTATCCATACCTCCGAAGTTATGTGGATCGCGCACTCGCGGGTGCGACATCGGTGGTTGAGGTGGGTCTTGGGTTAGGTACCACCTCTAGGTACATGGCCAGAAAAGTCGAACGCTACTTGGGTATCGACGTCGCTGGTGGTCCTTGTCGATTCGTTGAAAGATCGTTTTCAGATCGCGGACTTGTCGGTAAGTTTCTGGCCAATAGCATCTTGCGCATCCAGCCAGAAGATGTTGGCGAGCTATTCGACGCCGCTGTGGCCATCGGGTCTCTGCACCATACCGGTGACCTATCGCTAGCCGTAAAGCGCCTCGAGGCGCTCGTAAAGCCAGGTGGAAAAATACTTATTATGGTTTACAACGAGTTTGAATTAAGACGCATGCTCGAACGGCCGGGTCGGGCCCTGGGACACGCAATCATCCGCCACAAGCAGCCCAACGCGACCTGGCCAGAGACGGATGAGAAGGCACGAGGCGCAAATGACACGGACTCCAGTGGGCGGCCCGCGCCATTCACAAACTATTCAACGAAGAGAACGTGGAAAACGATCAGCGGTAGAGGGGTTGGGTACCGAGTTACTCGAGAAAACTTCCACGCAATTCCTTTTCGACCCGCTCCCGGAGGTCAGCTCCCACGGAAGTGGATGTTGGGAATTCCAGCCCGGATTGTCGGTACCGACCTTTATGTTGAAGGAGCAGTACCAATATAAACACCGATCGCCGCTAGAACGCTCGCTGCTGCCAGAAGCGTCGCGACGGTGCGCCTCGTTGAAAATCCTCGTCGCGCAAGACGATGGGAAAGATGGTCCCGTGCACCTTGGAATGGGCTCACGCCACGTCGCAATCGCGAGACAACCACAATGCTGGTGTCGACGATGGGAAGCGCCAGTACTAGTAAGCGAGCCGTGAGCGCAGACGCGTGTGAGTGGTGCGGAAAGTGAAGACGTACCGCAATCACCGCAAGTAAGAAGCCCAAGAAAAGTGCACCAGAATCTCCCATATAGATGGTCGCGGGGCTCCAGTTATGCCAGAGGAAACCCAGACACGCACCCGCCAGCGCAACAGATAATGCTGCTACCAAATACTGACCATTAAACGCTGCAATCACAAAAAATGCTAGAGCGCTAATGGCCACAGAGCCGGATGCAAGGCCATCCATGTTGTCCAAAAGATTAATCGCGTTGGTTATGCCAATAACCCAGAAAATAGTCACTAGGGCATCTACAGATCGGTTACCAAAAAGTGAAACCGAGGTGCCAAGACTTATGGAGATGGTGGCGGTCACAATTGCGGCAAGTGATTGCGCGGTGAAGCGCGAACGGATCCCCAAACCGCGAATGTCATCAAGTAACCCAATGAGAGCCAGTCCTAGGGCCGGGAGAACTACTCCGGCGGCCAACCAACCATTTCCGTTTAGTGGGACACGCAGAGCGGCACCACCGAGCACCACGAGAGTGAACCCCAGGACGATTGCCAAGCCTCCGAGATAAGGCATCGGCTGATGTTGCTGTTTCCTGCCGTCAGGTCCGTCAGGGGCATCGACGATGTCTCGAGTTAAGGCCAACGATCGAAAGAATGGTGTTGCCACTACGACAATCACTAATGATGCGGCAAAGGCTAATAGATAGTGGAGGTAGGGGAGGCGCATCCTTAACGGCGCCCATTCATGTTGATGAACTGAGCGACATCCTCGATGATCGTATTGAGTGATCTAGTTGGCTTCCAGCCCGTTAAATTGCGCGCTTTACTGGTATCAGGAACACGTCGTTGCATCTCTTCAAAGCCTGGCTCATAGGCCGTTGCGTAATCCAGATATTCGATCGAAGACTGCGAATTGGTGCGCGTTCTAATTAGGGCCGCCAGTTCGTTGATGCTTATCTCGCCTTCACCGCCGATATTGAAAACATCGCCGTTCGCCTCGTCATTGTGAAA
>JANXYY010000122.1 GCA_025355805.1 Actinomycetes bacterium
TCGGATCCGGCGCCCTTCTTTTTGATACCACCGGCAAGTATCGCGACCTCGAGGGGGTTATTGCATTATGAGTAGCGAGATCTACGACTCAGCCGTCTCACACGTCGGGGTTACTGACACAATGAGGAGCCTCTGGAACCAACGCACGCTAATTCGATTACTGGTTGTGCGAGATGTAACCGTTCGTTATAAGCGCTCTATCTTCGGAGTGGCTTGGACTCTGCTCAATCCGTTGATGACCAGCATGGTTCTCTGGTTCGTCTTCTCCCGGATCTTCGCAGGACGACTACCCAACGGCGTTCAATACGCACCTTATGTACTCGCCGGCATCCTGTTCAGCACTTTTTTCACTCAGGGAATCACTCTCGCGGCCGAATCTGTAGCCGGGGGTGCCGCAATTTTAACAAAAGTCTATGTACCGCCTCAGATTTTCGCCTTTGCGACTGCGCTCGCCAGCGCGGTGAATTTCTCGCTCGGTCTAGCCGCACTCACGATTGTAAGCCTCCTAACGGCAGATGGAATTGCGTGGACGGCGCCATTGACCCTGGTGTTCATGCTCTCAATGATCATGCTCATTACTGGCCTTGGATTGATACTTTCGGTCGCTTACATTCGCTTCGACGATATGCGCAATATCGTCACGGTGCTGGTCATGATCACGACTTATCTCACGCCTGTTTTCTATCCTAAGAGCATTCTCGGAACGAGAACTAGAGACATAGTCAACCTGAACCCACTCACTAGTTACATCGAAGTCTTCCGCTCAGTCTTTAGCCATAATGGCGTCGTAACCTGGCATCAGTGGGCATACATGATCGGAACAGCCCTCGTCGCCTGGATTGTTGGTACGCGCGTCTTTGCCCGTTCTTGGCCGCGAATCGTCGCGATGTTGTGATGCACGAGGAGATTATTTCGGCGACTGACGTAACTCTGACTTACCGAGTTGTTCACGGAGCAAGTTCTAGCATGAAGGAGAGTGCCCTTAACTTCCTTCAGCGTCGCATTTCGACCACTGACTTCACCGCTCTGAACAATCTCTCGTTCACGCTCAACCGTGGCGAAACCCTTGCAGTTATTGGGCGTAATGGCGCAGGAAAATCAACACTACTGAAGGTTCTAGCGCGGGTCCTGCCACCGACTAAAGGACGCGTGATCGTGCGTGGCAGTGTGGCACCCATGATTGAACTCGGAGCAGGATTCAATCCAGAACTAACTGGAAATGAGAATGCGATTCTGTACAGCGCGATTCTCGGACGAGATATCAATGTAGTAAAACAGCGTTTGGGTGAAATCGCTGAGTGGGCGGGAATTGCAGATCACATGGACCTTCCGATCCGCACGTTTTCATCCGGAATGATCGCGCGCCTCGCATTCGCTATTGCAACCGACAAGGTTCCTGATCTGCTGCTTGTTGATGAAGTGCTCAGCGTTGGAGATGCGGAGTTCCAGGAGAAGTCAAGTCTGCGAATGCGCGAACTAATGGCACAAGACACGGGAGTCATCCTCGTGACGCATAACCTTGAAACTGCCCGCAAGCTGGCAACTCGCGCACTCTGGCTCGAAAGAGGATCGGTCGCGGCGATGGGCGATGTCGATATGGTTGTTGACTCCTATCTCAAACACTACAAAGGATAAAAGTGGGAGTTGGCGAGAACTGCGGAGTAAATCTTTTATGCAACCAGAATCGCTTGGATGGCCCGTTCTGACGCACGCCCATCGCCATAGACCGTTCGATCCGCAGAGCCGCGTTCGTGAGCCCACCATCGAGTACTCAATATGTCACCATCAGGATCCAGGGTGTTCCAACCGCCTTCAAGAGTCTCTACCCACTCCGTCTCGGTCCGCAAGGTAACGCAGGGAACTTTGAGTAGGAACGCCTCTTTTTGCAAACCCCCAGAGTCCGTTATTACACCCACACTTTCGAGCATTAGTTCCACCATCGAAAGATAGCTCAGAGGCTTCTCAACCAAAATCGACCCTTGCGAAAGAGGAATATCGAATTCTCGAGTTTTCGCAACCAGTCGTGGATGAGCCACCAGTCTTACCGGGACCGGCGAGGAGGCCAGTGCGCCGATCAATTTCGTCAACCGTTCAGGGTCATCCGTATTTTCTGCTCGGTGCAGGGTCGCTGCTAGATAAGGAACTCCAGATTCTTTCTGCACCTTACTTCCGAGAATTGCTTCCGCGCTCCTTATCGAGTCGACCATCACATCGCCCACTAAAACGGCTTTTGATTGGAGACCCTCTTTCGAAAGATTAGCCATTGCGGTCAAAGACGGTGCTAAAAGCAGATCGGAAAGATGATCTGTCACGACCCGATTGATTTCCTCAGGCATTTTCCGGTTGAAACTTCTAAGTCCAGCCTCGAGGTGTGCAACGCGGATATTCATTTTGGCTGCCGTAAGCGCAGCCGCGATGGTCGTATTCGTGTCTCCGTAAGCAAGTATCCAGTCAGGGGCTAATTTCAAAAATGAGTTTTCAAGTGAGACTAACAACGCGCTCATTTGCGTTGCGTGCGATCCAGAACCAACTTTCAGATTGTCAATCGGCCTGGGAATCTTTAGCTCATCAAAGATGATCTGCGACATTTCTTCGTCGTAGTGCTGACCCGTATGCAGTATCAGGTGGTCAATACCTTGAGGCATGGCGTTGGCAATTGGGGCAACCTTAATGAATTGTGGACGGGCTCCGACTACGCTTACAATTCGCATCATGCCTCGCTCGCGGGTAATTGAATGAGACTTGCTCTTATAGAGGCAGTTTACGACTATAAAATGTCGTACCTCAACGAATGGCGCGCCGCTTGGTCCGGCATTGCAGATTCAGTGCAGTCGGTCAACGTTTTGAAGGCACGAGACATTGCAAGTTTCAAGAAAGAGTTGCACTCCTTTGACTTGATCGTGTCTTTGCATTCTCTAAATGCAGATTCAAATGCGTGGTTGCCAAAAGTAATGGCTCCCCTCTCAGATCGCACCTGTCCGCTTGTGATGTTCGTTGGGAATGAATACTCAAATCCCTGGCTTTCAACAGAAACCCGTCTCAGACACATTCAGTCGGTGTATCCCGAGATTGTCGCCACCCAACTCAATCTTGCTTCCGCCGAGTGGTTATATCGCGGGACCACCAAAAAAGTGGTGGCTGCTCCCCACGGATTGCCGATGGGGGTTGAACCTTCAAATTTGATTAACCGTCCAGTTGATTTCGGTGTGAGGGGATTTCGATACCCCTGGTATCTGCTTGACGACGACCGTAACAACATCTTGGAAGCAGTGGAAGCGACTGTTGCGGCGTTAGGAGGAAAGATAGATTCATCGGATTCCCACCGATTCGCGCATAACGAGTGGTTCAAGTTCCTTGGCTCAACCAAAATCACTGCCTCTAGCGAAGCGGGATCACGGTACATTTTTGACACTGATGAAGTGTGGCTCCCCGTGCTTGAACGGCTCTCTCGGGAAGGCGGCACTTCGAGAGCGCTAGGTAACGATGCTAAGGGGATGACAGTGGCTCGACGTCTCCCTGCCCCCTTGAAATCACGGCTTCGCAAATTGGCAAAAACCATTGGCATTGAACAGGGTTCTACGGCGGTCTTGGATTCCGAATTCTTGGCAGAACTCCGGTCATTGGTAAAAGTGGAGCAATTTCCTCATGTTGACGGCAAGGCACTCTCTTCCCGCCATCTCGATGCTATCGCGACCGGGACTTGGCAAATATTGAAAGCAGGGCGGTATAGCGATGTACTCATTCCCGAAGTTCACTACTCTGCCTGGGACCCCAGCAATGGGGCTGAAATCGTCTCTGATGCTCTCCAGGCTTTTCAAGATGGAAGAGCGGAGCATGCGTACGCAACATTGGCAGCAAATCACAGTTACAGTTCCAGAGTTAGGGATATTCTCAGAGCCTTGGACGAAATAGGGACTTCACGCTAGGGCAGTAGGAGATTCGGAGGCTCGAATGTGCGGAATTGCGGGATTCGTATCCCTGTCAGATCCGTCATCGCAAGCCTCGCCTTTTCAACAGTTATTTGGAGAACTTTCACACCGCGGTCCTCATGGTCAGGGTCAATGGACTAGCGATGTTTCCAACGAGGGTCAGATATTTCATCTAGGTCACCATCGACTTGCAATAGTCGATCTGAGCGCGCGAGCAGCCCAACCACTCGCCGGCAAAAACGGTTCCATGATCGTGGTAAATGGTGAGATCTACAATGCACCTAGGCTCCGAAATGACTTGAAGGATAGATACGAGTTTCGCACTACCTCTGATTCGGAAGTGCTTCTTGCAGTCCTAGATTTGTACGGACTGCAAGGGATTTCACGCGTCGATGGAATGTTTGCCTTTGCTTATGTTCCGAGCGACCGTTCAAGTCTTTGGATCGGCCGGGATCGTCTTGGGATCAAACCTCTTTACTGGGCGCGAAACGGTGACTCGGTCTGGTTTTCCTCAGAAGCGCGACCGCTTGCCCGAGCCCTGCGGAGAGGTATCGACAACCATGCCTTTACCGAGTGGGCCAGATACCAACTTCAAGTTTCTAACCGCACGTTCTACGAAGGAATTCAATCTGTCCCTCCTGCACACGCTATTACGATCAGGAATGGGCATGTTAAATCACGTGCATATTGGTCTCTTGATGATCATCTGCCGTCAAATCGAAACCTAACAATTAGCCTAGAAGAGGCTGCCACCCAGTTAAGTTCCCTAATGGCCGATGCGGTTTCATCGCACATGATGTCCGATGTTGAAGTTGGGACAATTACTTCTGGTGGAATGGATAGTTCGTGGATCAGCGCGCATGCTGCGAAATTGGGAGTGAAATCAGCCTACGTCGGTCGCTACGACGAGCCGGGACACGACGAAACCAATTTTGCGAGAGCGGTTACCGGACATGCACTTCTTGATCTAGACATAATTGACATTGGCGTCGACGACTACTTCGAGGGCCTAACCAGGTTGGGCTCGGTAGGCGATTTTCCAGGCGCTGGACCAGGGGCAATCGGACAGTTGCTGGTCGCTAGGCGGGTTGCATCCAACCAGCGAGTGGTTCTGGCTGGAACTGGTGGCGACGAACTTTTTCTTGGCTACGTTCGGGACAGGTTTCCGCTCATGGCCATGACTTTGCTTAAAGCTACTGAAGGAATTGAAACGAAAGACTGGTCGTTTGTTTCTGGCGATATTGATGGACTTGCCGGCTACGAACCCATGTATCGAAAGTTCGCGAGCGCAGGCGGCTTTGTATCGCCCCTATCAGGATTTCTCGCCACGATCGAACGGAGTGCTCCCACTGGTGGACCCTTCCGCCTCGATCCGGATCTTTCTATTGAAGTTGAGGCGGAACTACGTAGTTTCATCGCTCCAGATGGTGCGGATTCGGTGATGCAAATCCACGATGCTTTATTGCGATACGAGGTGGGGAAGTTTCTGCCGAGCCTGCTACAAGTAGAGGACCGAGTAACCATGGCCTATGGTCTCGAGTCCCGGGTCCCCCTCTTGGATTTAGCCATCGTCGAATTCGTATTGGGTTTACCGCTCAATGTCAGACTTGGCGGCACCAGGCCAAAGGATTTAATGCGAAAAGCAGCAGGCAACGATCTGCCATTAGATGTGCTCGAGCGCAAAGACAAGATGGGCTTCCCAGTGCCGCTCAACGCCTGGGCAAGAGGAGCGGGCAAGGCACGCGTAACCGCTGCTCTAGAATCACTGGCAGAACGTGATCTGGAATTTATAGACAGTTCAGCGATTCGCGGAATTGTCAGTAGTCAGGATCTGGCCAGTCGAAACCTTTGGGCAGCGTTAAGCCTGGAGAGTTGGCTCGCCGCCAATTAATCAAGAATGGTGGGTTCCATGAGGGTTTTAGTCACTGGTGGTGCAGGGCAAGTCGGCTCTCACGTCGTTGAGCAACTGATCGCACGCGGGGATCAAGTTGTAGCGATTGATAATCTGGCGACTGGCCGAGCGGTCCATCTCGACAACGCTCCCGGCGTGGATTTTAGAATTGAGAGCATCGCGAAACGGGAAAGCCTCACAAACCTGTGGGCCAACAGTGCAGGCCCAGAGGTCATAGTCCATACGGCTGCCTCGTATTCTGACAGCAACGCTTGGGAAGAAGATACCGAGACCAACGTGTTGGGCACTCTGAACGTGATACGGCTAGCTCGAGAATTCGGAGCACGCCTCATCTACTTCCAAACTGCGCTCTGCTACGGATCCGCACCCAAGGCGCAACCGGTACCTCTTGATTATCCTCGACAGCCCGCACCTTCAAGTTATGCAATTTCGAAGACTGCCGGTGAGTTCTACATCGAACAGAGCGGCATCGATTTCGTGACGTTCAGGCTCGCAAACATTGTGGGGCCGCGCAATCTCTCCGGGCCGCTGCCAATCTTTTACAAGCGCTTGAGTGATGGAATCCGCTGCACTATCGCCGATGCGCGACGCGATTTTGTGGATGTACGAGATTTGGCGAAGGTGGTCATCCAGGCGGTAGATGGCCGTGGAAATGGTGCCTACCATTTTGCCTCTGGCGGGGATGTGGCCATTCTGGATCTATACAAGGATGTGGCCCGCTCGTTGGGGTTTGAGAAACTTCCAGAGTATGACGTTCCCAGCACAACAGGTGGAAATCCGGCGACAATTCTGCTCGATCCAGCACGCACATATCAGGATTTCGAGATGCCCAAACTTTCTTCAATCTCTGACACGGTTGATGCAGCGATGGCGTATTACCGAGAATTTGGGGTAACTCGCGAGGTAACCCATATGAAAACCTTGAAGAGCAATTAGCCGTGAGAGTCATTCTCGCAGGCGGAGCCGGAACACTAGGCGGTGATTTAGTAGATCTCTTGAGCGATCAGCATCAATTCATGGTTATCGATGATTTTCAAGAATCGAGCGTCGACTATGAATTGCTTGCTCACAAGGTGCCAGTTTTGCGAGCAAATCTTGCAAATTTTGAAGCAATCGAGAAATCAGTAATTGAATTCAATCCCGAGGCGATCATCTACTTGGCTACCACGGTTTCACTTGACCAGCAGCGAGGATTTGAAACAGTCATCGGATTGAAAAATCTTCTGGAAATCGGAGCCAGAGTTGGGCAACCCCGAGTTCTTTACATTCAATCATTTTTAACCCGCGAAGTTTCCAAGCCAGTACGATCAGATTCACCTCTGTGCGCCCGTGACTCCTACTCTGTTTGGAAGTTGGCGGGTGAACTCTTACTAGATTCTTACGACGGTGAATCATCTACCATCGTGCTAAGTAGTGTGATCAGTCCTCGTCTCAATGTCGGGGCGATCCCAGCATTTGTCAGACGACTTTCCGCCAAGCAATCTTTGCAAGTCACCTCGACCTCAAGAGATTATTTGCACCCAGCGGATTTCAGTTCGGCAATCCAACTACTTTTGACGCTCCCAGGTATGCCTAAGAAGACAGTTGTTGGCAGCGGAAAGGCAGTCCAAACTCAACAAGTTGCCTTATGTGTGGCGCAAGCCATGGGTATCGATCTTGACCCGAAAGAAATCACCGTTACAGAACCAAAAATCTCAGATCCGTCCATTGTAATTCTGGATCCAGACGAGTTTAGTCAGTGGTCCCAATGGTCTCCTCGTCACACTTTTCAGGACGCCGTAGAAAAGTGCGTCAGAGAAATCCAGCATTCGCAGAGGAAGATCCGCCAACATCACTAAGGAGTCTTTGTGTCGCATGCAGTAGTAATCGGTGGGGCCGGATTCATCGGTTCATGGGTAGTGAAGGAACTACTTGAACAGAAGTACGAGCGCGTCACTGTTATTGATAACCTGCTATCGAGTGAGCGCTGGAACATTCCAACCGATCCCAGGGTTGAATTTATTCTTGGTTCTGCTTCTGATTCAAACACGCTTTTGCGTGTCAAAGGAAAAGTTGAGTCGGTATTCCATTTGGCGTGTTTTCACGGAAATCAGAGTTCCATTGCCAATCCACTAATGGATCTCGAGAACAACCTCAAGCCAACTCTGACTGTGTTGGATTGGGTCGAGAAGACCCATCCAAATGCTCGTGTGGTTTACACCGGTGCTGGATGCGCTGTTGCGCCAAAGACTTGGGACACTCCCACCGGAGTCCCAGAAGTCGATGAGACACCGATACTTCATGACAGTCCTTATTCGATAAGCAAGATCACAGGTGAGATGTACGCAAAATACTTTGCCGACCGACGAGGTTTAGACGTAGTCCGGGTGCGCTTTCAAAATGCATACGGACCTGGTGAAATCTTGGGTGCCGGGCAATGGCGGGGAACCGAACATACTATTTGGCGCAATGTCGTTCCTACCTTCATTTGGAAGGCTCTGCATGGACAGGAACTGGTGCTTCATGGGGACGGAGAGGCTTCGCGAGATTTTGTATATGTGAAGGACTTAGCCCGAGGTGTTCTCGCGGCATCGATCAAGGGAAAATCTGGTGAGGTTTACAACCTCGCTTCTGGGCAAGAAACGACCATAAAGCAACTCTCACAGATCATTTTGAATTTCACGACAAGTGCTAGTCAGATAAGGCTCACGGAACGCAGAGATTGGGACCACAGTGGCCGACGATTCGGCGACCCACGAAAGAGCCAGAATGAACTTGGTTTCGTGACTGAAGTCGCGCTCCCTCAGGGAATCGAGTCCACCGTTAATTGGGCTCGTGAAAACTTGACGCGAATTGCGGCAACGATGGCGCGACATGGGTGAATCGAGATCAACTGCTTAACACCTTAAAAACTGCTTGGGCTAATGCAGTCGCATTGTCACCCTTCAAGAAATTGTTCCTGCCCATAATTCGGGTAACAGAATTCAATCTAACTGCCTTGGATGAACTAAATTCTCCACGGCTAATGTACAGACCAGACGAACCGTCAAAAACATCGGGGGTAACAGGAGGGAATCGTCGAAGCACCTCATGGATATCTCTTCCAACATTGCGCCACTCGATCCATACTCTCTTTCCAGACCTGTGAATTTCCAGGGTGAAACCCAGTGTCAGTGCCAGCGAGCAGTCATCTATGAGGATGAATAGATCGCGACGAAGACCAACATGAAGGAGACTTCGCCATTTGCGGATCAATAGACCGTGGCTGGCTAGTTCGACTCGCACGCGTTCAACTCGTTCAAGGTTGTCGCTGGAGTACGATTGCAGAGCTTGTA
>JANXYY010000163.1 GCA_025355805.1 Actinomycetes bacterium
TCAACAGTGTCTTATGTAAATCGGCCAGCGAGACTGCAACAACTGCGGTGCCTTCATTGTTGACTATCACCCTAGAGATGACTCGATAACCACCAGAGTTATCGCCACCGGTGAGGGTCCACGGATGATTTTGGTGCGGCGTTGCTCTCGAGATGGTGAGTCCGCTCAAGGCATCGGCCAAGTCGCTGTTATCTAAACCGCCACCAAATTGTTGGACCACTTTGCCCTTGGGATCCAGCAGCGTAAGGGTGATCGAGTTGGGAACTCGCCGCGGCCCTAAACTTCCCATTCCTGGCATCATTGGCTGGCTGTCGTTGACTGGATCGTTTAGGTGGAGTTGGTCAAGGCGAAGTGTTTGACCTCCCGCGACTGACCTAAGCTGATCGTCTAATCGAGCCGTTAGATTGTTGCGAAGAATAATCGTTGCTGTGATATCGGTGATTGCAAGTGCGATGGCTGTGAGGGTGACTGCGGTGATAACAAGGCGACCGCGAAGAGAGACGTCGTGGCGAAGGAGTGGAATTTTCATGCAACTTTTGGTGGCAACCGAAGCCGATATCCAACTCCGCGGACCGTGTGGATTAACGCAGGCTCGTAGATATCAATTTTCTTGCGAAGGTAGGAAATATACGTTTCAACGATGCCGGCATCGCCACGAAAATCGTATTGCCAAACGTGATCCAAGATCTGACTCTTGCTTACCACTCGACCGGCGTTTATGAGCAGGTAGCGAAGTAACGTGAATTCGGTCGGTGAAAGTTCGATCAAGTTTCCCTCCCGATAAACTTCGTGCGTCGCCTCGTTGAGACTGAGGTCGGCAAAGGAGATGAGTTCGTCATCAACATCGGCTGCGACAACACCGGTGCGACGAAGCAGTGCGCGTACGCGGGCAACTAATTCTTCAAGACTGAATGGCTTCGTTACGTAATCGTCGCCACCCACGGTGAGCCCGGCGACTTTGTCTTCAGTAGCATCGCGCGCGGTTAGAAAAAGGACGCCGACATCGATGCCGTTACTGCGCAGCCGGCGACAGACCTCGAAGCCATTGAGATCGGGGAGCATTACATCCAGCAGCAGAGCGTGCGGGTGAAACTCCTCGGCGACGGTCAACGCTTCAAAACCAGTACCAGCCGTACGAACTTCAAAGCCGACGAAACGAAGGCTGGTGGCGATAAGTTCAGTGATGCTGGGCTCATCGTCCACGACCAAAATTCGGTACTTGGGCTGGGTGACGGGCAAGGGTGCCAGGGCGGTCATTGGAATGCTCACGCTTCGATCATGCCCCTGATCTCTGAGAGTTTGCTGGGAGTGCTCTGCCATCCTGCAGTGCTTTTGCCGTCACCCGAGCGATTTCAAGAGCACTTGAGCCACGTCAAAGACCTCAATCTGGTCGTCACGCTCGGCCGCCCCGTCAGAGACCATCACGCGACAGAATGGACAGGCGACCGCTACGGCGGCGGCCTTGGTAGCGATGGCCTCATCCACTCGGGCGAGGTTTATCCGCTGGCCAAGACGCTCCTCCATCCACATCCTGGCTCCCCCGGCGCCGCAGCAGAATGAGCGCTCTGAATTACGCGGCATCTCGACGAGTTCGGCTCCGCTTGCCTCGAGCAATTCACGCGGCGGTGCATACACCTGGTTGTGACGTCCTAGGTAGCAGGGGTCGTGATAGGTGAGAGTTTGATTTAGCGGCGCTATCGGAACCAGTCGTTTTTCTTTAACGAGACGATTGAGCAACTGTGTGTGGTGAACCAACTCGAGCGAGATGCCTAATTGTTTGTAATCTCGTCCAAGCGTCGTGAAGCAGTGTGGACACGTAACGACAACTTTCTTCGATGTTCTGTTCTCAAAAAGGGTGGTAAGTGTCTCAACGTTTTGCGAGGCGAGCATTTGGAAAAGAAATTCATTGCCGGACCGACGTGCAGCATCACCTGTGCACGTTTCACCATCACCTAAAACTCCAAACTTGACGCCGGCTCGGTGTAAAAGTTCAGCAACCGCTTTGGTAGTTTTTTTCGCACGATCCTCATAAGCCCCAGCACACCCTACCCAGAATAGGTACTCGATATCCTCAGGAATTTCACCATTAAGAACTGGGATCGGAAAATCACACTCCTTGATCCAGTCATTTCGTGCGGCTGAATTCATTCCCCATGGATTGCC
>JANXYY010000165.1 GCA_025355805.1 Actinomycetes bacterium
GCCGGAGCGCCTGAGTTCAAGGCTCTTCGCGCGAAGGGTGAGTCCCACATCATCGAAAGCGTCGGTCGAGAACTACGAAAGCTGATGTCATGGGTTCGAACGGAAAAAGATGACTACACAGAAGGCAAAGCAGCCCGTTGATGGCCAAGCCCGTAGTCTTAATCGCAGAAGAGTTGAGCCCAGCTACGGTTAGTGAGCTAGGACCTGACTTTGAGATTCGTATCTGCGACGGAGCGAACCGGACAGAGTTGTTATCGGCTCTCGCTGCGGGAGTCGATGCGATCCTGATCCGATCGGCGACCAAGATGGATGCCGAGGCGATTGGAAGTGCAAAGGGATTGCGAGTCATCGCTCGCGCAGGCGTCGGATTGGATAACGTCGATGTTGCCGCGGCTACCCAGGCCGGGGTTATGGTAGTTAATGCTCCAACCTCCAATGTCGTCAGTGCTGCCGAATTGGCGATCGGTCTGCTCCTCGCGTCGGCCCGTCACATTTCGGCGGCAAACGCCGCCTTGCGAAACGGTAAGTGGGCCAGATCGAAATACACGGGCTCTGAACTGTATGAAAAAACTCTCGGAGTTGTGGGACTAGGCCGAATCGGACAACTCGTGGCTCACCGGATGCAGGCATTTGGAATGCAGGTCATTGCTTACGACCCGTACCTTTCGCCACAGCGCGCTGCGCAATTGGGTGTTCGTCTGGTCGAATTAAATGAACTCTTAGGCGAGAGCGATTTCATCACAATCCACTTGCCCAAGACAAAGGAAACAGCTGGCTTAATTGGTATTGATGCGCTCACGAAAGTCAAACAAACCGTGCACATTATCAATGCGGCGCGTGGCGGTGTTGTTGATGAAGTTGCACTATATGAAGCGCTAAAATCAGGGCGCATTTCGGGAGTTGGTATCGACGTTTATTCGACGGAGCCATGCACGGATTCGCCTCTCTTTGGGTTAGACAACGTCGTCGCGACACCTCACTTAGGCGCTTCTACCGAAGAGGCTCAGGAACGTGCAGGGATTGCGGTCGCCATCTCAGTGCGCAAAGCGCTCGCAGGTGAACTTGTGCCCGATGCAGTAAATGTCCGTGGTGGAACGATTGATAAAGACGTACGCCCTGCGCTTCCATTAGTTGAAACGCTTGGCCAGATTATCTCGGGGCTAGCCGGTGGCGCTCCATCGAGTGTGGTTGTTGAAGTCCGCGGGGAAATCGCGAATTTTGATTGCGAAATTCTCGCGACGAGCGCGCTCAAGGGGCTCTTGCTCGGAGTTGTTGGTGACGGTGTCTCTTATGTGAACGCGCCGATGCTGGCGAAAGAGCGGGGATTGGTCGCCAGCGTGGTCAAGAATGTTGAGAGCGAAGATCACCGAAACGCGATAACGCTCACCGCCGCCCTGGGTGACGGCTCTCAAATATCCGTAAGTGGCACCCTAGTGGGCTTGAAACGAGTTCAGAAAATTGTCGCAATCGATGACCTTGCTCTCGATTTGATTCCGAGCGAAAGCTTGCTCTTCTTGCGTTATGCAGACAAGCCTGGAGTTATTGGAGTTGTCGGAAGAATTCTCGGCGAAGCAGCCATAAATATTGGTGGGATGCAGGTAGCGCGCGATCGCGCCGGAGGTGAAGCACTAATGGTGCTCACCATCGATTCGGCCGTGGGCCCGGAATTGGCAGCCACTATTTCGACCGAAACGAAAGCCCGTGTCGTTCGTTTCGTCAACCTAATCTAGGAGCCAGCGTGTCACGCACAATCAAGCTCGCGATCATCGGAGGCGATGGCATTGGGCCTGAAGTTGTCGCAGAAGGACTCAAGGTCCTAGATGTTGTTGGCGCGCAGTACGACTCGACTTTTGAAAAAACATTCTACGACTTAGGTGCCCGACGTTGGCACGCAACGGGCGAAACCATGACCGACGAAATCCTCGCAGATCTCGCCAAGGCAGATGTCATCTTGTTGGGAGCTGTCGGTGATCCAACAGTTCCCAGTGGAATTCTCGAACGTGGTCTTCTGCTTCGGTTGCGTTTTGCCTTTGATCAATACGTGAATCTTCGTCCGGCGCGACTATTTCCTGGCGTAATTTCGCCCCTGGCTCATGCAACCGCCATTGATTTCATCGTCGTCCGTGAAGGCACTGAGGGCCCTTATGTTGGTGCCGGAGGTGTGCTTGCCGAGGGGACTTCGCGCGAAGTCGCCACTGAAGAGAGCCTAAACACGCGCGTGGGCGTGGAGCGCTTGATTCGCAACGCTTTTGACCGAGCTATGCGCCGCCCTAGAAAGCAGTTAACTCTTGTTCACAAAAATAACGTGCTAACTCATGCAGGTGGCCTTTGGACGCGAGTCTTCCTGGAAGTCGCGAGCGAGTACCCATCAGTGGCAACTGACTACCTTCACGTCGATGCCGCAGCGATGTTTTTCGTCACGGATCCTGGTCGCTTTGACGTCGTAGTAACTGACAACCTCTTCGGTGACATCCTGACCGATATTGCTGCAGCGATCTGTGGTGGAATTGGACTCGCTGCAAGTGGCAACATTAACCCAACCGGAGCATTCCCAAGCATGTTCGAACCGGTACATGGTTCGGCCCCGGATATCGCGGGAAAATCTGTCGCGGATCCAACTGCCACGATCCTTTCGGTCGCGATGCTTTTAGAACATGTGGGACTAATCGATGCTGCCACTAAAGTTGAGGTAGCTGTTGCTAGCGACCTTTTGATGCGTGGAGATTTCAAACGCAGTACGAGCGAAATTGGTGACGCGATCTGCGCCACGTTGACTGGAAAGTAGGGAACGAGCCATGGCTATCTCACTGACTCCCAACAAAACGCCGCTGTCGGAAAATGCAAGAGCGGCGATTCTGGCTGAGCCGGGTTTTGGGAAATACTTCACTGACAACATGGTCACTGCAACTTGGAGCTTTAGCAGTGGCTGGAGTGAACTACGCCTTGTTCCTTACGGTCCACTTTCTTTGGATCCGGCGACGATGGTCTTGCATTATGGTCAAGAGATTTTTGAGGGGTTGAAGGCTTACCGTCAACCCGATGGCGGAGTCGCACTTTTTAGACCTGAGCAGAATGCTAAGCGCTTTGCTCGAAGTGCTACCAGACTTGCACTGCCTGCGCTTCCCGAAAAACTATTTCTCGAAAGCGTGAACGCTCTCGTCAATCAGGATCGAGATTGGGTCCCAACTCAGGCCGACGAATCGCTTTACTTACGTCCAATGATGATCGCGACTGAGGTTGGTCTTGGTGTTCGTCCGAGTAATCGAGCCGAGTATGTGCTGATTGCCTCGCCAGCGGGTGCTTACTTCAAAGGTGGAGTTCGACCCGTAACCGTTTGGATCACCACTGAGTACGTGAGGGCGGCACCCGGCGGAACGGGAGAAGCCAAATGTGGCGGAAATTATGCCGCCTCGTTATTGGCTCAACAATCTGCGGCGGCGCAGGGGTGCGATCAAGTGGTTTGGCTGGACGCGGTCCACCGCGAATACGTTGAAGAGATGGGCGGTATGAATCTCTACTTCGTTATGGGACAGGGGCCGAGCGCTCGCGTTGTGACACCGAAGTTGACCGGCACCCTCTTGGCTGGCATCACCCGTGACTCACTCTTAACACTGGCCGCCGACTTGGGCTATGGCGCCGGCGAAATATCGATCACGGTTGATGAATGGCGCAAGGGGGTAGCCGACGGTGAAATTTCGGAAGTTTTTGCTTGCGGTACCGCCGCAGTGATCACTCCCGTTGGCGCAGTGAAGAGTGGAACCGGCGATTGGACTCACGGGAGCGGTGAATCTGGACCGATTGCCCTGCAATTAAGAGCGGCGCTACTTGGAATTCAAGGTGGGACTCTCCCGGATGAACATGGCTGGATGGCGCGAGTTAGCTAATGTCGTTGCCGCCGCGGGGAGACACATTTCATGTTTACGACACCACTCTTCGAGATGGTGCACAGCAAGAGGGTTTAAATCTTTCCGTCAATGACAAGCTCACCATCGCGCGACATCTGGATGATCTCGGTGTCGGTTTTATCGAAGGCGGCTGGCCAGGATCTAATCCAAAAGATACGGAGTTCTTTGCGCGCGCTCGCAAGGAACTCGTTTTGAAGAATTCCACGTTGACGGCCTTCGGTTCGACTCGGCGCCCGGGTGTAGTAGCGGCCGATGATCCGCTGATCGCGGCACTCCGTGATTCGGGTGCCTCCGTAGTAACGCTCGTCGCAAAGTCTCATGATCGACACGTGGATTTGGCTCTTAAGACTTCCCTTGATGAAAATCTTGCGATGGTCAGGGACAGTGTTTCGCATTTGCGCGCGGAGGGTCAGCGGGTATTTCTTGACGCGGAGCATTTTTTTGACGGTTATCGCGCAAATCGCTCGTACGCCCTCGAGGTAATTCGCGTTGCTGCCGAGGCGGGGGCCGATGTGATCGCACTCTGTGACACGAATGGCGGCATGTTGCCAGACGAACTCGCTGAAATCGTTCATGAAGTTCTCGGAAGCAGCAACGCTCGACTAGGAATTCATTGCCACAACGACACGGGTTGCGCTGTGGCCAACTCGCTTGCCGCCATCAAAGCCGGTGCCACTCACGTGCAAGGCACCCTAAACGGCTATGGCGAGCGCACCGGCAATGCAGACCTGATCTCGATCGTGGCTAACTTGGAATTGAAGCGGCATCAGAAAGTATTACCTGAAGGTGCGCTGCGCGAATCGTTTCGAATCGCACATGCAGTTGCCGAAGTCACCAACGTGACCCCAACGGCGCGCCAACCGTACGTCGGCCTTTCGGCCTTCGCGCACAAGGCGGGATTGCATGCCAGTGCAATCAAGGTTGATCCAGCGCTTTACCAACACGAGGTGCCGAGTTCAGTTGGCAACGACATGCGCATGCTGGTTTCCGAGATGGCTGGTCGTGCATCAGTTGAACTCAAGAGCGCAGAACTCGGGATCGACCTCAGTGCCAATCGTGAGGCGGTGGGACGGGTCGTCGATCGTGTGAAGGAATTGGAATCACAGGGCTGGACATTCTAGGCAGCCGATGCGTCGTTTGAGCTCTTGCTGCGAGAGGAAGTAGACGGATCTAGGCCGAGTTTCTTTACTATCGAATCTTGGCGCACGATTGTCGAACAACTTCCCAGCGGTGAGGTTCTAAGTCAGGCTACGATTAAAATTCGCGTTGGCGAAGAAGAAATACTTTCGACAGGGGAGGGCAACGGACCGGTAAATGCGATCGATAACGCACTACGTAAAGGTCTTCAAGGGGCATTTCCCGAGATCGCTACTTTCGCATTAACCGATTACAAAGTGCGCATTCTGGAAGGTCGGCACGGCACGGATGCCATCACTCGCGTTCTGGTCGGTACTGATGACGGTGATGGGGAGTGGACCACTCTTGGTGTCCACGCTAATGTCATCGCCGCCTCTGCGATGGCCCTAAAAGATGCGCTCACTTATGGACTTCTGCGCAAAGGTCCACGCTAAGTACAGTTTTGAGTCGTAGGCTCACGTCGTGACCGATTTAATCCTCGCGATAGATGCCGGAACGACCGGTGTCACCGCTTTGGTCATTGACGCCGATCGACAAGTCGTGGGTCGTGGGCATCAAGATTTTCCTCAATACTTTCCGCGGCCTGGGTGGGTAGAACAAGAGCCCTCCGAGATCTGGGGAGCGCTCCTAGTCGCGGTGGGTCAGGCGGTTGGTGATCGGGGCTCGAACATAGTTGGAGTCGGCGTCACGAATCAGCGAGAGACGTTGGTGATTTGGGACCGAAAAACACTGGGAAGTGCCCGACCTGCAATTGTCTGGCAGGACCGCCGCACAAGTGAAATTTGCAGCAGACTTGAAGGCGTTGATATTTCTCGCACCGGGCTTCGACTCGACCCCTATTTCACGGCCACGAAGATTATGTGGGTGCGAGAAAATGAACCCGAGGTTTGGGCGGGAATTGAATCCGGGCAATTGGCTGTAGGTACCGTCGATTCCTATTTGATCTCTCGGCTAACGGCGGGCCAGCGTCACATCACGGATGCCAGCAATGCTTCGCGAACTTTGCTCTATGAACTCAAGAGTGGCGAGTGGGATGCAGGACTCCTCGATCTCTTTGGAGTGCCACGACATGCGCTGGCCGAAATCACAGCGTCCTATGGAGAGCTTGCGCTTTGTGATCCAAACGCATTCCTGGGCATCGGTGCCCCGATCTGTGGGCTCGCCGGTGATCAGCAAGCCGCGTTATTTGGCGAAGCAGGTACGGCTCCGGGATCGGCTGCGTGTGCTTATGGCACTGGCTCATTCGTCCTGGTAAACACAGGTCTCGAGATCCCAACCATAAGCGGCGGTCTCTTAGCCACTGTTGCCCTTGCGCACCCCGATGGCCGTCGCTCTTTTGCATCAGAAGGCGCAATCTTTGTCACTGGTGCTGCAGTTCAATGGTTTCGAGACGGTCTTGGATTAATTGCTACCTCGTCGGAGATAGAACAGTTAGCGCGCACGGTACCTGACTCGTCAGGCGTGGTATTTGTTCCTGCACTTACGGGTTTAGGTGCGCCGCACTGGGACCCAAGCGCGCGTGGTGCAATTCTTGGCATAACTCGCGGCACGACCCGCGCCCATTTCGCTCGTGCGTTGCTTGAATCGATTGCTTGGCAGGTAGCGGACGTGGTGGAGATGATGGAGTCTCAGAGCAATGTTCGCTTACCATTTCTTGGTGCCCATGGCGGAGCAAGTACCAACATGTTGCTCTGTCAATTGCAAGCAACGGCGTTGCAACGACCTGTTCATAGACGCCGAGATCCAGAGGCAACAGCACTCGGAGCGGCAGAATTGGCTGCATTAGGTTTGGGTTGGCCTGCTCTTACTTCTCGCGAAGACGTCGAGATAATCTCTGAAGGAGAAACCATCGTGGCCCACGATCGGTGGCAGCGGGCTATCGAGGCTGCCAGACTATTTGGCGAGTAGAAGTGAGAGATTGATGGATGCAGTTTCAAATCAGGTCGCGGCTTGGTCGAGCGATGGGCAAAATGGGATTGGGATATTATTTGTACACGGCTTTACGGGTTCGCCCGCATCGATGCGTCCATGGGCGGAGTTTTTTGCAACGCATGGCTATACGATCCGACTGCCACTTTTGCCAGGTCATGGAACGTCGCCGGGGGAGATGAATAAAAGTACTTGGGAGCAGTGGTACTCCACTGCGGAGGACGCTTACCTAGATTTAGTCGGAAAGTGCTCAAAGGTTTTTATCTTCGCGCTCTCAATGGGTGGCGCTCTTACCTTGCGCCTAGCTTCGCTGCATCAACCATCAGGCATCGTTCTGGTTAACCCGCTGATTCACATCACTGGAGCAAGGCGCGCTTTGATTCCATTGGCTTCACGCGTCTTGGCAACCATGCCCTCTGTCGGGGGCGATATTAAGAAACTAGGGGCTAGCGAATATGCCTACGACCGGACGCCACTTAAAGCCGCTAGATCATTATTGAAATTGCTCGCCGACGTTCAAGCACGTGTTCGAAATGTCAGCGCTCCATTGCTACTTTTACACAGTGTCGAAGATCATGTGGTCCCTGCTTCGAATTCTGAATGGATTTTTAGGAATGTGGGATCTACTTCAAAGCAGGAGATCGTGTTACACGATAGTTACCACGTAGCGACGATCGATAATGATGCGAAATTGATTTTCGACGAATCACTGAACTTCGTCGAAAGACTCTCTTAGCTCCAGCACCTTTTCGCAATATTCAGCGATCGCGATTCTGATCGGCATCGACTCGATCGCTAATCTTCGCTGTTCGCCGGCGTATTCGAGTCTGCCCTCCGGTAGTTCGACGCGAATCGGGGATAAATGTAGTTTGCTCAAATCGTACGGACTCGCTCGCATATCGATTTCGCGTAGGCGACGTGCATTTAGAAATGCATCGAGCACTAGGTCGCTGGGTAAGATCGGGGCTAACTTATAGGCCCATTTGTAGAGATCCATATTGGCGTGGATGCACCCGGGTTGATCCAGCTCGATTTGGCTCTCTCGGGTTGGTAAAATCGCGTTTAGCGGCGCCGCTTCGGGTGTGAAGAATCTAAAGGCATCAAAATGCGAACACCGAATTCCCACCTCGTCAACCACTTTCGTGGTTGTCTCTGACCCGAGTCGCAACGGCCACGCGGAATGGCGGGTTTGCTCCTGAGGTTGGCCGTAGACCATGGCCCAC
>JANXYY010000027.1 GCA_025355805.1 Actinomycetes bacterium
AAGAACAATTTGTTTTTTCATCCAGATTCACTCACGATTTTTACGCGACCGGACAACTCGGCTTCCGACAACTACGAGAATCAGCACTCCAAGCAAAAGTCCGATGCCCCCGCGTTTTAGGTTTTCGAAAAACGTCGAATGCGTAACTGGGGGAAGCGTCCCAATCGTTGTCGGCGTAGGCGACGGCTTTCCCGGGCTCGACCCACTTAAAGTGAAGTTATAGGAACCATTTAAGTTTTGGCCATCGCCAAAAATCAGTTGATAAGTCACCGTGTAGCGACCGGCTTTGCGCAACTGCTGAACTCCAACTAAGGCCGTAGGCCCATTCACTTGTACCGAACCATCGTCAACCCGAACGCCATCCTCACTCGACACCACGAGTGAAGTGCCCATCTCAACGAGAGCCCCATCAGCAGTAATCGTCACCTGCGTTGGGGCGGTGTGAACTACCGCTCCATCGGAAGGGTTCGAACTGAGGATCGAAGCAGCTTGCGATGAGGAGGCAAAAACGATGGTCAAAAGTAGGCCGAAAGCACCCCAGATGGTCCAGTGCCGCAAGCGGTGGGAACTCATGAAGCCATCCTCTCACTTAGAATCGACCCCTAACCCCTACCGAGGAGCCCTTCGCGAGTGCCAACTTACGAATACATCTGCACGCAGTGTGAACACGCCTTTGAGCAGGTGCAGTCCTTTTCCGATGCCTCACTCACCGTCTGCCCCGTTTGCGGCGGCGCGTTACGCAAATTTTATGGAGCAGTTGGTGTCGTGTTTAAGGGTTCCGGCTTCTACCGAACTGATTCGAGAAAAGCGGAGTCGAGTAGTACCCCCAGTACCCCAACTCCGACCAGCCCGAGCACGGCTGCGACGACAGCTACCTCGGATGCGCCAGCGCCGACCCCGAAAACTACGAACGCTCCATCCACTCCCACAAAGCCATCCACTCCCACAAAGCCATCCAACCCTGGCAAAACTGCCTCTTAACCGCCGGAAGGATCTATCTCAATCATTTCAAACTCATTCCACGCTTCACCATAAACTCCACCGCGGAGTTCATATTTCTGGGGATAATTTTCTTTGTCGGATTATCATTCGACCAGATTCGAAAAATTTCATCTACAAATCCCTGTCCAACAGATTCGACTTTTTCAAAGTCCAATTGAATTTCTTCAAATTTTCCCAATTCTGAAAGCAGTCTCCGAGCTTCACTTCGAGAGATAAAAGTAAGGCCCGTTTCAAATAACTTCACCACCGGACGAGTGCGTACAAATTCATGATCCACGGTGAATTCCCTAAAAACCGCGGTCAAATCACGCTTGGTGCCTATTTCAAGTCTGCAAAAGACTCGAGTACCCCGTTGGCTCCCATTTTTGAAAACACTGAAATCGTTTATGAGATTGTCAACGCACCATCGAATGCCGTCAGATGACAACTCAAAAATGTCTACAGCCTTCGAGGTGAAGAAAATTCCCTCACCAGTATGACTCTTTGGCGCAGTTGTTCGCTTCCCTTTGGTCAATTCTCCCACGGCTTCAAAGACATTTTGCAAATTAAATTCGGTCATAATCTTTGAAAATACTCCGCATCCGTTGTCAATGATTTCAAAGGCCCAGGTCTCCGGCTTCTTGAAGAACTTTATGGTTGCCGTCGTTCCTTCAGAATGATCAATTGCGTTGTTTAGCATTTCACTAAAGGCATATGGAAACACGCCACCAGCTCCAGAAGTCAGATCGAGATGCAGGTCCTCCACAATCTCTTTCCAAACTTCATGTTCTTGAAGATTTGCGAGAGGGAACTCTCTTCCCCAACTTGCTGTTACGAGTTTGTTGGCCTTGCTCAACACCTGCGAAGGGTGGCGAGCCCTGGATCGGGCATCCAACGCATTTTGAACGTCAGCGATATTAAATAAGCGCTGTCCCCCTGACGTCCGCGCAACGGGAATTTCGCCATCATCGGCAAGGCGTCGAAGAGTGTTGATATGCCGACCCACAGCGTTGGCAACTTCGCCGATCCGCACTAAATCTGACATAAGCAGGTCCCGTCAATTCCAGAAACCTTATCATGCCGATTGTGAGGTTTCTAGCCAAAATCAACCATTTTCAGTGAGGTTTTAGCAGGTAGTACTGCCAACTAGTGAGGTTTTTGGGGATAAACCTCACTCTTGAAACCGGAGGCCCGATGAGAGTCGATGGCCCAAACAGACAAGTGGATAACTTGATCGCTCAGACCGAGTCCATCCACTTGGAGGAAACCATCCACCGGAAACGCGACTGCCTCGTGACAACGGGGGGCATGCTCCCCGAACCTGCGGGTCATGCGCGCAAATATTCTTGGACCATTAAAAACGCTAGCTAAACTCGCCAACGAATCAGACAAGGCACGAATTACCAGCGCCTTCGCACTTTTTTCCATTAGGCGACGAGCGATCGCTGCGCTCCTCGCCGTAACCGGCCTATTGCTCCTAGTTGGAACATTCCATGGATCGTCGAGCAGCAGCGTGAAGACCTTGGTAGCGAGGAACGAGATCGCATCGGGCTCAGTAATCGGCGAGAAAGATGTTGTCTTGCGGGAGTTACCTATTCATCTCGTTGCAGATGGTTCGCTGCACTCAACGAGCGATGCGATCGGCGAGATAGCGGTTGGGGCGATCAGACGAGGTGAAGTCATCACGGATGCTCGAGTAGTGGCACCTGCGTTGCTGAGTGACAGCGGGAAGGTCGCCATCGCGATTACGTTGAACGACTCGGCAAATTCCCAACTCGTACATGCAGGTGATCACGTCGACGTACTTGTTGGTCAACCGGGCACAATTGCAACTACTGGCGCGTTGCCAGCCCGAATTGTGGCTAGCGATGTGGAAGTTCTGTCCACCAAAAGCCATGATCAAGGTGGTGTGGTGGTACTTGCAGTGTCGGCAAAGGACGCGCAAGCCATCGCTGGCGTCGATGATCGAATTACATTAGTGCTGCTTGGCTTATAGGTCGGCGGAGTTACGAATCATGGTGCGGCGGAACATCATCGAGAAGTTCGTCATCATGTGAAGGAACTTCTTCTTCGTTCCAACCTTCACCTGGGTCATCCGTGTCATCTGTCGTCTGCTCTGGCAAATATTCGCTCATCTGACTAGGCCACCTTCCCATCCATCGCGAGTGCAAAACGAATTGCATCAAGGAGCGCTGGAACCGCCAGTTCCGAAATATGTCCTTCCAATATCAGCGTTGCCATTCCGTGCACTGCCGACCAACAGAGAACTTCACCGTGTTGACGCGCTTCAGGCGCGATCACTCCAAGCCGTTGAAGATCATCCAACGCTCTAATGAGAAGCGTGCCAGCCAATCCAGCTTCGCTTAGATCCATGAATTTGTCGCCGATCGGAGTTACGCAATAGGCACCAAAGGCGAGCCTAAAGAGATGGGGCTCGTCCCGAGCAAAGTTGATGTAAGCCATCGCAAGGGCACTTAAACGCCCTTCCACTGCCTGGCGTCCGTCGCCTGAAATGCTTTCGAAAGCCTCTTGCATCCGCTGACCAAAAAGTTCAAAGACCGCTCCGCCAGTAGCGCCTAGCAGCGCATCCTTATCTGGGAAGTAGTGATAAGCCGCGCTTGGACTCACTTTCAGAGTGGCTGCCACCCCGCGAAGTGAAACCTTCTCTGCACCAACTTGGCGCACTTCTTCCAAGGCCGCACCAACAAGGGCAGCGGCCAAGTCGCCGTGGTGGTACGGGTCCTTGGTCATGCGGCTATTCTCGCACCTAACTTGACACTGTTCAAATCCCTCTGACAGAATCTTTACATTGTTCAGATCAATCCACCAGTTTGGAGACTTTGAATGTTCGCTCGACTTGGCCACCTCGCCGTTCGCCGAAAAATGTTGGTCGTCGTCGCCTCCGCGATAATCGTCGGAATCGCGGCAGGGCTCGGCTCATTGGTCTTCGCGCGCCTCTCTAGCGGTGGTTACAGCGATCCAGGGAGCGATTCAGCGAAAGTATTTACCTACCTTCACGACACCCTCGGCGTGAAAGATCCTGGCGTTGTTTTAATCGTGGATGGTGGCAAAGCCAGACTTAACGAAATTGGTTCAACTGCGATCAAGATTGAAAGTGCGGTTAGAAAAGAGCACGGTGTCCAGCGAACGCTTTCTTATTGGTCGGCTGGCAATGCACCGGAGTTGGCCAGCAAGGACGGCACGGCGGGCTACATTTTTGTTTACCTAACATCTACCCAGTCGGATAAGGCGACCAAGATTGCCGGAATCATCCAGAGTAAATATGACAAGCAGATTGATAATGTGCGGGTTTATGCGACGGGCTATTCAGTCTTTGGTTATAGCGTCAACCAGAAAATTGCTAAAGACCTGGCAAAAGCAGAGTCCATTGCTATTCCGCTCACCTTCATCGCGCTCGCAATAGTCTTTGGCGGTCTGTTTGCCGCCGGGATGCCACTCGTTGTTGGTATCTCCGCAATTCTCGGGTCCTTCTTTTTAGTCTGGCTAATTAGTCTCACTACGGACGTTTCGATCTTTGCACTGAACTTAATCACGGGATTGGGCCTAGGTCTGGGAATCGACTACGCATTGCTCATCGTTAATCGATTTCGCGAAGAATTACACGCGGGAAGAACAGTCGAAGAGTCAGTCATAAAAACGATGGATACCGCTGGACGCACCGTCTTTTTCTCGGGCCTCACCGTGGCCGTAACTCTCGGCTCACTAATCCTCTTTCCACAATTCTTTCTAAAATCATTTGCCTATGCGGCCCTCGCCGTCGTTTTTGTCGCGGTGACTGGTGCCCTAACAACACTTCCCGCTCTACTAGCCATTGCGGGTCCGCGGATCGATAAATTCGTTGTACGCAAAAGTGCGATCACTCCCAAAGAGGACGGCCGATGGGCGGCTACCGCTCGCCTCGTCATGAGGCGCCCATTAATTATTGTCCTCGGAACTCTCTCGTTACTTGCCATCATCGCGGCGCCAATTAGAGGTGCCGCATTTTCGCAGGTTGATGACCGAGTACTACCAAAGAGCGACAAGGCAACGATTGCCGCGCAATTACAGCGTGATCGATTCCCGGGCAATGAGGCCAATCCGATCGAGATCATCATTCCAAGTGCCGCCGTCCAAGCTGCAGCCATAACTACGTTTTCGCAGAACCTCGCGACGATCCCAGGAATAATCCACGTCATTCCACCAATCATCAATTCGGATATTGCTCGAATCCAAGCCATCAGCAATGCCGGTCCACGAACACCAACTGGGGAGAAGCAGATAAATGCGATTCGAACAATCGCAGCTCCGTCAGGAACACTTGTGGGTGGCGTTGCAGCGGATTATGCGGATTCCCAAAATGGAATTGCGCGCACTCTGCCAAAAGTATTTGTCTGGGTGGGCCTCAGCGTCTTGCTTTTACTCTTCCTATTCACTGGGTCGATCATCTTGCCAATCAAGGCGATCCTCTTAAACTTTATCTCGCTCACCGTCACGATCGGCGTGCTCACCTGGATCTTTGTCGACGGCCACTTAGCAAACCTTTTAGGCGGATTCGCGATAACGGGCACGCTCGATACGTCAACGCTGGTGCTAGTAGCCGTGCTGGCATTTGGTCTTTCAATGGACTACGAACTCTTCTTACTCTCCCGAATCAAAGAGGAGCACCTTGCAGGCAAGGGCACCATCGAGTCCGTCGCCACCGGACTCCAACGTTCGGCTCGAATTATTAGTGCTGCAGCGGTGCTGCTTGCGATAGTTTTCGCTACGTTCATCACGAGCGGCGTCACATCGATCAAAATGATGGGGCTTGGAATTGCTTTTGCAATTCTTCTCGATGCCACGGTGGTGCGGGGCTTACTTGTACCAGCTCTCATGCGGCTATTCGGTGAAGCTAATTGGTGGGCGCCAAAATCGTTAAAGCGTTTCTCTCTGAAGCACTAAGACCTCCAGGCGTGCCAGACTTGGTGCGTGGCTGCCCTCCTCGTTGGATTGCTAGTGGGCGCATGCATGGCCTTCTTCGGTGCGGGAGCGGGAAGCATCACGATTCCACTTGCCGTGCATTTCATGCATCTGCCCTATCGCACAGCGGGTATCGCAGGTTTAGTGGTAGTACTGTCATCGGGTTTAGCAACCGCACTGCTGGGCTGGCGAAGGCACCTCATCATTTTGCGTGCCGCGATTCCATTTCTGATTCTTTCGACACCAGTGACGCTGATCGCCGCGAAATTGAGCGGACACGTAAGCAATCGGCTCAGCGCACTGCTTCTTGTCGTGCTCCTTTTATCTGCCTCGATTATCTTCTGGTTTCGACATCAAGAAAGTGAGAGAAAACACGACATCATTCGCGGCTCACTCGGCGCGGTTGCCGCTGGTGGTACAGCGGGCATTCTCGGAGTGGGTGCTGGATTTGTTGTAGTCCCGGCGCTGCGACTGGCAAGTGGATTGACAATTGCCAAGGCCGTCGCCACCAGTTCACTTATCCTCGCCATCAATTCCATCGCAGCACTTTCGGTGCGCCACCACGAAATGCGTTCAATTGCATCACTATGGCTTCTGGCGCTCGCTTCGGTGGCTGGTGCGGTCTCAGCAAGTAGTGTCTCGCACCTAATTCCGGCGAAACTGCGCCAGCGGGGATTGGCAATCCTGCTTTTCTCATTTGCCATCGTCACTTTGATCGACGCGCTAAATAAGTAAGGGAGTTTCAGCGGGTGTCCCCGACCAGAATTGAACTGGTGGCCTACCGCTTAGGAGGCGGTCGCTCTATCCGACTGAGCTACGGGGACAAGGTATCTAAAGGTTACCGGCATGCTCGATCTCCTTTTCACGACCTCGTCGTTCATCGCCTCATCGGGTCAGGTCGTTGCGAATCTGGGTGGTTGCCTGGACCCTCAGGTTTCACGATTTCCTCTATCACCGCGGCTGGTTCAGTCTCCACTCGAATGAGGCGCTCATCCGTTCCTGGCAACGCTCGCAGTAGTTCATCAAGCTTTCGTTGAAGGGCGAGTTGTTGACTGGTCTGGGTATGTTGAAGCACGAAGACCATTACCAGGGTCACTCCAGCGGCAGCACCCTCAAACCAGATCAAGAGCGAGTTTCCGCGACGTGTGAACACAGCGGCACCGATCACGAAAACACTCACTCCTGCCGCCAGCCAGGTGGCGCCGGCGTGCGATGACCATGCCTGAAGCCGGTGTATTGCACGACTGCCAGGAGTTACGCCTCGAGGTCGAGTCACTTAATAGTCAAATTGATGCCAAGCAGAACGAGCGGCCAAAGTGCGATTGCAAGTACTGCCGAGAAAATGTGACTAATCGTATTCAGATGCGCCAAGTAACCGTGTTGGCTTGCTACCAACACGCCAATCACAAGATAGATCACGGGAAAAATTCGACGCAACATGGCGTTTACACCTCGATGTAGAAAGTTGGGAGATAAGAGCCGATCAGTTCTGCTCTTCCGTGACCTCTCGGTGAACTTCGGTCTTTGGAGTCACATTGGACGAGGCAGCGGGCGAACCGCCAGTAGTCACATCCCGAGACTCCGTGATCGTGCGCCGACGTCGAGGAGCAAGGATGACCATGGTCAGAATCAGGCCAAGAACTCCAGCCACCATCAGAATCACGCCGACCACACGGATGTCTACGCCTGCAACCGTGGCATGAACTGCAAACTTTAGAATTGCGCCAACTGCTAGAAGAAAGATGCTAAAACCGATACCCATGACGGTTCCTTTCACGATAAAGATAGACATTTAGCAGTTAAAAGGTACCAGGTGGAGTAACGCTCGTCACGGCGACGAGGGCAATTATCTCACGTAGGCCAGGCGGGTCATCATGCCCGCTTCGGCGTGGTAGATGTTGTGGCAATGGATCATCCACTGACCCGGATTATTCGCCCGAAAGTCAACACTTACCCCGCCCATCGGGGGCACAAGCACTGTATCTTTGCGCGGACCCTGTCCTCCAGCATCTCCAATTTGAAAGGTGTGTCCGTGAAGATGGATCGGGTGCGACATCATCGTTGCATTCTGAATTCGTAGTCGGCCAGATTGTCCTTGCCTTATCTGAACCGGTTCAGTCTTGTCATAAGTGCGCCCGTTTATCGTCCAAACGTAGGGCTGCATAGATCCTGCAAGACGAATCTCCTGAGTCACATCGGGAGAGGTGCGCGACAAGGCGCTACCCGCTCCGGCGAACAAATCTGCGACGGTGAGGGGCGTCAATCGAGATTCAATAGGTAATGAATCCCCCGCCGGAAGCGCGCCCGTACTGGTCCTCACGACTGCGCGCGCAACGCCACTTTTCCCCACCGGCGCGGCGACGAATGGAAAGGCGCCATCTTTAAGCGTGACGATCGCGTCGTAGCGCTCGCCCATTCCGATTCTAAGCAGCGGTGTACGAATCGGTCGAACCGGATAGCCGTCCGAATGTGTGATAAGCATTTCGTGATCTGCCAAGGCCACTTGAAATATCGTGTCAGCTGCTGCATTGATTATTCTGAGCCTAATTTTTTGACCTGGGCGAGCTCGTAAGACGTCAGGATCGGCGGCAGCGCGCCCATTGATTAGGAAGTATGGATAGGTGACATCGCCACCGTCGATTCCACCCATTCCGCCCATCCCACTCATACCACTCATGCCATCAGAATTTGTGCCGTCCCCAGCTCTGAGATTCGCGAATATTTCCTCGGGACTGGGGCCAACTCCATCGGTCCAATCGTCAAGAACGAGAATCCATTCGTCGTCGTATCCCCCCGGCTCGTTTGGATCATCAATGATGAACGGGGCATAAAGACCTCGGTCCAATTGCAGCCCACTGTGAGGATGAAACCAATGAGTTCCAGGATCCGGGATAGTGAAGTCGAAAAGG